>JAMOBH010000030.1:0-27111 GCA_039908085.1 Magnetococcus sp. YQC-5
CCCCACCCTTTTTTTTTATTATTTTTTATTTTAAAATATTAAAAAAAAAGAGGGGGTTTGGGGGATTCATCCCCCAAGGTTTTGCCTTTGACTTTTTTCCCGAAGGGCGTCATGTTCTGAGTTGGCATGAATGGTGCATAATATGATTGTCCATACCATCCTACCCACTTCAGGTGACAAGATGACGACCACACCCATCACCATGACCGAACCTTCTTTCAACACCACGGCATCCAGAGAAGGGCGCGTGCGTGTCAACCCCCATCGTGAAGGCAACCCATTCAACGAACTACTCGTACAGGCTGTAGAAGAGAGAAACGGCTTGTCCAATGCCACGCCGTTGTCCCATGCCTCGGTGAACGCATTGGTGGAAGCGGTCATGAATACCTTGCGACAAGCCAAGGAATCGATGGGCGGAGCAGTCCCCCCCAGTCTGACGGGTGCAGGCGGATCCGCTCTTGATGAAGTGTGGCCGTTGAGTAATAATATTGCGGAATCCACACCTTCCCGGCTACAAGCCCCACTGATGCCTGCTGTCAAGACCCGTGCCAAGGTTGATGCGAGCCACAAGATTTCCACCCAACATGAAGGCGGAAATTATGATCAGATCATCCGACGTGCAGCTGAACGTTATGATGTGGATGAGGATCTTATACGTTCTGTCATCAAGGTGGAGAGCAGTTTCAATCCCAAGGCGGTTTCGCCAGCCGGAGCCATGGGCATGATGCAATTGATGCCAGGAACCGCCAAAGAATTGGGAGTCAAGGATCCGTTTAATGCAGAAGAGAATATCATGGGTGGAACGCTCTATCTGAGCCGACTTTTGGACCGCTACGATGGCAATGTTCGTTCGGCTTTGGCTGCTTACAACTGGGGAATGGGTAATCTGGAAAGACAACCGGCTTCTGCCATGCCCGGAGAGACCCGCCGGTATGTCTCCCGCATCATGGGGATGATGGATGAACCCTCAGCGGTTTGATCTGGCTGTTGTGTAAATGGAGTTATGGCGTCACATGGGGGATGGATGCGAGACTGCATGACCCCATGTGGAAAACGCTATGGCGAACAGCGCGACAGACAGGATTCTCCACGGAATAATCGTTCTGCCTCCTCCTTCAAACCTCCCATAAATTCTTGCAACTCAGGATCAATCAAATCATCTGAAATTTTGCTTGCCAAGTGGTATTGGGGTGAATCCTTGAGACCCAAACCAACAAAAAAACGCTCCAAAAATATTTTTCCGTTGATCAAATGGTTAATCTGATTCCATTTTTCATCAGGATTGTCTGCGTCATCAAGCAGGAAGCGTTTGATTTTTTGACAATTTTCATTTATTTCGTTTTCTATAACTGACAGGTTATCCTTTCGCATTTTTTCCATTAATTTCGACATTAATGTATGGGCATCATTAATCTCATAAAACATTTTTAGTGGTCCCCATGATTGACCCAGTTTCATCAGAGCAAGTTCGGTGGCTGTCAAAATAATTGCGATTTCTGAAAAATCAAGCAAACGTTCGGTCGATGATTTTGTGCCAAGAGATTTATTGAGTTTGCTATCTTTAAGAAATTCTCTTACGGCAACCGGATGCAACAAATAATTTTCGATCTCCCAACGCCGCAACACTTTGATATAAGATCCCAAAATACCTGAGACAGCATTTTTAAATATTTCATGATTTGGCTCAAAAAACGCATCCCACTTGACGGGTCTTCCTGTGACATACCCGTTCAGCAGAACATCTCGATCCACAATGCCATAGGAACAAATATCCCGCTCCCGATCATGCTTAACCCGTCGATACACCACCGCAGATCCCCCACCCCCACCATTTACATCATCCACGGCATGAAAAGTAATCCATTCGCTCAAATGACTGAACCAACGCTCTCTGAATATCTCATAATCCTCCTTGGATTCCACGTATAATATAATACGTTTAGATGCGCGTTTTTCTAACCCATCGCTCAACTCATCTGTAAAACGAACAGATTGATTATATAAATGACTAAACTCGCCAGATGTTACGGATCCATCTAATAAGCTTCCCATATTCAACTCCATAAAAAAAATTAAATTTCATGCATCTCGATAATATGTCCATTCATACGCAGATTCATTTCTTCACGCTTCATATCAATACCAAACTGCTCAACCAATTCCAGAGAATGTGTGGTTATGATAAGGGTGAGAGAGGGATTATCAGCGATCAATTTTTTCAAAGCTTGATAGAGTCTGTGTTGCCATTTGGGGTGCAGGTGGGCATCCAGTTCGTCAATTACAATAATGGAATGGATGGTCAGGTGCAGATAAATACGGAGTAACAATTGCACCATACTTTTTTCTCCACTTGAGAGTTGATCCAAACGGTGATGGCCACCGCCACTGCTAATACGTGCCGTCAAGGACTTCCGACTAATCACATCCAGTGTTTTGCTTGTATTGCTAAATACTAAACTATTTAGCAAGTCTTGGATTTTACTATAACGTTCATCATCAAGCCATGTCAACCACACCAGCAGATTGTCCAAACTGTTAAACCACTTATTACCATACAAACCAAAACAATGGACGGGCCAATAAGTCCAATCCTCAGGACGACCAATCAATTGTTGCTTTCCCGTCACCACAGGCATATCCTGATCAAAATATACTTGTTGCATTCCCGTCACCACAGGTATGTCCCGATAGGCATCAAAATAAAGCAGTGATGGTACAGTGATGGGATCAGGACCAAATGCCTCATAAAAATTTTCAGTCTCCGACTTCACCAATGCAAGCAGTTCATCTACCAAAGGATCTGCGGATTTGATAAGTTTCCTATTCCCTGTTTTAGAGCGAGACCAAGCAAGATAAAGTTGTTTCGTTGTCTGAACCCGCATCAAATCACTACGCTCCCAATTTCTAATATTTTGTGGTTGCCCTGTTCCTGCTGCCAAGGTCAATAACACCTCCTGAACCGAACCTTTCAGATTAACTGACAAGCGCAGATCCAATTGTGCCTGCGCCTTGGAGTCGGACCACAACCGATCATGAAGTTCAAATGCAGAAGGTTCCAGGGGAGCAAGTACCCGCATCAGACTGGCCATGGCCTCCAAAAGAGTGGTCTTGCCACGTCCATTTGGACCGATGAGCAAGAAAAAATTGCAACTTTCATTTTTCTTGTTGGTAAAATTCAAATAAAAAGGCTTCTCCTGAAACGGCCCCATGCCAAACACGGTCAATGCAATGGGGGTACACGCACGAATTTGGAGAACATTTTCCATCATCCCACTCCTTCACTACGAATGACTGCTGCACTATCGTCGTCGGTAACATACACACCATGAACACGCTGAACCGGCTGACCGCTGAGACGAATCAACATATCCCCTGCCCCGGTCAAACGTTCCGCGCCGGTTTCGTCGAGAATAATCTTGGATTCGGTGGATTTCTGCACCGTCAGCGCGATGCGGGAGGGAATGTTGGAGCGTAGCAGGCCATTCAGAATGCGGGCATCAGGCCGTTGGGTGGCAATGACCAGATGAATGCCGGTTGCCCGCGCTTTCTGGGCCAAACGAATCATGTGTTCCTCGGCTTCTGGGGCCTGCATCACCAAATCCGCCAACTCTTCGACAAAAACAACAATATAGGGAATTTTCAACACCCCTTTGCGATGTCCCTCGGCCAAATCCCGCACCCCAGCCTGTTCCAAGGCAGTTGTACGGCTTTCCATCTCTGCCACCAATGCCTCCAGCTTTGTCTTGGCGTCCTCTACATCGGTAATTACCGTGATACGTTTGGAACCCGCTTTGGCGTAGGGAGCAAACTCCACTTTTTTAGGATCAATGAGAACCAGTTGCAACCGTTCCCGCGCCACTCCGACCAGCAGAGAAATGAGCAGGGCGTGCAAACAGATGCTTTTGCCACTGCCGGTGGTTCCTCCAACCAACAAATGGGGCTGACGTGCCAGATCAAACAGAATCGGCTCGCCGGTCACACTCACCCCTGGCCACATGGGCAGACTGGTATCCTGGCGGGAATGCTTTTTGATCCATCCCAACAAATCCTGGCCAGAGATGGTTTTCCAGGTATTGCGGGGCCGGGGTATATCCAGGCCAATCACCTTGGGTTGGCCGGTTTCCACAGGAAAGACACCATGTTTTTGCAATCCCATGATGAAAGAAATTTTATCCAAACCCCGGCGCACCCGATCCAGATGATTGGGATCCTCCAGACGGACCAGATAGCGGGTAATACGAGGACCATCATGGGGTTCCTCTGACACTTCCCCTGTCACGCCGATTTCGTTCAAAGCGGTGACCAGTTGTTGGGCGAAGTCGATTATTTCCGCCCCCACCTCCCGATCCTGACCAGCACACAACTCCTGATAGAGAAACTGATAAAAATCATGATTTTCCCGCCAACTCCGACGAAACTCCCTCAGACCACGGCGAATGTGGCGTTGTAAATGAATAAAAAAACTCTTATCATTAACAAACAAATCCTCACCGCTGTAGACAGTCAACAGTCCCCGAAAGGCATCGGTCAAATCCAACTGTTGTCCAATCAAGCTGCGTCCCTGGCCTTGGCCGGTCACTTGTTCAAGGCCGTATTCCGAGCCACGTTCCTTGACCCGATCCAATTCGGTATCAGGAGGAGATGGAATCCGCAGGGAGTGTGCCAAAGCCAGTCGCATTACGGTCCATTTGGGTGCCTTGATCTGAAGACCCTTGTTCAAAACGTCAGTCATAGTATCTTCATCTTCTCTACTGGTAAAAATCTTGGCCATCGCTTACTCCTGGTACATGGGCCGCGACTCCACACGGGTTCGGTCTCCACGAGGATTATCCAACTGGAATTCCCGGTAAATATGATCCGCAAGAAGGCGGTATTTGTCCCGATCCAACTCCGAATCAGTGGGTAGTATAATCACCTGTTCAGCAGCATGAGGAAAATACTCCCGCAACAAATTTTCCTGGTTTTTTCGATCAATCCTGGCCAGTGGTGTATCGACGATCACAGGGACGATTATCCCTGACACTTCTTTCAATGCCCACAACAAGGCAATAGCAGCCAATTGTTTCATCCCCTCAGAAAAGTTGGCTCCTCCCAAAAGATTACCCGCCTGATCGTGAAAATGGCGTCCAAAATTTTCATCAATGGTGATGTGGTTAATCAAATCATGACTGGTCATGAGTATCTTGAAAAATCGATTGATCTCCCGTTCCACAGATTCTCGACGATGTTGTCTTAATAAATTCTTATACTCTTGAAACAATGCAATCAAATCTTCAGATTTTTGTCTGCGGTCATTGTATTTACCCGCCTTGGCAATCTTGTTTTCCTGCTCATTGAGTTCAATCTGTTTGCGATCCAGTTCCCGTTGTTTGACCTGGTAATCTTTATCCAATCCAGCCAATCCCTTGATCAGCTCATCCCTCTGTTGACGCAACCGCTTTAATTCTTCTTGCATCTGACGGTATCGTACACGATCCACGTCGATAACCGTGCTGATGTCCTCAAGCTTCTGACGCAATTCCACCGCCCGTCGCGCCAAACGGCTCACCTCCTGTAAACGGCGGGCATGGTCATGAATGGGGGTGCCCTCCAAACGGATCAACAAACGGCGCAGTGAGTTTTGACGATCTGGTTCCAAAGTCACGCTATGCTTGCCGGGCTTGACATCTTCATGGACAAGTTGGTTATCCAGGGCCGAATGCAGCCGATCTTTGAAAAAATTTTTCTGCTCCTTTTTCATTAGGTACTCTGATGGGATGGGACGCTCAAAAACCTGCAATGGCAGGTAGTTGCGCAGATAACCCAGCAACTCCTTTTTTGACCAGAGATCCTTGTCGTCCTGTTCCAACCTGGAGAGCAGCTCTTGCATCAATCCAGGATTGACCAGCACTGGAGCCTCAGGAATAAAGCGATCAACCACCTCATCACGTAATTTAGCCAGATTTTCCTGCACCTGCCTCAAGTCTGCCTGAAGGCGTACCTCATCCTCTTGCGCCTGAAACCCGCGCATATCGCGCATGCGCCGTTCCAGGTTTGCACACGCTTCATCCAGTGCTTCAAGTTCTTCTCGATGGTTTGCCCGCAACGATTCCATGGCAGCAAGTTGGTCATGCAAGGCTTCCAAATCACGATTGATCTGATTGAATTTTCTCTGTTCTTCATCAACCGCCCCCTCTTTGGCCCAGTTTTTTTTGATTGTATCCAGATACTTCACGAGTTCAATGACAGGAGCAATGTTGAGTATTCCTTCAATATGCTTTTCCAATTGTTCTGAATTGGCTTCGGCCAGTACCTGAAATTTTTCTCCATCGAAAAAGAAAAAAGAGAGATAGGTAGGGGGAAGACGTTTCTCCAAAAATTGTTGGGCATCAACCCCGTTCAGAGGATTATCAAGGTGAGTCGAAAAAATGGTCAAACGACCACTGGGATCAAACTCCCCATCAGGAAACCACTCCCGCTTTACACTGACCGTTCCCTCTTTTTCCCGCCACTGGCAGCGCACAAAATAATTGTTGGCATTGCCTTTTTTGGCCCGACTCAAACGATTAAACACTCCCATCCAATCTTCTCCATGCCCCAGCATGTAAGCTTTAGGACTTAACTTGCGTCCCACACTCACTTCATTGCGCAGATCTTCACCAGGACCATTGAAAAGGAGCTTGATGGAATTGAGAAAACTGGTCTTGCCAAAGCCGTTGCGACCACTGATCAAGACAATGGGACGCTCCGCAGTATGCCCGGCAAGATCAAAGATGACATTGCCGTGATAAGAAAAAAGATTGCATATTTCAATTTCTTGAAAAATCATGATTCAAGCGTTCTCCATATTGGTCATGGCCCGTTCAATGGTCTCCCGAATCTCCCGCTCAAAGGATGCTTTCTTGCCATATTGATCCAAATTAGGATAATAGTCATAGGCCAATTTAAGCAATCCGTACACCAATTCTGGTTCCAGATCACTGCCAGCGATCAAACTTTCAAGAATATTATCCTGAACATCCACCGAGAGCATACCCTCCCATCGCATTGGGTGACGATTAAACTGCTATGGCCAAATCCAGTACGGATCGTCCTGACAGATCAAACTCCTGCGTCCAAACCGTTTGAATATATCCCAATTCTTGATCGCTGATAAGGTTTTTTTTACATTTTTTTTCAAGCTGGAGTAATCTTTCGAGAATTTCCTGACGTTTCTCCGGCTTGAACGGTCCCTTCTGCCCCTCCACCCTGAATCCATTGCGTCGTTTGTCCTGCCGCCAATCAGGAAAATCCCGCACCTCTTTGATCCAATTACGAAACTCGTTCAAAGAGCGCATCCACTCCTCGCCAGACTCAATGAATCCCTCCATGGATTTGTCCAGCTTGACCACGGTGCAGGTCCAGCACCCAAAACGGCTGCCACCGCATGAAGGTTGATTCAGGTCGAGAATGACCGGGCATTCCCCTCCCTCTGCCTGCCGATACAGATTATACAAAAAACGATGATCCTCTCCCCATGGTGATAGATTTGAAAGCAAGTATTCCCATACATCGTCAGTATGCCAAGCAACAATGGGAGTCGCCACCAAGGCGTTGCCAATCTCTTCATGGGGATTCAGTCCTGCATCGTTCTGTTCACGACCCATCAACCGTTTTGCACGTTCGGGACTTTCAGAGCGACGACTGCCCAAAAGCAGGATGACGCTACCATATTGAGCGGTAATCTCCTCAACGCGCCGCCGCATGGGACGAATTTTCATTTTGGAGGTACACCAGCGAAACCAGCGGGTTGGGGAGGGATATCCCTTGCCGATCATCTGACCCCAGAAACTTTCATGCGCTTCCGGTTGCACCAGTTCCGCATGCAGTGGCAAACTGGAATGAAGGGCATACTGATGTAATCGCTCCATGGTGCGGGCCAAATACTCTTCAATATTGGGAGCCTCCACGCGCGTATCAGATGAGATCAGATAGACTGGCTTATGAGCGTTTGTACCTTGCTCCGTCAACATTTCCACCACCAGTTGAGCAAGCAAGGTCGAATCTTTGCCACCGGAAAAAGCCACCACCCAAGGTCGCTCGTCGCGAGCGTATAATGTCCGCAAAACCGTGCGCGTCTGTTCAACAAGGACAGTGAGATTCATTGATGATTGACTCTCCATCTCGGTGGTAAATACCAACAACGGATCAGGCAAATTTCATTATCATGCCAGTAGAACAAAAAGTCAAGATATTGTACACTCTTCAACCCTTCTTCATCCAAACAAGACCTTGGGGGGCGGTGAACCGCCCCCCAACACCCCCCACCCTTTTTTCTTAACAATTGTTAAAAAAAAAGAGGGGGTCTGGGGGATTCATCCCCCAGGGTTTTGCTTTGTTCTGGAACCGCACACCCTGCTGAAACCCTTGACAGAACCCATCAATTGATAATAGAGTACTTGAAAACAGAAAAATGGAGACCCCCATGGCCCAAGACCAATTGTTCGCAGAAGTTGACAAACGGACCCAGTTGGCGTTCAGCAACGAAATGGAAATGCTGACGTTCTATCTGACCGATCAACAACTCTATGGGCTGAATGTCTTCAAAATTATCGAAATTGTTGAAACCCCAAAAGAAATTTCCAGGATTCCTCATTCGCATCCTACCATCAAGGGTGAAATCAATTTCCGTGGACGCCCCATCAATCTGATTGATCTGGGCGAATATCTGGGCATGGAGCCTATCGAGTATAAAAATAAAGTCAGTTACGCGCTGATTTGTGAATACAGCACAACCATCCAGGGGTTTCTGGTCGCCCAACCGAATGTGCTGGTTACCAAAAGTTGGGATGAAATCATCAAGCCCTCTGGCTCTCTTTACGAAAACAGTTGCCTGACTGCCATCACCTACCTGGATGGCATCCCCATTCAGATCATTGATGTGGAAAAAGTGCTGAATGAAATTATCGGTATTGACATCACCATTTCCACTACATGGATCGAACAAATTCAAAAAGTGGTGAAAAAAGAACATCACATCCTGGCCGTTGACGATTCCAGGGCAGCCTGTCAATTGATCAAAGCCGTCCTCAACCAGATGGGCATTCAACATACCGTGGTGGATGACGCCCCAAAAGCCCTGGAACTCCTGGAAGCATCCATCAATCAAAACGGCAGAAGCAGCTATACCATGGTTTTTACAGATATCGAAATGCCGCTGATGGATGGCTTTACCTTCACCAGAAAAGTCAAACAAAACCCGAAACTCGCCAAAATTTACGTGGCGATCAACAGTTCCCTGAGCAACAAATCCAATCAAGACAAAGCACGCCAAATGGGCGCGGATGACTTCATCCCGAAGTTCACCCCGGACAATATGGCCAAAACGGTGCTTGAACAGATCAACAAAGCCAATCAATTATTGAACTGATAACCACGCCTCTGCTTTGCTTCATTGCACTGGATCCATGTGAATGAAGAACCCAAACAAGCCCATTTGAAACGGGCTTTTTTGGGTTGGGTGGTTTACAGGCATTGACAGGCTTGACATCACGATGCATCCAGTCAATCATCCCCTTGGCATGTTTTTTTTGCGTCTTAAAAAATTCCATTTTCACCGCAATTTGCATTCAAGGGAAAAAACATCTCATGCACATACAATGGATGCGCTTCTACTGGCTGCCATTCACCTTGGTTGGTTTGGCTCTCCCCCCTTATACCGTCGCTCTGGCTCTGGAGTATGAAAACAGCCAATCCCTCGAAGAAACAACCAAAGCTGCCAATCATGGCGTGGCCGATGCCCAAAATAATCTCGCCATGATCTACCGCGATGGCTTGGGCGTACCACAAGACTACAAAAAAGCCCTCAAATGGTATCGTCTGGCTGCCGATCAAGGCTTGGCTGAAGCTCAATACAACCTGGGCATCATGTACCACGATGGCAAAGGCATCCCCCGCGATGACAAGGAAGCCGTCAAATGGATCCGTCTGGCTGCTGAAAATGGCGGACTGGCCGATGCCCAATACCTCCTGGGCGTGATGTACCACGACGGCAAAGGCCTCCCTGCCAACGATCAAGAGGCCATCAAATGGCTGCGTCTGGCCGCTGAACAAGGTTTGGCCAGTGCCCAATACAACCTGGGCGTGATGTACCACGACGGTAAAGGTGTCCCACAAGACGACAAAGAGGCCATTTACTGGTTGGGCTTGTCCGCCAATCAGGAATTCGTCATGGCCCAAACCACCCTCGGTTCCATGTATGCCTTGGGACAAGGCGTGCAAAAAGATCTGATTCTGGCTGCCATGTGGTTGAATCTCGCTGTGGTGCAAGGAGATCCACATGCCATCAAAAAACGTGAATTGCTACTCAAAGAAATGACAGCCGAACAAATCAACAAAGCCAAAACGTTGGCAGATAACTGGATGCCTCCAGCCTGGGATAAAATGAAATCGGATGCCGTTGAACCAGAAGTGGTACAACCCGACACAAAAAAACAAGAGGTATCAACCCCCAAGGCTAAATGAATTTGACCATCCATCTGCATGTCCATTCCGCATACTCCCTGCTGAATTCCACGATCCGCCTGGAAGCGGTGATCGCACGGGCCAAGCAGTATCACATGCCAGCCCTGGCACTTACCGATCAAGGTAATCTTTTTGCAGCAGTACAGTTCTATTTAGGTTGCCTGAAAGCCGGGATCAAACCCATTCTGGGCGCGCAAGTCTACGTTGTCCCCAATCACCTGGACAAAAGTCTCCGGTCTGACCAGGAAATCCGAGATCAACTCATTCTGTTGTGCCGCAACGCAACGGGTTGGCGCAGTCTGACCCGACTGATATCCACAGGCTATCTGGAAGGGAGTCACGACAAACCCCGCGTGGACCCGGAACTGCTCCAACAACACAAACAGGGATTGCTCGCGCTTTCGGCTGGACCCAAGGGGGCGGTGGGGCGACATCTGTTGGCAGGTCGCCCGGACCTGGCCCTCGAAGCAGCCCGTTGGCTCAAAGAACTCTACCAGGACGAAACCAGCGGATCACCCGGATTCTACCTGGAAATTCAGCGTCACGGCGAACCCAATGAAGAAGAACTCATCCAGGCAACCGTTGCCTTGGCCAATGACCTGAATGTACCTTTGGTCGCCACCAACGATGTCCATTTTCTGGACCGCAAAGACCACCGCGCCCACGACGCCTTGGTCTGTATCGGGGCAGGCATGACCTTGCAGGACGAAAAACGTCCAAAAATCAATGATAGACGTCATTTCGCCTCTCCACAGGAGATGGCCGAACGGTTTGCCGACCTGCCTGAAAGCCTGTCCAATACCCTGCAAATCGCCCAACGGTGCAACTTCCGCATGGAGCTGGGCAAAACCGTATTGCCCGATTTTGCCATTCCCGCTGGAGAGGATCTCTCCTCCTGGCTCAAAAGCGAGGCGGAAAAAGGATTGCAGAAAAGAATCCAACAATGGGTGGCCCCCCGTACCGATCCAAACAACTTGCAAGCAACAGTACATCACTACAAAGAACGCCTGGAATATGAGCTGGATGTCATCGTCCAGATGGGATTTCCTGGTTATTTTCTGATTGTGTCTGATTTTATTCGTTGGGCCAAGGGCCATGGGATCCCGGTAGGACCGGGACGTGGTTCCGGGGCGGGATCGGTGGTGGCCTGGGCGTTGGAAATCACGGATCTCGACCCGTTGCGGTATCAGTTGTTGTTTGAACGCTTTCTCAACCCGGAACGGGTCTCCATGCCAGACTTTGACGTGGATTTCTGCATGGATCAACGGGACAAGGTGATTCGCTACGTCCAGGAGAAATACGGCACCGACCGGGTGGCGCAAATCATCACCTTTGGCACCCTGCAAGCGCGCATGGCTGTGCGGGACGTAGGCCGTGTTCTCCAGTTTTCCTATAATCAGGTGGATCGTATTGCCAAGCTGATTCCAAATGTATTGGGCATCACCCTGCAAGAGGCCATCGACCAGGAAGAACGACTCCGAGCCATGATCCAGGCCGAACCGGAACTCAACGACCTGATTGAGTTGGCCCTGGCTCTGGAGGGATTGCCCCGTTCAGCCGGCACCCATGCTGCTGGAGTGATCATGGGCAATGAACCGTTAACAAACATGGTTCCGCTCTATCTGGATCCCCGTTCCGACATGCCGGTGACCCAATTCAACATGATGGACGTGGAAAAAGTCGGTTTGATCAAATTCGACTTTCTTGGACTCAAAACCCTGACGGTGATCGACGAAGTCCTCAAATTGGTCAATCGGAGTCGCCTGGCACACAACGAACCGGCTATCGACATCAATTTCATTGATCTGGAGGACCAGGAGACCTTCAAACTGCTCCAAAGAGGACAAACCCGTGGGGTATTCCAGTTGGAATCCTCAGGCATGCGGGATATTCTGAAAAAACTGGCCCCGGATGCCTTTGAAGACATAATCGCCCTGGTGGCCTTGTATCGACCCGGTCCGCTAGGTTCCGGGATGGTGGATGATTTCATCAACCGCAAGCATGGTCGTGTCGATGTGGCCTATCCCCTGCCCCAATTGGAACCGATTCTCAAAGAGACTTACGGGGTGATCCTGTACCAGGAGCAGGTCATGAAAATCGCCCAGGTACTGGCGGGCTATACGCTGGGCAGTGCCGACTTGTTGCGGCGTGCCATGGGCAAAAAGAAACTTTCGGAGATGCTCTCCCAACGGGACATTTTTGTCCGTGGAGCCATGGCCAACGCGGTCAGCAGGGAACGTGCGGAATATATATTCGATCTGATGGAGAAATTCGCCGGGTATGGTTTCAACAAATCGCACTCGGCGGCATACGCGCTGATATCCTATCAGACCGGATGGCTCAAGGCCCACTATCCGGTTGAATTCATGGCCGCGACTCTGACGTGCGACATGCTCAACACCGACAAATTGGCGCAATTCATCCGCGAATGCCGCAGCATGAAAGTGACCGTCCTGCCGCCCGACATCAATCGCTCCCAGCCCATTTTTTCCGTGGAGAACCATTCGGTCCGTTACGGTCTGGCAGCACTCAAGAGTGTGGGCGAAGGAACCATGGAAGCCTTGATCAAGGCACGTGAAACCGGACCGTTTGTCTCTTTGTACGATCTGTGCAAACGCAGTGCGGCCACAGGCATCAATCGGCGGGTCATGGAGAATTTGATCAAGTCCGGGGCACTCGACTCCCTGGGCCAAGGAAGGGCCGCCATGATGACTGGCCTGCCAGACACGATTGCCATGGCCCTGAAACGGCATGCGGACAAGAACAAAGGGTTTCTGGATCTGTTTGGAGAGATCGAAGAGAGTCCACCGTTACCCGATGTGCCAGAGTGGTCCTTTGATGAGCAACTCGCTTTTGAAAAAGAAGCGATTGGATTTTTCATCACCGGTCATCCTGCCCAAAAACATGCGGAGGAATTGCGGGAATATGGCATGGATCCGATTGCGCGCATCAAGACGTGTCGTGGTGAAGCGGCATCGAGAATCCGGGTGGCTGGAGTGGTGGCTGCCATGAAGCTCCACCGGACCCGCAAGGGGGACCGCATGGCTTTCATCACCTTGGAGGATCAGGATGACCAGATCGAAGCGATTGTCTTTTCCGATGTCTATCAAAGCAGCCAGGAGCTGTTGGACAAGGATGGGCTGATCATCCTGGACGGTACGCTTGAAGTCGTCGGAGAAGAAGAACCCAAAATCACCGTGGAGCGCGTTACGGACCTGGATACCTGCCGTCGTGAATTCTGCCAGGAATTGCAACTGCAAACCGAACTGCTGACCCTGACCGAACCGGTCGTGGATCGTCTGCGCGAGATTCTGACGCGCCACGCTGGCAGAACATGCCGTGTGACTTTGGAGTTGCGCTTGCCTGAACATAAGGCTCGTTTTGTTTTGGGGGATGGGTTCCGTGTCACACCAAGTGCGGCCCTTTTGGAAGAGCTGCGTAAACTCTTGGGTTCTGGTTGCGCTCAATTTTGCCGGGGTGGGGCGAAAAAATAATTTTGGTCGGATCTCGAATCCAACCAAACAGCACCCACGATGCAATCAAAAATGAGTCAAGATTCATCACATGGCCAATAAAAAACTTGACAACTCCCTGCTCGGTCAGGCAATATGGATTTCAAAAAATGGTTCTGAAATTCTTTGATTTAGTAAAATAGCTTGATTTTTAAAATCATTTAACAGATGAAGAGTGAAAACAAATGACTGATACAAACAATGATAATACTCGACACCTTCTGATGGCAGTATGGCGTTTTTTTATTGAGGCAGTAGCAGGTATACTATTTTTTCTTATCATTCTTATTCCTGCCGTTGGCTTAAATAAATTAGTTCATTATCTAGAAAAAGATAATATTAATATAATAATTGTAACAGGAATAATTCATGCTGAATACATATTATTTATAGCTGATCTAATTATATTTTTACGATTCATCTGGCAATCAACCTTTCGACTGGTTAAAAAGTTATGACTACTCTAACTGATAAATTTATATCCTCCACAATCAAATCCTTTCGATTTGCTTTTGATGATTATTTTGCCCCAATTCGTAATACTGTAAATTTTATAAAAAAATCAAATGTATTAGATAAACATCCAAACGAAAGATGTAATGTATATAGTAATACAGATAAATGTAAATATTTAAACGATACAACCCTTTTAGATGACCAATTTGTACCTTCGACAATAAAATTTTGTAAATCTGCCTTTTATGATTATTTTAATCCAGTCAAAGATATTGTTAACATTATAAAAAAATTAAATACGCTAGACGAAGCTTCAAATCCAGAAAATATAAAAAATGACGAAATCTTAAGCGAGTCAGATATAAAAAATTATATTTACTTCAACACTAAAAATACAAATTATGAATTACTGCAAGAAGACAGATTGATTAAAAAATATGGAATAAATAATCAAGAATTGTTTGAAAAAATATTGCCACATCCAACAGGTAATCCTCCAGTCCTACCTGGGGATGGTAACAGTTTGACATTTCCAGAAATATTTCACGGTTTTACTTTACTGCCTGTTTGATCTTAGATACGGTTCGGAAAGTCAGAGGTCTGGAGTGACCAAAAAATTATTGAACACCACGACCTGCTGTGAAACGATTGCGAAAAAGCCTCTTTAAAGAGGCCAACAATCGAAAATATTGGATATGTATCAGAATATTTAATTAAAGAATCAAACGTATTCAATAAGGTGTAAGGTGGTATGTCCATAGTAGTTAAACTGCGAATTTTTCACCAACCCCCGACACTCCATAATAGTCAACATAAAGCGACTATTAGATTTGAGTGCCCAGGTAAAGACCCTCTCACGCACACATCCATCTTTGACTTCATTGTCACCGAACAAGAAAGCAACGACATACGGTGGTATCTAGAAGAGTATCCAGCAGATCTCTCCCCACCCAATCCAGAACTCGCCGACATGGCGGAGCAAAGCCTACGAAATGTAGGTGAACGGTTGTTTCAGGCGGTTTTTCATGATGAGAACAACATCCCCTGGTCCAAATGGGCCAACATTGAGACTCAACTGCCCGACTGCGATATAGAGGTGTGCAGCCACCTGAAGCTTGGTTGGTCCATACCCTGGGAACAGATCCGCAATCCAAGCACCGGCACCTTTTTAGCTCTGACGGCCAAAAGCTTTATCCGCACCCATGCAGACCCCCGACTCTCCCCGCCCGACCCACTGCCGACGCCTGACGAGGTACGAATTTTACTGGTTATTGCCCGCCCCCAAGGGACGCAAGATATTGGATTCCGCTCCCTGGCCAGACGTTTGTTGGGAATTTTAGATGGCCGGGGAAATTTCCGGTTGGAACTGTTGCGTCCGCCGACCTTTCCAGCGTTGGCCAAACGTCTGCGTCAGGCCAAGAAAGAGGAAAAACCCTTTCACATCCTGCATTTTGATGGACATGGGACCACACAGGATCTGGCCAAACTATTGGCTCATCCAGCCTCTCTTGAGGCCAGCCATGCCGCTCTTTTGGGTTTGAATTCCAATCACCTTGCCTTCGGGACTTCACTCTATCCCCACAAACCACAATCCAGGCAACGGGGATATCTCCTGTTTGAAAATCCAGATCACCCGGCCAATATCCGGTTTGTGGATGGGGAAGAACTTGGAAAACTGTTGCGGGAGACCCAAACCCACCTGACAGTCCTCAATACGGGATTTTCCATCCACGTTGCCAAATCGGAAAAAATAACGCCTGATGCAAAACATCAGACAATTGCTTCTCAGAACACTAGTGCCTTGGAATCTTTGGCCTATGAAGTGATGAATACTGGAGGCGGAGGAATTCTGGCCATGCGTTACAACATCTGGGTGACCACAGCCGCCCGCTATATCGCTGACCTCTACGACCACATGGCCTCAGGTGAGAGCTTTGCCGAAGCCGTCTCTTCAGGCCGCAAACAACTGGCAGATGACCCTATGCGGGAAATTGTGGATCAAGTCTCCCTTCAGGACTGGGTGACACCTATGGCCTATGCGGCCACCTCCATTCAACTTTTCAGACCATCCACTCTGGGAGTTGTCAAGCCCACCCTATCCACCCCCCTTAACCATCTCCCTGCCTCACCTGCCCACGGTTTTGTCGGACGGGATGAGACGTTGTTGGAATTGGAACGGGCGTTTCAGAATGGACCTGTGGTCCTGCTCCACGCCTATGCAGGCAGCGGTAAAACCACTGCCGCCGTGGAATTTGCCCAATGGTTCTACAAGACCGGCGGGATGGATGGACCGGTGTTGTTCACCAGTTTCGAACGTTATCTCTCCTTGGCGCACGTGGTGGATGAGGCGGGAGAATGTTTCAAGTCCATTGTTGAACCCCAATTTGAATGGTCCGCACGCAACGCCCAGGAGCGTCAGACCATTCTCCTGCTCGTTCTCCAACAAATCCCGATGCTTTGGATCTGGGACAATGTGGAGCCAATCGCCGGTTTTCCCACAGGGACTCAATCGGCATGGACGACTGAAGAACAATTGGCACTCAAACAACTTCTGGAGCGATTGAAGACAACCCGCGCCAAAATCCTCCTCACCAGCCGCCGGGAAGAAAAACAATGGCTGTCAGACCTGCCTATTCGGGTGCCTGTGCCCCCCATGCCCATGCCAGACCGTTACGCCATGGCCAAGGCTTTGGCCAAACGTCAAACGGGCACCCCAAACATCAACGAACTCTGGCGTCCCCTTCTGAATTTTACCCAAGGCAACCCCTTAACCCTTACCGTGACCATAAAACATGCGTTGCGCCAGGGATGGATATCAAAAGAAGAAATCCTGAACTTTGTGCAAAGCCTGCGAGCTGGAAAGGCGGATTTTGAGGACGAGGAAAGCGAAGGCCGTTCCAAAAGCCTTGGGGCTGCCCTCAAGTATGGATTTGAGGCCGCTTTTTCCGAGGAGGAACAAAAAATTCTCTCACTGCTGCATTTTTTTCAGGGGGTTGTGCATGCGGAAGTATTGATGCTCATGGTCCATCCTGAAAATGAACACGCCATCCTGGAACTCCAAACCATAACCAGGGACGACCTCTTGCGCCTGTTGCAACGCGCAGCTGAAATAGGACTTCTTACTGACCTTAATAATGGTTATTTCACCATTCACCCAGCTTTGCCGTGGTTCTTCCTGGCTCGATTTCAATATTATTTCCCAACATATAAAAAACAAAAAATTTGTTCTATGGCTTTTGTTACAGCCATCGGAAGAATGATTAATATTATTAATAACAAATATATTTATGGTGATCGAAAAAAGGTCTACCAATTACAAATAGAAGAGTCCAATTTACTCCACGCTTTTCAGTTGGCTAGACACCACGACTTGCATGGCCAACTAATCCACGTTATGGCAGGATTAGAAATATTGGCATCACACTTCAGCCGCTGGGAGGAATGGAAAAACAGGGTGGCAGAGGCCGCACCTTGTTTCGTGGATCCCCTCACTGAGAGACCCAAGGCAGGACGCGAGGAAGGGTGGATGCTCATTCTGACTTACCGTTGTAACTTCGCCGAACAACAACGTAACTGGCCCGAATCCGAACGCCTGCAAAGAATTCTACTGACAAGGAATCAACAACAGGCTACCCCATTATTAAACACACATGTTGAAGATCTCACACAAAATCAAAAGAATATTATTCGAACTTTTAGTTTTAACATGCAACAATTGGGAAAAATCCTAAAACAACAGAACAATCCAGAATGCCTCCAGATTACCAAGCAATCTTATAATCTTTGCCTGCACATTGCAGACCAATCCGCTGCCGCCATTGCCGCATACAATTTAGGAGATGCATATAAAGACCTACCATTTCCTTATCAGGATCTAAAAAAAGCTGAACAATGGATCCGAACAAGCTTGAATTTATATTCAAAACAAGATCAGCTTGGTCTTGGTTTATGTTATCATAAATTAAGTGAAATTGCTATAACTCGTTTTGAACAAGAACGTTCCAGAGAAACTCCCAATCAAACACAATGTATTGACTTTTTGAACGAGGCACTAACGACCGCTCACCAAGCAATTAATCTTTTACCCGCCGAATCTGTGGATTATTTATCCATCACTCATAATCATATTGGAAAAATTTATTCACATATTGGTCAATGGGACGACGCCATAAAACACTATCAGCTAGCTATACGTTATACAGAACAAGCAGGTAACATCTTTAGTGCAGCCGGTTCCCGCTTCAACGTCGCCTTAGTGCTTGCACAACAGAAATTATTCCCAAAAGCCCTGCTCTACGCTAATGCTGCACTAATAAACTTCCAAACCTTTGGGGGACAGGCAGCGACATATATTAAAAATACGGAAAATTTGATCGCCGCCATCCAGGCAGACATGGCCAAGCAACCAAAATAATAACAAAAAAATTATAAAAAACATGTATCATAATTATCTAAATCATTATGGATTTACCCAGTTCCCCAAGGATGACGGGAGAGCCAACCTGGGGCGTGAGGCCATCTGCCATTGGGCCATACCCAATCCAAGCAGCACCGTCCAAAGAGCTTGGCCCAAACCTTGAGGGTGAGTTCCACATCCGTGGGGCGGCTATGACCGCATTGGCCGGAAAAGGGCGTAGATTCGATGGGTCGCAACAGGGCGTTCCTCTCTGCCACCTTCATGCGACGGTTGGCACGCACCGACAGGATCGCATCCTGAGTCTCCTTGCCATCACCGTACACCCCCAACAACGTCTCTTGCAACAACGGGGTTGCCTGACGAAACAAAAGGGTCATGATCCCCCCCACTCCACCATGAATGCGGCCAGGGCTTTCAAACACCCACTCTTGCCCCTACAATACCCGACAGGCCACACCAGATCCCATCCACCACGCATCCTCTCATGGCCATGAACCATCACCGCGTTTTTGGGTGTGCTATTAAAAAAAAAATGGCTTTTTTTTAATAGCACAGTTTCTTATTCAAGGATTGTGTCCCCTGAATCTCATGGCCATGACCCATCACCTCGTTTTTTGGATGGTTATTAAAAAAAATCGTCTTTTCTTTAATAGCGCAGTTTCTTATTCAAGGATTGTGTACCATGAATCGTGACATGACTGGCCATTATGTTGCCAGCATCGCCGGTGGGGAAACCGTCCGCGCTTTTATCCCCACCCCACTGCCCCCCATGCCGCCATTGGACTTGGGCGGTATGCGACAAACAGCTCTCGAAAAGGCCACTCTGGCGTTGGGTCGTCTCGACAGCATCGGGTTGCTGCTGCCAGATCCGCATCTTTTTTTGTATGCCTATGTGCGGCGCGAGGCGGTGTTGTCGTCGCAAATCGAGGGAACGCAATCGTCTTTATCCGATCTGCTGCTGTTCGAGTTGGACGAAGTGCCTGGTGTGCCTTTTGACGACGTGGTGGAAGTCTCCAACTACGTCGCGGCACTGGAACACGGGATGGCCCGTCTGCGAGAGGGATTTCCTTTATGCAACCGACTCTTGAGGGAGATACACGCCAGGCTGATGGCGCAAGGGCGTGGCCGTGACAAAAACCCCGGCGAATTCCGGCGCAGCCAGAACTGGATCGGTGGCACCCGTCCTGGAAACGCCCGTTTTGTGCCCTCTCCCCCCCAGGAGGTCGAAACCTGCATGTCCGCACTGGAGCAATTCATCCACAATGAAAACAGCGAGCTACCTGTGTTGCTCAAGGCAGCCCTCGCGCATGTCCAATTTGAGACCATTCACCCTTTTCTGGATGGCAATGGTCGGCTCGGACGATTGCTCATCGCGCTTTTGCTGCATACGGGTGGTGCGGTCACACAGCCTTTATTATACCTGAGTCTCTATTTCAAACAACACCGTACACTCTATTACGAACTGTTGGATCGGGTACGCACTTCTGGGGATTGGGAAGCCTGGGTCGATTTTTTTCTCGAAGGAGTCGAACAAACCGCCCACAGTGCCGTGCAGACAGCCCGACGACTCGTAGATCTGTTCGGACAGGATACCCAACGCGTTCAGAACAGCGGACGAGGGAGTGCCAACCGTCTGCGTGTCTTGGATAGCCTGCGACAACGGCCCTTGTGCAGTCTGGGTCAGATTGGCAAAAATGCAAGAATTACGTTTCCTACAGCCTCCAAGGCCATGATGACCCTGGTGGAGATGGGCATTGCCCGCGAACTCACAGGTCAACGCCGTAATCGGGTGTTTGTATATAATGAATATTTGAATATTCTTAACGAAGGGGGCGATGCTTTGTAAACAAACAGCCAAATTGATTATAATAATATACTTTCAATATCTCGTGACTTATGAAGAACACGAACACTATCAATGCCGTCCTCTATTGAAAAACAAAAAAATAATGTAATTTCCTACGGGTTGACTATGCAGACCTTTTTGGATTTCGTCACGACAGGCTCCCATTTGAGGAAAATGAGCCAGTAATCCTCACTTTTCCTGAATGCCATCCAGAAACCTGTCTGCGTTTTGTGGGTTGTCTTGTGCGATATGCCACCCAATTTCATCAAGATCTCTTTCGGCTTCTGACCGTTTGAAAATGCATGACATTGCACTTTCATCCTTGCGCTGCAAGCCGCTTGCGACCACGCACCTTGATCCCTTCCATGTCCAACAGAGTGGCTTCGCCGCTGTCTATTCCTTTTTGAATTTCACGCCGTAATTCTTCAAGACGTAATTTACGCATTTGATCACGTTCTTCCAAGAGTCGTAAAGCATCCCGAATCACCTCACTTGCCGAGTTGTAAAGACCAGTATCGACCTTTTCTTTGACCAGTTCCTCAAGGTGTGGTGGCAATGAAATATTCATAGGATACGATCCACAAGGCAAGAATAGTCTTAATTCGGCACAAATCAGTTGCTCAAGGTCAAAAGAAAGTCCGGTATCCGTTCCAGAGACAGAATGGTTTGAGCGGCATTGAGTTCAATGGCCTCACCGGGCATGCCAAAAACGATGGAACTCTCCCGATCCTGGGCAAAGGTATGACATCCGGCATTGCGCATGGCCAGCAGTCCAAACGCGCCATCATTGCCCATGCCAGTCAAAATTCCACCTACCGCACGACCTGGAGCAACCTGGGCCAACGAAGTGAATAATGGATTGCCTGACGGTCGAAACCGGTTGATCGGTGGCGTTTGACTCAAATGAACCCACAATCCCCCAGATTCGGCACGAATCAGCACATGATGATCATCCGGGGCCAACAGCACAATGCCGGGTTGCAACCGTTCCCCCTCTTCGGCCAGCTTGATGGTCAACTTGCAGGCATCAGCCAGCCATTTGACCAGTCCGCCGATAAATCCTGGCGAAATATGCTGCACCACAACCATGGCAAATGGAAGATTTCTGGGCAGCATCCGCAAAATGGTGTGCAGTGCCTGCGGTCCCCCTGTGGAACAAGCCAATGCCACCACCTGACAGGATCCAGAAGTCACGGCTACCGGCGCAGGCATAACTACAGGACGGGAAGCCCGGATATGTCGAATGCGTCGCACCAGTTTGACCTCGGCCATGGCCCGGATGGTCTCCACCAGATTGCTGCGAATCATGGAAAAATGGGGACTTGACAATCCTCCAGGCTTTTCGATCACAGCCAAAGCACCCTCTTCTATGGCCCGAAACGTGATGCGCAATTCATCATCTGCCACACTGGAGGAAATCACCACAATCGGAACAGGTCGGGTCGCCATGATGTGACGCGTCGCCTCGAAACCATCCATGATGGGCATGCGGATGTCCATGGTGATGAGATCTGGCTGCAACGATTCGGCCATACTCACCCCTTCCGCGCCGTTTTTGGCGCATCCAATCACCGTCATATCCGCTTCCTGGTTGAGAATCGCCCTCAGCAGCGACGTGATGACCAGAGAATCTTCAATAATAAGAATGCGAATCAAGCGTTTCTCCAAAATCAATCCGTTTTCAAACACCAATCAAATAATAAGCTGTTCCACGATTTCCAACAATGCTCGCGTTTCAAACTGACCCTTGACAATGTAGGCATCCGCCCCGACCTCCACCCCGCGTTGCCGATCCTCGGTGCTGCCAAGAGATGAAACAATGATGACTGGAATGGTCTTGCAGGCATCACTGGTTTTGATCAATTGGGTCAGACGAAAACCATCCATAATCGGCATCTGCACGTCAGTCACTACAAGATGAAAAGTCTGTTTTTGCAACCATTCCCACCCCTCGGCACCATGGGTGGCCAACTGGACCTCAAAACCGGCATTGGTCAGGATGTTGTTTTCGAGCGTGCGCGTGGTAATGGAATCGTCCACCACCAGAATACGTTTTTTGACTGTTTCCACCACCGCTTTTTCCTGTTGGTCCAGCGTGATGCTGGTTGAATGGCGCAAGGCCGATTCCACCAATGCTGCGGGATCCAGAACCATGACAACCTGACCTGTTCCCATAATAGCACCCCCAGCAACGTTGGGAACTGCGTACAACGGCGGTGGCAAAGGCTTGATGACCATTTCCCGATCCTCCAAGGCATCATCCACCAAAAAAGCCACATTACGCCAACCATTGGAAACCACCACCGCTGGCATGGCTCTGATCCATGGCAAGGCCGAACCCTGACGCAATCCCAAAAGTTCCGACAACCACACAATCGGTGTGGGCGTTGTGCCCAACAGAATGGCATCCCGATGGTCAACACGGATCTTCATGGTGGAATCCACCAACAGAATATGATCAATATGTTTGGAAGGAATGGCCAAAACCTGATCCGCCACACGGATCAACAAACCCCGTTCCGTGGCTATGGTCAATGGCAGATTCAAAATGAAGGTGGTTCCACGTCCCGCCGTGGTTTCCACCTGGACCTGACCCTGAATCGCGCGCAGATTGGTCTTCACCACATCCAGCCCAATGCCACGCCCGGAAACCGTGGTCAAAATCTCCCGACTGCTGAAACCAGGCCGAAAAATCAGTTCCAACTTCTGTTCCAGGTTCAGTTTGCGGCACTCTTCGTCGTCAACGATCCCTTTGCGCCGTGCTGACCGGGCGATTTCCTCAGGATCCATGCCCATGCCATCATCCTGTATTCTGATGCGCATGCGGTGTCCATCCTGTGAAAAATGGAGCCTGATCAAACCACATTGCGGTTTTCCAGAGTCCTGACGGTGTTGTGGCGATTCGATACCATGATCCACTGCATTGCGCAATAAATGATTCAAAGGATCACGCAATAGATTCAATACAACCCGGTCCATGACCAGATGATCCCCGACGATTTCCAACTGGACTTGTTTGTCGAGTTCCCTGGCCAGATCACGTACCATGCGGGGCAGAGGTCTGGTCAACGTGGATGCCTTGATCAGGCGGATCTGATGGAGTTCGTCCCGCATCGCATGCGTCAGGATTTTCAATTGTCTGGCCGCTGTGGTCCACTCGTGGCGCAAGCCCGCACAGGCGGATTGGATGGCCTTGACAGCCTCTTTGGCATGGCACCTCCCCTGATCCATGGGATTTATGGCATTCATGGTATTCATCCAGTCAGCCAGAATCTGCGCCTGTGCCAAAATCATCTGCGTTTTCTCGCCTGGATCGAGCAAATCCAGCAGCGCGACATGAATTTCCTCAGTCAACCCCCCCAAACGTTCCAGTTTGTCCACCGTAACGTGAATGACCTCCACGTCTCCAGAGGCCATGACAGACTCATTGGCAGTGCTGCCCATAACAGGTTCGTTGACAATTGGCTCCTGGGTGGCCGCAGGCTTGGACTCTTCCCAAACAGGTGGAAGAGAAACACTCTCTGCTGGTATACCCCTTCCCGTATCAGAAACCACGCCCCTGGGGGGTCGCCACGAACTGCCGGGCTTTTTGGGGGGGTCATCCAGGCAAACCCCTGCGGACGGCATTGATTCAACAGCCGGAATGCCTTCAATCAATTGGGTCAAACGAGTACGGATCTCTTCGGATTGTTGCGCGGAGACATCGATTCCTTGAATAAACTGTTCAAAAGCCTTGCGCATGAAATCCAGAGTGGCCAAAGTAGCGTCAATGGCTGCGGAAATGGGTAAATCCGGTCTTTTTTTCAAGACAGCAAACAACGATTCCAGACGATGACTCAAGTCAGCAACAACTGACAGACCAACGCCCCTGGAAGCCCCCTTGATGCTGTGGGCAGCCCGAAAAATCTCTTCCAACATGCCATTCCGTTCCATGGCAGTGGGATTGTTTTCCAGTTGCAGCAGTTGGTCGGCAATTGTCTGGAGCTTTTCGTCCAGTTCAATGCGAAAGGCCGCGATCAATTCTTGCTGGAGGTTGGCATCCAGGTCATTGAACATGCCATCAGACCTTGTAAAACCGATTGTTTTCTTGCAATCTCGCAGAAAGTTTGCTTAGATTTTCAGTGGCTTGTACGGTCTGGCGCGTGGAAACCACCGATTGGGTGGTCACCTGATTGATTTCATTCATCGCTGCCCCGATTTGATCAATTCCTGCTGCTTCCTGACGTACTGCCGCCACGATCTGCTGCCCTGAAATGGCGGCTTCCTTCAACAGTTCCAACAGGTTTCTCACCACTTCCCCGGCCTGTTCGGTCAGGGCAGCCCCCAGATCCACTTCCTTGGAGCCTTCCTCGGTGGCCATGACCGCCTTGTCTGTGGCGTGCCGGATCTCTTCCAGAATGCGTTGAACCTGGATGGTGAATTGTTGGGATTGTTCGGCGAGATTTTTGACCTCATCGGCAACCACAGCAAATCCCTTGCCCGCCTCCCCAGCCTTGGCCGCCTCAATGGAGGCGTTCAAGGCGAGCATTTTGGATTGCTGCGCCAAATTGTTGACCGCCATGGTAATCTCCCCGATCCGGCTGGTTTTTTCAGACAAGGCCAGAATGGTCGTGGCAATGGCTCCGACTTTTCCACGAATCGAGTCCATGGAAAGCAACGTCTGTTTGGCTGCCTGATGCCCTTTTTCGCCTTCACCCCGTGCGATTTCGGCAATCCGTCCCATGGCTTGGGCTTTTTCCAGGGTCTGGGCCGCAACAGCACGGATCTCTTCAAGCGTGGTGGTGGTTTCGTTGACAGCCGCAGCTTGCTGGGAGGCCCCAGAAGAGTGGGCCTGGGCTGCCTCCTGCACCTGTTTGAGTGCCGTGGACAAGGAATGAATGGCCTCTTCTGTATGAGCGGCCATAGTGGCCAGACTGGTGATCATGATATTGACATTGCTGCTCAAATTGGCCAGTTCATCCGCGCCCTCTTCGGGTGTGCGAATGGTCAGATCACCACTGGCAACCTTGATCAGGGCATCCCGCAACAGTTGTACCCGTTGTCGAAACCGTTCGGATTCCTGCCGTTCCTGTTCTGCGATGGCTGATTCCTGCATGACATTCTGTTCGATCCGCGTGGCCATTTCATTGAAAGAAGCAGCAATTTGACCCAGTTCATCATGAAAAATCACGGGCAGACGGGCATGTAACATCCCCTCGGAAAAGGTCCGCATGGTCTGGACAAGTCGTCGGGTATGTCCTGTCAAATGACGGGCAATCAACAGAACCAGCAGAAAAGTCACCACCACCGAGGTCGTATTCAAGCTGATAAATATAAAAAATTTCTGTTGGTTGGCGCGCAACTCGGTTTGTACCTGTGTTTTGATCTCCGTCACCAGTTGATTTTCAACTTCCTTGAATCGGTCGATTTTGCAGGTCATCAGATCAAACCATCGTGTGGGATCGATTTTGATTTCATTAATATTATTATCATTGAACAGATGTGTCTGAATCCTCTCCACCTCCATGACACATTCCGAATCCATTTTTTGACTGAACAGGGTATGTTTCTCCTTGCCCCCAAGGTGCAAAAAACGGTCTATATGATCTTTTTGCCTGGTATTCAATTGGACCAATTTCATCAGTTTGTCCCGTGGTAATTCCTTGAGTTGCAATACTTCACCGGTTTGGGCGCGCTCCAATCCCAGAAGATCCTTGCTCCGCATCAGAGTAATGTATGCTTGCAAGTGAGACCATAATTCATTATGCTGCTCGTTGAGCGAGGCATCATCCAACAGGTGGATCAGGTTGGTATCCAGGTCCGTATAAAAATGCAAAGCCACTGTAGCATTGAGGGTCAACCCATCCACAGCCAAACGGGTGGTTTTGAGTTGTTCCGTATGCGTCATGGCCTGTTGCACGATTTTTTCCATGTCGCGCGAGCCTTGTTTGAGCAGGATCTGCTGCAAGGCATCCCGCAATGGGGCGATTTTTTGGTCGGTGAGTTCACGGGCCGCCTTGAGTTCCTGTTCAAAGTGACGGCCCTGGGCTGCCAGAAAGAGTGTCGTGCGTCCCCGTTCTTTCTGAACAACATGGACGGTTTCACCAATTTGCACCGAAAGATTGGCCAAATTGATCAATCGTTCCAAAGATTGGATTTGTGACCGAATATTCTGGTAATCTAATAAAATGAAATAAAACAAACTGAGTATCGGTGGCAGCAGCATGAGCGTCAATTTGCTTTTGATGCCAAAATTTCCTATGCTAAACATGCGTCCAGACATTGTCGATGTGAATCCTTTTGTTGAAGTTCAGACCAGGTTTCGAAAAAAAAGACCTTGGGGGGCGGTGAACCGCCCCCCCAATCCCCCCCACCCTTTTTTTTTAAAAAATTATTAAAAAAAAGGGGGGGTCTGGGGG
>JAMOBH010000031.1:0-27035 GCA_039908085.1 Magnetococcus sp. YQC-5
GGGCCAATTATATGTATCCTGTAAGTTTCGAATATGCTTGCAATACTCCAGATCTTGCGCGTACATGCCAAAATTGGCATCAGCAATTTCTATGCGGGAAATACCAGGACTATTACGTATGCTCATTGATGCGATATAATGAAGTTCCTCTTTCGTGGTTTCCAAAGAACGCCATGCAATTTTATTAAAATAGAGTTCTCCCTGCTGACAAAAAGTACAAGTAAATGGACATCCACGGTTTGTTTCAACTAACGGATAATGTTGATTATCGAAAAACTGATCCAACAAACCATTCAAATAAGGAGAGGGAATATCGTCCAATGTATTGAATGGCATCGCAGGATCCCCCAGCTTTTCAGATAGGGTTTTATTCCCAGCTTTGATTCCGATTCTCTGCGCATACTCAAATGTTTTTACAATACCATTCGGCAGTAGTGTAATAGTTGAAAAAAGATCAGATTCTTTTAATAGATTGATTTTCAGATCCAACTCAAAATATTTATTCAACAAATAGCATATTGCATTTTCTCCCTCGCCCATAAGGAAAAAATCAATATATGGATATTTTCTTAATGCAATTTCTTGATTTTTTATATCTTTGGATATATTTGGTCCGCCACAAACAGTTAATACATTTGGGAATAACTTTTTAATATTTCTGGCAAACGATAAGGAAAGATTTTGCGACCAGACGTATGAACTAAACAAATAAATATCAGGTGGATTCTCTTGAATCGCCTTATCCAATTTTTCCGGTGACTTAAATAACTGAATACTAACCTCATCTTTAAAATAATGCTGCAAAGCCGAAGCAATATAAGCTGTCCCCAATGGAAATGTAGCATTCGCAAGCGTAATATAATTATGCGACAACCCAGACAAATAAATTTTAACTTTTTTTTCTCTCTCTCTGCTTTTCAAAAGCAACATTTTATCCTCCTCACTGCTCTAATGGGTTGACCATGCTGAATTGACAGGTGACTTTGTCCGTGGTTCCTGGTGAAGTCGTAATTTTTAGGCTGTTAATTCAGCTCTGTTAACCCGCTAGATCATTTATAACAAACCAGACAAACAATATAAACTAATGGATCGGCAAAATAATTAGCTTAATAATTTTGTTTGTAAATATTATCATACCAATTTATAATATCTACAATTGAAAAGTTTGAATTGATTGGATATAAATACTCATATAATGATTTTATAAAGCCAAGCTGATCTAATGTGTTCACATCCAGAACCAAATCAGGACGCCTGAATTCTGCTGGACAAGGAAGGGTTCCCACGCTGAATCGTTCCGGGTCTGTAGGCATTTGGGTACTGTAATCAAAAAAATTCAGATGCACGTGCTCTCTCTTTTTCAAATCTGATTTCTCTTTCCAAATAATTTCCAGACTTGAAAAATCAAAAACTTCCGCACCAATACCGTCTGGATAACCACTATCAAATATCTGTGCCAAATTTGAACAAAAATCAAATTTCCCCTGTAGATGAAATTTCACAATGCGATCAATTTCTGACGGTTCAGGTACGGCATTATCGGCTGGAAGCCTGACAACCACATCAGCACGATATTGTAGAGCCGCTTGGTAATAACGATCTACAAGATCATTTTCTGCTCCTTGAAAAGACGAAATCTGATACGCTTGCGCCAAATCACACAACACTTGATCCTCGTCCTTGCTTGTTGTAGCAAGAACTATTTCATGCAATTGCTGACAGCGTTTGACCCGTTCGATAATACGTCCAACTAACGGTGCCCCTGCACAATCCATCATGGATTTCCCTGGCAACCGAGTCGATCCCATGCGTGCTTGCAAAATCAACACCACTCGACGATTCAAATCATTCTGACTGCTATTTTGCTTGCTGTCTGATACGTACTCAAACACACTCTATACCTCTCAATATAGTGACTAATTAAACCGTCTCAGCTTTATTTTCTATCTTTCATCACAGAACTTGAATCAATCACATTTGACGCAGATCGTAAAATTTCAGTTTTTAATTTAAATCGATCAGATTGCATCAACGATTGGCCATATCGGTTATAGTTCTTCCTGCCTGCATAGGAGAGAGCATGCTCTTCTGGAGTTAATGTACGCTCCTTTTTGGCTTCAACAATAAGAGAAGTCAACGGATCCCTATCAAAACCAGTCACCTTAAAATTTATATTATAACCTCCAATGACTGGATCGTAACGATGGACAAGATCATTCTTTTTGTAAAATTCCTGATTAAAATCCTGCCACACCGGTTCCAGGCCTTCTACATGCAAAGGTATTCGATAATCTGCCAAATCTGACTCGCAAAAAGCCTTTTGTTTAACTTTATAAAATCCACACTGGGTCAATAAAATATTCAACATCTCAAAATCATACAGATACAAATGGGCATAACCTCCAATGAACTTTGTTAAGTTGCGATCAAACAAAGCCGTATCCTGCCCTGGAGAAACCACAAAGTTGAGAAACATCCCACCAAAACCAAGATCTGTTCGAATATTTTCATCCTCCAGCAACGCTTTGTTAAAAAACTCGCGATCTCGATTCACATATGCCTTGGCAATGATTGAAAGGTCTGGAGAAAGAATCCTCAAAAGGCCATCCTGCTCCAAAACTCGATTAAATTCAAGAAAGACACTCTCCAAATCCGTATGAGGAATATGCTCTATCATATGACTATTAAAAATAGTAGAGCAACTCCCTTCTGACAAAGGAATATTCGTGGCACTGCCAATGAAGGAAGAATCAGACCCTTCTCGTACCTTGTGGTCAATAGTGTACCATCCTGCCCGTTGCCATATCGGACTGGCACCAACATTCAATTTAATTCCTTTCATCAGTATTACCCTTTCTCACCCACTAAAAAAGCAGTGACTAACATTATGTTTACGTTTTTTCGGACTTAATGTGCAAGCCAAAAACGTATCACTTATGCACTCCAATATCGCAATTTTTTGGCAACGCCAGACTCACCTTTCGTTATCAGCTTTTCTCCACCACCAAGCACAACAGGAATCTTGCGAATTTGCCTCACCATGGTTTCCAAACCAACCAACTCCAAGGAAGCAGCCTGATCGCTGCCATACATGGCCCGATCCAGGGTGATATGACGTTCCACCGCCACAGCACCCATCACCGCTGCCATGACCGACGGGGAAACCGAGGTTTCGTGACCACTGTATCCAACAGGAAGTTGATACCGTTCACGCAAAGTATTCATGCAGCGCAAATTGAGAGACTCTTCCGGGGAGGGATATTCTGAAACCGTGTGCATGATGACAACCGGGCATCCATTTTTGTTGAAAATTTCAACAGCAGCATCAATTTCTGCCAAGGTACACATGCCTGTCGAGATGAATGTCAATTTTTTCTCTTCAGCTACCGCTTGCAAAAAATCAGGATGCGTCATCATGGCCGAGGCGACTTTATTGTATTTCAAATCATATTGACGCAAAAAGTGTTGGCTGGGAATATCCCACGCCGATGCAAACCAATCCATGCCCACCTGTTTGCAATACGCGTCAATTTCGTCATACTCTTTTTTGCCGAATTCCAAACCCTCTTTTTGTGCCCGTTGCGTATTTCCCCAAGGGCTTTCACGTGGACTGGCCAGCAACTCCTGAGTATAAACAATATCAATAGTCCGCTTCTGAAATTTTACCGCATCACAGCCTGCATGCTTGGCCATATCAATCAGCTGCTTGGCAATATCAAGATCACCATTATGATTGATGCCAATTTCACCAAACACCAACACATAATCAACAATGGGCCATGGTGTGACTTGAAAATAGTTAAATGAATGAGCCTGATTGTTCTGCATTATCACATCTCCATACCCAATTTCAATATTATTTATCGCCATAAAAGACACACACTCACAACCAGCACTCAATTCTCAATGACAAGAACTAAGATACACTTCCGTATCACAGTGAATGCATTTATACACGATACATTCTCGCAATGTCAAGCCATTAATCCATTTTTTTTTTCGACCAATTCACACACACATGAGACAAAACCCTTGACACATGGATCAAATCCCATATATGCATTTACTTCATTCAGCACCGACACTGCCACAGCCTGCTTTGCCAAACCGTGCAATCCAACTCCAGAAGATTATAAATAAAAATATTCACGTCAGCGCGTTAACGCTAATTGGAGAAATCTTATGCAAGTCAACCTGTTCGTCCTCGACGACATGGACCCCTCCCAAATCCGACAACTCATGACCCGCTCGGAAACCGATATCGAAAACCTGTTACCCATTGTCAAGCCCATCATCGACCGGGTCATCACCGATGGAGACGCGGCTCTCGTTGATTTCAACGAACAATTTGACAAAGTTTCCATGCAGGCCTCCCAACTCCAGGTCACCCAGGCCGAATTCGAACGCGCACGACACAACCTCCCCGATGATGTCAAAGAAGTCATCATCAAATCAGCCGCCAATATCCGCGCCTTTCATGAAGCCCAAATGCCGGATCCCATGTGGCTCAAAGAAATCCAACCCGGCATCATGGCTGGCGAAAAAATCACTCCCATCCCCTCGGTCGGTCTCTACGTCCCTCGCGGCAAAGGCTCTTTCCCCTCGGTCATGCTCATGCTCGGAATCCCCGCTGTCATCGCCGGCGTTGGCAAAATCATCGTTTGCACCCCTCCAGCCCCAGATGGCACCACCGATGACGCCACCCTCTTCGCCGCTGAATTGTGTGGCATTCGCGATATCTATAAAACCGGTGGGGCACAGGCCATCGCCGCCATGGCTTACGGTACTGCAACCGTGCCCAAAGTTCACAAAACCATCGGTCCAGGCAGCAGTTACGTCTCCGCTGCCAAACGACTCCTCTACAGCAAAATCGACGTCGGCGCACCTGCCGGTCCCAGCGAATCCATCATCCTGTGCGACGAATTCGCCAATCCCCATACCGCCGCTCTCGACCTCCTCATCGAGGCCGAACATGGCCCTGACTCCACCGCCATGCTGGTCACACATCACGCACCATTGGCCCATCGCGTCCTGGAAATCCTCCCTGCCCTCATCGCCGATTTGCCAGAACCACGCCAAGGCTTCTGCCGCACCGTCCTTTCCAACTATGGCGGCGTGGTCTTGACCTCCAGCCTGGATGCTTCCATCCAATTCGTCAACGATTTTGCCCCGGAACATCTGGAAGTCATGACCCTCGACCCCTTGTTCGTGGCTAACCGCATTCAACACGCCGGTGAAATGCTCCTCGGTGCCCACTCCCCAATCACCATCGGCAATTTCTCCCTTGGGGTCAACGCCATCCTCCCAACGGGCGGCTTTGCCAAAACCTTCTCCTGCGTCACCGTCTTCGACTTCTTGAAACGCTCCTCCATCGGCTGGCTCACTCAACAAGGCTACAACGATATCAAAGATATCGCCCTGCGCTTCGCCCAGTACGAAGGATTCCCAGCACACGCCGCCGCCATCCTGAAACGTACATCTTAAACTCATGAAATAAATTGATGGTGGCTCTCGCCTAACAACCCACCAGGGGGAATCTTTCCCCCTGGACCCCCCATTCATTTTATAAAAATGTGCGCTTCATCAACCCTTTTAATGAACGCAACATACCCAAACCACCCAAATATCGCCCCATTGCTCCAAACAAAATCCACTTTTCACGCATGGAACCAAAACCCAACACACTACGCCATAAACGCTCCATTAATTGGTTGCGCAAACGGTCCAATTGTTGACTCTCAAACCTCCCCTGTCGTTCAAATCGTTGAAAAATCTTTAATAAAAGCAATGTCGCCCGCAAAGTCTCTCCCTGAACCGGCCATGCCGAGACAGCCATGGTTCGTACCATCTGCATCTCCTGATCGGACCATGCATCATCCGGCAGCACCCCACGACACCGTTGATGGACAATTCCCAACGCTATCTCCTGTTGTTGTTGATAATAAACCGCACTGACACGACTGGCATGCCGACGCAAACAAACCAACGGTTCCACCAAATTGGCCCCACAAGTCCGGGTCAACAAACGACCCCACAACTCAAAATCCTGTCCAAAACGCAGTGTTTCATCATAGGTATACGCCAAATCACGCAAAAACATCACCGAACTGTGAAAAAATGGATTGAAAAACAATAAATGCCAACAAATCATCGCGTGATCCAGCGGCCCACTGCGTGGTTGCGGATCCAGCATGCCCCGTTCATCCATCAACCACGCACCTGTCCCCAACAGACCAACTGTTGGTTGCAACGCCAAATATCCAACTTGTCGTTCCAACCGTTCTGGCAAAGAAATGTCATCGGCATCCTGACGGGCAATCCATTGCCCCCGCGCCATCCGAATCCCCTTGTTCAATGATCGGGTCAATCCCATATTGCATGCATTACGAATCACAATAATCCGTGGATCACGACTGGCCCATGCAGCCAAAATGGCAGGAGTCTCATCTGTAGAGGCGTCATCCACCAAAAGATACTCAAAATCCACAAAGGTTTGTCCATGAATACTCTCAATGGCCGCATCCAAAAACGGTGCCCCATTGAAAACACTCGTCAGGACAGTGACTTTGGGAATCATGGTCGAATCACCTTCCACCCGAAATGACCCCATTCCAAAATATCCAAAATCATGGCAATCGCCCAACTCAACAAACAGGTGCCATGAATATCACCTTCATCCAGTCCCAGTGAAATTTCAGCTCCGTAATATCCCTTTTGCGCCTGACCAGGGGCATAGGAAAATCCACGGTCACCACTCTGATGGGAACGAATCAACTGAATGATCTCCAAACATTGCATCTGAACCTCATGACGACGATGATCGGTTTGCATCAAACATCGATGCACCACATAGACCCAATCCACCACATGACATCCAGCCGGAGGCGGCCCTTGCAATAAACACGTGTCAATCAATTGTACCGGGTACTGAACAGGCTCCCCCAACCAATCCAGGGCGTTCAGAACCTTCATGGCCCCATTGATCAATTGTCCTCGTGGAGGGCACCTGGGAGGCAAAAAATAACCCCCAGTCTCCTTGTCAGCCATACTTTCCAGAAATCGCACCACCACTGCACCCAATGCATCTGGATTCACCCCCTCCAACCTCGCCCCTTGAGCCTGAATGAACACCGCCAACAACGCCGTTTTGGCCCCTGCCCCCCACGGCAACGACCAGTTCAACCGTCGCATTCGCAACAACAGTTCCCGTTCTTCCAAAGGAAATCCCAAAAAGGGACGTCTGGGAGTCATCCCCACCTGAGCCAACGTGGCTATCGCTTGCTTGGTCTCCGCCAATACAGCATCGCTCCTGGGAGATGTCTTTTGTCTGCCAGAAAACATTCCCATCACCCTGCGGACCAATCGCTCTTTTGGCAATGGAATCGCATCCAATAAAGATTGATCCACAAAAGCATCACGCTCCCAAAATGATGCTTGCGCGCTGGTGTTCCCTTGAAAAGAACAGATCAAATCAAGCCATGCCCGCTGTTCCTCTGAACCCAGTTTGTCCCACAATCCAATCGTATAATAAATTTTATTGGCCAGACAACTGAAGCCCAAACAAGCCGTGCGTCCCGCCCCAGTCGCCCCTTGCACACAAGGTAAAAATCGACCCGGTTGCCCCTCCACCCGCAAACTGTCCATAAAGCCTGCCAGGTCATCCCGCAACCCCCCAAGCCAAGCCTTGTTTTGTTGGTCACAGTTCATGGCGTCAAAACCAGGATACGATTATTGATAGACATAAAAAAAACACTCCATAATCATTGATCTCCTTTCATCTTTCATGGGCGGCGACATGTCGTCTTGAGTGACTGTACTTCATGAATGGCCCTGACCGCATGCATGAATATTCAATGTGAAAAGGCCATAAAAGCAATCGATATCTTGACGAAAACGTCATAATACAGGATCATTCCATGATCGTGTCGTTTTTGTTGCTGCCTCCAGGTGATCTTAACATGCCCCATTCCATTGATACCAGTCTGGATGCTGATCGCAACGAAGCCCACATTCTGATCGTCGATGACCAGAAATTGAATTTGATTGTCCTGAAAAGTTTATTGAAACAACATGGATACAACAATGTCATTACCCTCGACGATCCACGCGAAGTCGTGCCTTGGTGGATCCGACAACGCTTTGATCTGATGCTTTTGGATCTGGAAATGCCACACATGAGTGGCATCGAGGTCATGCAACTCCTCCAAAAAATTGAAAAAGATGCCTACCTCCCCATCCTGGTCATCACCGCCAATACCGAAGAAAGCACACGTCTGGAAGCCCTCTCCCATGGGGCGCAAGATTTTCTTAACAAACCATTCAACCCATCGGAAGTCATATCTCGTATCCGCAACATGCTTACAGTCCGCCTGCTGTACAAGCGGATGGAAGACAAAATCATCGAAAGAACACGCCAGCTACACGAAACCCGTTTGGAAGTGATCCGCTGCCTGGGTCGCGCCGCTGAATATCGGGACAACGAAACCGGTCAGCATGTGATACGCATGGGACAATTCGCCGCCCATATCGCCCAACGCATGGGTCTGTCCGATACCCACTGCGACTTGATCCTCAACGCCACCCCCATGCACGACGTGGGCAAAATCGGCATCCCGGACCGGATTCTGCTCAAACCAGGACGTCTGGAACCGGAAGAATTCGAAATCATCAAAACCCATACGCTCATTGGTGGCGATATCCTGGCCGGCTATCACGAAGAACCCTTGGTCACAGCCCACAAAATCGCCCTGACACACCATGAAAAATGGAATGGCACCGGCTATCCCAAAGGCTTGCAGGGCGAAGAAATTCCCATCGAAAGCCGTATCTGCGCCGTGGCGGATGTCTTCGACGCCTTGACCTCCATACGCCCCTATAAACCAGCCTGGTCCATCGATGATGCCCTGGCTCTGATCACCAAAGAGCGCGGTCAGCATTTCGACCCGCAAGTCGTGGACGCCTTTTTCCAAGGCCTCGATGTCATTTTGACGATCAAACAAAAAATGCACGATTAATATTATAAGTTCATCATCTATAATACAGGACGGCCTGAGCCATGTCATTGACACCAACCAAATATTCCGTCGCCCAACGCCTTCTGCTGCCGCCAGGAACCAAGGCCATACTCTGGGACATGGACGGCGTCCTGATCGACTCCTTGGGATTGGACATCAAAGTCTGTAACCAATTGATCGGCGACAGGTTTGGCAGTGAAATCCAGATCCCGAATGAATTCATCAGCTCCATCTTTGCCTTCCATCCACCGGCCTTTTGGCAGCATATTTTCAAGTATTTAAAAACACACTTTCAGTTGATTTGCGACTCGGAGATCCAGGAAGACGTTTTGCGCATCTACGAACAACGCCGTTTGGAAACCGCTTTTGATATCCTGCCAGGCATTCAGGAAATCCTGTCCGAAGCATGCGCCAGAGAACTCAAACTGGCCGTGGTTTCCAACAACCTGACCCGTGACGTGCATACCATTCTCCAGCGCGCTGGCATTTCAGACCCGTTTGTTCTGATCGTGGGCAATGACAAAGAAGGATTACAAAAAAAACCAGCCCCTGACTGTTATCTCCATGCAGCCCGACACTTACAGGTGGCCCCGGAAAACTGCGTGGTCATCGAAGACTCTCTGCTGGGTCTGGAGGCAGGTTTGCGGGCCGGATGTCATACCATTGCCGTCACCACCGGAGGCACCCGTTTTGATACCCTGGCAGGCTGTGGCATGGCCAATCAAGTCTATACAGCCTTCACCCCCTGCCATTTGTCTCTGCTGCCTGGGGACATCCGCAACAAACAGATCGTCACGCCCAACGATTTCATCAGCCACATGGTGGAACATCTGGCTTGGCGTCTGGGCATGGAAATCCACCTGAATTGGAACAACGATCAATGGCAGGAATTGGGGCGGATGCTGGGAGCCAGACTGGGAGCCATCCCACGTCATCACGACGTTGCAGCCGCTTTGGGCATGATCGATGATGGCAGCACCGAAATTCTCATTGACTTGAATTCGGATACTCCAGGTGCGGAGTTGCTCCACTGTGGCCAAGTGAATTCGGAGTGGTTTCTTGGTCTGCGTTGCGAACAGTCCGCCTCTGGACGTCCCATGTGGGAACTTATGACCGGCATCGCAGAAGGAATGGGGGCTGGAATTCAGGTACGACTCTGCTCTGCCGAAGACCCCCATCATGCCTGGGAAGGCATGTTTCGAACATTGGGCATTGCCATCAGTCGCCTGCTGGGGCCAATCCAGCCTGTGGTACGCATACACCCCCCTGCCCCAGCCTGCGGACGCCTGATCCTGGAAGAGACCAGTCTGACCCGATGCAAAGCCATCCGCACCACCGCAGAAAGCGAACTGTGTGTGACTGTGGATTTTGCGCGTCAAACCGATCATGCGTTTCTGTTTGATGTGGCGGATTCGATCCGGGTGGCCAGTCTCCCCGATCTCTTGACCACCCTGGCCGATGGCGCGGGATTTTCCCTGCAAGTCGATTGTCGCGCCCTGGCTTTGAGTTCCAGCCATGTGGTGTTGGAAGATACCGGCCTGCTGCTGGGTCGTGCGTTGTTGGAAATCCTTAAAGTACGCATGGAGGAGATCGGAGTCCATGGAGCTGGCAGCAGCATTCGTCTGCCAACAGATCTGGAAGAGATGCCTTTGCATGTGGGACTCAGCGTGGAAGGACGAAAATCTCTCTCCTTGATCCCCATCAACGACTCCCACGAAACCTTGCGCAGGCAATTTCTGGTGGGTCAGGACGTGCTGCACGGCATCCGATCCGAAGATCTGGACGACTTTCTGGATGGATTGGTCGGCGGAATGTCTGCTTCCATGGTCATTCATTTTCATTCCATCCCAGACCCGGAATCCGGTTGGATGTTGCTGTTTCAAAATCTTGGCTTGGCATTGAAAGAGACTTTTACTATCAATCCTATGCGCAAAGGTATGCCTCCTGGTGTGAAAGCCACTTTGTTATAGTTCTACGGCATCAGTCAACAGCAAAACCCTGGGGGATGAATCCCCCAGACCCCCTCTTTTTTTTTAATAATTTTTTAAAAAATGGGGCGGGGTTGGCAGTCTAAGGATGATCATCATGAATATTCACGTCCGCCCCAACATTTGCGCCATGAAGGCCTACGCACCACCTTGGACCGGTCTCGACCGAACCCAATATCTGCGTCTGGACTTGAACGAAAATACACACGCCCTGCCTGCCGAAATCCGTCCGGCCATGGACCGCTTCTGGGAGAGTGGTGCTGCCTCCCGCTATCCAGAATACTCATGGTTTCTTCCAAAACTTGCAGAATATGCGAACACTTCGACCGACAGGTTGATCCTGACCAATGGATCGGATCAGGGCATAGAAATTTTATTGCGGGCGTTTTTGCAGCCGGGTGATGGCATGGTGGTGGCACAACCGGAATTTCCCATTTTTTCCCATGCCGCCAGCATCATCGGTGCCGAAATTCAAGGGGTGCCGTTTAACGATGACATGTCTTTTCCTTCTGATGCGTTTTTGCATGCCATCAACGAACGTACCCGTCTCATTGTCCTGATCAACCCCAACAATCCCACGGGTTCCACGGTTTCCAGGGAAATCATCCAAACCGTTCTCAACCGCCATCCAAACCTGCCGGTGATACTGGACGAGGCCTATTTTGAATTCACAGGCGTCACCTGCCTGGATTTGCTCCAGGAACACTCCAATCTGATTCTCATTCGCACTTTTTCCAAAGCCTTTGCCATGGCCGGTTTACGCCTGGGTTATGTGATCGCCCATCCTGAACTGATCCGGGAGTTGTACAAGGTACGCGGCCCGTTTGATGTCAATGCCTGCGCTGTGGCTGTGGCTGCGGCCCAACTGGATCATCCCCACTTGTGGCAAGGCTATATCCATGAGGTCATGGCCGAGGGCAAACCTTATATTGAAAACGCACTTAAAAAACACAAGGTCCAGTTCTTCCCTGGTGCGGCCAATTTCATGTTGGTGCAACCCTCCCACCGCGACCAGGCGGTTGCCTTCATCAAACAACACGGCATTCTGGTCCGCCCCATGGTCGCACCGTCGCTGGTGAAAACGTTCCGTCTGACACTCGCACCCTTGCAAGAAATGCAACAATTCATGACAGTCTTTGCCCAATTTTTGTCCCAATCCGATTGACAAATTATATGTTTTATTTTGCACAAGGCATCCAAAATGAATCACTATTTCAAACACACCTGCTTTATTATTCTCCTTGCATGTGCCCCTGAAGAAGCCATGGCTGATTTTGTCGGCAAAAAAGGAGCTACTCTGCCTGATCCAACCAAAGTGAACTGCTCTTTTTATGTTGAACCCTTCACGGTGACAACTGCCGGACAGTATCGACTCTATTTCACTTCTGAATATACAGCAGATGCAGTGGTGTTATCCAGCCAAGCCAATGTAGACAGTTTTGCACGTTGCGGAAGTTACAATTATGTGGCTGGATTCAATGGCAGCTACGGCCAAACAGCCTCCTTTACCCTTCAACCTGGCAGCTATGCTGTAGGAGTGCGCAACTCCGCCAATACAACAAACCATTATTCCTTTGAATTGGAATTGGTGCCTCCTGCCATCTCCGAGGCCACCTTTTACGACCAATACATACAAAGATCCAATACAGTCAAGCCAGGCCAATTGTACAGCCAACCCTTCACGATCCAGGATGGTTTTCAATATGTGATCGAAGGTTGCAACTCTGGATCCATGGACGTCTTCATCCTCCCACCAGATCAACTGTCAAACTTTACCAACAAACTGTCTTATAAATACTATTCAAATTATGGCGGCTCGAATGATCCCAACGAACCAGGACTGGCAACCTTGAACTTGTCCCCTGGAGATTATATACTGGTCTATCGTAACAATCATGCCACCATTGCACAAACCATAACTTATACACTTTATCGCTATAGAGAAACTAATTATACCACACAATCCAACAAAAACACGAGCAGCAATACCTCCGCCATCGGCACAGTTCACTTCGAAAACGCTTCTTCCATCTCTCTGAACAATTCCTTGGCCACCCTATCGGTAGACCGTATTGTCAATGAACGGACCACCTCCACGGGAACCCTCTATCTCAATCTGCGCTTGACAGCAACCAATAATGTGTATGCGTCCGGCTACAATTTGGGTTCCATTCAGTTGGGAAGCCTGCCTGGAAACAATTATTATTACGGTATTGAACGCACCATCTCAACCAATGAAGTCCCGGCTGGCCAGTATTATGTACACCTTGTTTTAACAGAATACCCAGACCTTACAACAGTTGTTGATTCAGTCACAATGAGCAATAAAGTGACCATCACCTCCAACAATCAACCAAATAATTATATCGATAACTTCACAACCACTACGTCCGCGCCAAAAACCACGACTTCGATTCCAACCACCACCAGTTCCACCCCAAAAACCACAACTTCGATTCAAACCACCACCAGTTCAACCCCAAAAACAACAACTTCGATTCCGACCACCACCAGTTCAACACCAAAAACCACATCCTCGGTGACCCCAACCACGTCTGTTCGGTCCAATACACAAACCCCGGTTCTTGATGTAGACAAGAGTGGCACCGTAGATGCCACAGACGGGGTGTTGCTACTGAGAAAACTGAATGGAGCATCCACAATTGATACCGGGGTCATGCTGCCGACCGGCCAGACCAACGCCACCCTTTTGACCAACATCAACACCATTGCCTCAAAGTTGGATGTGGACCAAAACGGCTCGGTGGATGCCACGGATGGAGTTTTGATTCTGCGCAAATTGAACGGCGCATCCACCATTGATACCGGTGTGGTGCTGCCAACCGGTCAGACCAACAGTAAGGTGGTGACAAACATTGAAAATATCATGAAATGATCACGGCCTTCCACTTTAAACCAGGACCATTTTGAAAATGTGGCTGCAATCAGGATCAGCCAGGACGAAACGGGCCTGACGCTGCCGGACTCCCAAACAACGCCAACAAAACACAAAATACCCGCATCAATCCAATCCAGTCTTTCAAGATGATGGGTGAGTCATTGATCGGCATTTATCCGAACAAAAGACGTGACTACCAGAATGAATCGCGGTTTCCGGGGGAATCAGCGTGTCGCAACGGTCGCAACGTACCAGGTGGGAAGTCTGGTTTACATTCGGCGGGGCTTGGTTTTGACGCGCAGACACGCTTGGTCTGGTCAACAAATGTCGGAGATACCTGTAAATCAGGTAGCCGGCAGCCAATAAAAGCAGCATACGAACGAAATACATGGTGCGCCTCGAATACCCAAAAAACCTCATAGGGTGGAACAGGGGAACCAGGATCGCGACATCAAAACATCCCTGGGAAAAGTTCAATACTATTACAAATCAAGCGTGATGGCAATGACCACACGATCAACAAGACGTTATTTTTCTGCCTGATGCTCCGCGCACCCCATAATTGAACCAGAATCATTTAAAAAATCAAACTCTTGATCACTATTAGGCACATTCCATGATACCTGCGGCAAACTTGGCATGCGCACCTGCATGCCCCCTCCAAAACCACGCACGAAACCATAAAAACACAGAAAAAACAATATACAAGATCTTACAAGCAAACACTTGATACGAACTGAATGAAATTTTTTAAAAAAAATCCTGGTGCAAACTGCGCTATCCCGCTATTCTTGCTTTTCAGAAATCAAAAGCATCCTTTTTATATTTAAAAGTGACGCACTTGGCAGACACCTGATCCATGGTTTGGATCGAGCGCGTTGGGGAGGAGCAGTATGAAGAGTCATGACCTGATTATCGTCGGAGCCGGTCTGGCCGGAATGCGGGCCGCGCTTGAAGGGGTCAAGGCGGGCATCGACGTGGCCATCGTGACCAAAATTCATCCCTTGCGAAGCCACTCCTGCGCTGCGCAAGGAGGCATCAATGGTGCCCTCAATCCGCAGGATTCGCGAGAGTCACACTCTTACGACACCGTCAAAGGAGCCGATTACATTGGCGACGAAGACGCCATCGAACTCATGTGCAACGAAGCCCCGGAAGCCATCCTGGAAATGGATCGTATGGGTGCCCCCTTCTCCCGTCTCGAAGGCGGCTTGATCGCTCAACGCGCATTCGGTGGGGCCAGTTTCAACCGCACCTGCTATGCCGCAGACCGTACCGGCCAGGTACTTCTCCATACCCTCTGGGAACAACTGGTCAAATCAGGTGTCCGCGTCTACGAAGAGTGCAGCGTCATGCGTCTGGTCACAGATGCCGAAAAACATGTCGCAGGCGTTGTGGTCTATGACATCAAAACCGGAGAACTCATCCCCCTCCGCAGCAAAGCCGTATTGATGGCTACAGGTGGTTATGGACGGGTCTTTCTATCCAATACCAACGCCACCACCAATACCGGCGACGGCATGGCTCTGGCCCTGCGCGCCGGTGCCCCCCTTGCAGACATGGAATTCGTCCAATTCCACCCAACCGGACTCCTGACATCAGGCGTCCTGGTCACTGAAGGGGCACGGGGCGAAGGGGGCTACCTCATCAATATCCATGGCGAACGCTTCATGAGCAAATACGCCCCGAACAAACTCGAACTCGCCTCCAGAGATGTGGTTTCCAGAGCCGAACAGACCGAAATCATCGAAGGCCGTGGTCAAAACGGGGCTGTCTTCCTGGATCTGCGTCACCTGGGCGCGGAAAAAATCCTGGAACGCCTCCCACAAATCCGCCAGCTCTCCATTGACCTGGAAGGCGTGGACGCCATTCACTCCCCCATCCCCATCCGTCCCACAGCCCATTATTCCATGGGCGGCATTCGCACCAACCAATACGGGGCATCACCCTTGCAAGGACTCTTCGCCGCAGGCGAAGCAGCTTGCATCTCGGTCCATGGTGCCAATCGCCTGGGAGGCAACTCGTTGCTGGATACCATCGTGTTTGGCAAAGTCACAGGCAAACAGTGCTGTGCTTATGTCAAAAATCAATCCTTGCGTGATTTTCCCGCCTCGGAAGTCGAAGCCGTCCGCGCATCGTTGGACGAACTGATCCATCGTCCCAATCAAGGTCTGCGACCCATGACCCTCCATCATCGCATGGCAGAAGGCATGAACCTCCATTACGGCGTCTTCCGCACCCTCGAAAGCATGGCCGAAGGCATCGCAAAACTGCCCCAATTGCGCGAAGATTATAAAAAAATCCACCTGGACGACAAAACAAAGGAATTCAATATTGATCTTTTGCGGGCCGTGGAAATGGGCCATCTCATGGATCTCTCCGAGTGCATCGCCAGAGGGGCCATGGCCCGACAAGAATCCCGTGGTGCCCATTCACGCACCGATTTTCCCAACCGCGATGATGAAAACTGGCGGAAACATACACTCTGCCACTGGGATGCAGGCAAAGGAGAGGTGACGCTCTCCTATGAGGCGGTTCGCACCTTGGGCAAGCCAGAATACGCCCCCAAAGTTCGTTCTTATTGATCGCTCACCCACAGGAGAAGGCCATGCCTGTCAAGACATACACTTTTCGCATCCAACGCAATCGCCAACGTCCTGATGGTCAGTGCGAAAGTCAATGGAAAGAATATCAAGTCAAGGCCACCGAAACCACCACGATCTTGAATCTCCTGGAAGAGATCAAGGCCGAACAGGATGGCAGTCTGACCTTTCGTCAATCCTGCCGCTCGGCCATCTGTGGCTCCTGCGCCATGAAAATCAGTGGACGTACCAGATTGGCCTGCAAAACCCATGTCGGTGAAGTGGCGCGGGACGGGGTGGTGGAAATCGCACCCCAGGCCAATCAGCCGGTCCTCAAAGACTTGGCCATTGACATTCGACCTTTCTTCGAACGGGTCCATAAAATCATCCCCTATCTGGAAGAGGGGCCGGATACCGACGCGGTGTTGGAAAGAACAGCTTATGATCAGGTCAATCATGTCACCCAGTGTATCATGTGTGGCAGCTGTTACTCTGACTGCGTCATGGCCGAGGTCAGCAGTGAATTCATCGGCCCGGCAGCTCTGGCCAAAGCCTTCCGTTTTGTCTCCGACCCACGGGAAGGTCAAAAAAACAAACGTCTGGAACAGCTCTCCCAGCCCGGCATGATGTGGACCTGTGCCCGTTGCGCCATGTGTGTTGAAACCTGTCCCAAAGATGTCAAACCCATGGAAGCCATTGTCAAACTCCGCACCAGAGGCCTGGCCAAAGGCTTTCAGGAAGGGGCAGGTCAAAAACATGCCCTGGCCTTCCATCACGACATCCAAAAATCAGGCAGTCTCAATGAATTTACGTTGATGATGCGTACCGTCGGCATCTTGGGGACTCTCGAAGAGCTGGGCACCGCCTTCCACTTGATGAAAAAAGGCAAAGTCCCTTCCCTCTTTCCCCATAAAATCGAGGGCGTGGCGGAATTGGCCAAGATCTATCAGATCCTGGAAGAACATCCGCTGGACGTGGAAACCAAGGCCAAAGAGGTGGTCCCTGAGTAAGGGCAATCCGCGAACTTCAAAGAGGAATATACGCGCATGTCTTATGAATTCGCCTACTATCCTGGTTGTGCCGCTCAACAGGTCCAGAAAGAGGCCGATGTCGCCGCCCGCGCTGTCGCTCGGGAATTGGGCATCAAACTCCACGACATGCCCCGCGCTTCCTGTTGCGGCGCAGTCAGTCTGCGTGAGACCAAACCGGCATTCTCTCTGGCTGTGGCAGCCCGCATCCTCTCCGAAGCCGAAGAGGCCGGGCGTCACTTGGTCACGATTTGCAATACCTGCTTGCAAACACTGACACATGCCAACCATCGTTTCAAAAACGAACCTGATTTGCTGGAAAAAATCAATCAAGTCATCATTCAGGCCGGCGTTCGACCCTACAAGGCCTCCATTCAAGTCTATCACCTGTTGTGGGTCATCACCGATCAACTCGATCCAAAAATGGTCAAAGCCAAAGTGGTTAAACCCTTGAATGGATTGCGCGTGGCCCCCTTTTATGGTTGTCACAACCTCCGACCTGAAGAAATCTTCGACTCCAAGGCCGGTGAGTCCGCAGATCATCTGGACCGTCTCATCACCCTCTTGGGAGGGCATCCAGTGGCTTATGACGGACATGACAAATGTTGCGGCTTTCACGTCATGCTCTCCGACAAAGTCGAAATGCGCAAAATGGTGGCTAAAAATTGTCTGAATGCCAAAAACGCCGGGGCTGAATTGATGATCACGCCCTGTACACTCTGTGACATGTCCATGGGATCGTTCCAAAAACCAGCTGAAAACGTGGTGGGCAAGGTGATCGAATTGCCTGAAATGAATTTCGCCCAACTCATGGCTGTGACCATGGGCTTGGATGCCGCAGTCACCGGACTGGATCGTCTGCATGTCTCTCCCCAAAACGTTCTGACATCACGGGGCATTCGCTAATCAAAAATCAAAACCTTGGGGGGCGGTGAACCGCCCCCCAAACCCTCCACCCTTTTTTTTTATTTTTTTTATTCTTTTTTTTTATTTTTTAAAATTATTAAAAAAAAAGAGGGGGTCTGGGGGATTCATCCCCCAGGGTTTTGCTTTTGACTTTCCACTGAACAATTTAGAAAATGCAGGTGCAATAGATTAATCAAAAACACCCGCCCCACCCCACCAAGGGGAATGATTGCCTCTGCCCCCAATGGCTTAAATTTGGCTCGACACCAGACTGGGTAACCGAAAAAGTAAAAGCAGCCAACCTTGATCTATTCGATGCACGGGGCGAGAACGTCTTGTTCGCCAACTCTGTGGATGAGGTGTTTGACGACCGACCATGATCCTGCAAAGACCATGCTCCATGCCGCAGATGCTTTATTCTCCAAATAGAGTGTTCCTGTTCAACACTTCTCAAACTGATCCGACTTGACATGCCAACTTTGACGACCCTTGAACCAAAACAATTACGGGATGGGGTCGTGTTGCTTGTTGATTTTCCCGAACTGGGTGGACCTCTGCTCTTCTCACATCCACGGGAACAATGGGTCGCCTGCCACATCACAGAGATCCCGGAACTGCTTCATACTGTTGAAACCGCTGCCTTGGCTGGGCATTGGGTGGCCGGATTTCTTACCTATGAGGCTGCCGGTGCATTCGGTTTGCCTGTTTTTGCTCCCAGAATCGATCCATCCACTCTTCCCCTGGCGTGGTTCGCCCTGTTTCCTCCGCCGCAAACAGGTGTCTATCCCGCGCTGGATCCATTTGCCACACGCCCCTTTGATCCCCCCACCCCAACCCTTTCTTGCGAACACTATCGTCAAAACGTGTTGACCATTGCCCAAAAAATTGCCTGTGGCGAAACCTATCAGGTCAATTATACGGTGGAATCTCATCTGACCCCCCCAATGGATCCCGCACTCTTGTTTTTGCAGTTGCAAATGGCCCATCGTTTCCCCAGAGCCGTATGGATCCATCATCCCAACTGGGAAGTGGCCTCCTGGTCACCGGAAACCTTTCTGGAACGATGGGGAACAACCGTGATTACCGCTCCCATCAAAGGAACCCGACCTCGCGGAACCCATCCCTCCAGGGATATCGAATTGGCATGCGCATTGGAATCCTCGACCAAGGACCGGGCGGAACACGTCATGATCGTCGATATGGCACGCAACGATTTGGGCAAAATCTGTCAAACTGGCAGCGTGACCGTGGCACCACTCATGGCACGTCGCTCTTTTTCCACACTCCATCACCTGGAATCCCGTGTTCAGGGCTGTTTGAACCCAAAAGTGGGGCTGGCACACATCATGGAAGCCTTGTTCCCGGCGGCATCCATTACAGGCGCGCCCAAACACCGTACCATGGAAATCATTCGGGAACTGGAAGGCCGTATCCGAGGCATCTATACTGGCTCCATGGGGGTGATACAACCCGGTGGAAATTGTTTGTTCAATGTGGCGATTCGTACCATGGTACGGACTTTATCCACAAAGTGTTCTGTGGGTCTGGGAGGAGGCGTGGTGGCGGATTCGGATCCAGACGGAGAGTGGATGGAAATTTTCGACAAGGGCCGTTTTTTGACTGAAGTTCCTCCTCTCTTTGGCCTGATCGAGACCTTTTTGGTGGATCAAACAGGTCAGGTGACATGGCTGGAGCGTCACTTGACACGAATGGCTGGATCGGCTTTGACATTGGGTTTCCCCTGGGATCAATCCAAAGCCAACTCCTTGATACAAGAAACCGTCAACCAGTGGGTGGCAGAGGGCACTCTGCCCCGTGTAGGCCGCCTGCTGCTGACCATGCAAGGTCAAATGACTCTGTCATCTCGGTTGTTGCAACCCTGGCCAAAATCGTTGAAAATACGTCTGGCTGATTGGCGACCGGATCCCTTGGACATGTTGTCACGACACAAAACAACACGGCGCGATCATTATGATTTTGCACTGACTTCAGCCCAACAGAACGGTTATGACGAGGTTTTGCTGGTCTCGGTGTTGGACAAAGTGCTGGAAGGGGCCATGAGTGCCTTGTTGGTGAAAATCGATGGTTGTTGGTATGTCCCGCCGGTGGAGGATGGTCTGTTGCCCAGCTTGTGGCGCGAAACCGAAATGATCCGTCGTGGTGCCCTGGTCAGATCCTTGACCCTGGAAGACTTGGCCCGTGCCGAAGAGATCATCATGGGCAATGCCGTGCGTGGAGGGGCTGGGGTGGAACGTCTGGAAGATACGCAAGGCCGTGTGATCTACAGTAATATTTATAATAATAATTGATGAGTTGTAAGTGTCCCATACATGGGTTGGCTTTTGATTTAAACTTGAATGGATCCATTGGATGAATAGTGGCTCTCGCCCCAAACCCCACTTGGTGAAATGGTTCCCTCTGCCCCCCAACACATTTATCCCTCTTGAAGTGAGAGATCTTTAATAATGACACTGTCACGTTTCCCTCTTTCCCTTTTTTTTGCCCTGGCATCTGGTGGATTGGTTTTGTTATTGGGATGTGTGGTATTGCTGGGATGGCATACCTACACGCCAGCCATAATCCAAGTCAATCCCACCTCTGTTCCCATGCAATACAACACCGCCTTGAGTTTTTTTCTATCAGGGATGGGGTTGATCCTGTCTGTCTTGGGACGTCCCTGGTTGGCACTGGGATGTGGTATGATAGTTGGAATTTTAGGACTTTTGACTGGCATGCAATACATACTGGATGTTGATATCGGCATCGATCAATGGTTCATGCACCACTATATTACCGTTCAAGTCATCCATCCAGGACGAATGGCTCCCAATACAACTCTATGTTTTGCCTTGACTGGAACAGGCTTGGTTATGGCGTCAATTCAAAAAACTCAATGGAGGATTTGGGAAAAGGTTGGACTGCTGGGTACGTTGACTGCCACACTGGGGTTGGTGGCCATGATCGGCTATGCGGCCAATTTGCACCCAGCTTATCACTGGTTTCACTTGACACGCATGGCTATCCATACCGCAACTGGTTTTGCAGGCATCGGAATTGGATTGATTTTTTTGGCTTGGCATCATACAACAAATCGAGAACATGCAATACCTTTATGGTCTGTATTGGCTATCGGAGTGGTAGGATCCGTATGCACCATGGCTTTGTGGAGTTCCTATGAAATTTTGAATCACAAGCAGGATGCTTTTTCCGGAACCCTGCATACGGATGATTTTCTTATTCTGAGTTTCGGTTTGTTTATGACTGCGGCCATGGTGGCGGCCATGAGAGTGGCACGGACTGCCCAGAAGCGTTTGCACTTATTGGAAACAACGCATAAGCAGCTGCAACAAGAAATTGATGAACGCAAACAGATCGAATGTTCACTGCACGAGCGTACCAATGAATTGCAAGCATCCAATACCATTCTCCAAGAGACCCAGGAAAAACTTCTGACCATCAATAACCGGATGTCCCAGGCCGTACTGCGTATGCCCATTGCCTACATCATTTGGGATACCGACTTCCGCGTCATCGAATGGAACCCCGCCGCCGAGAAAATCTTCGGCTATAACAAGGATGAGGCCATGGGGCATACCCCACTTGAGCTGTTTGTTCCACCAGCAGCCCTCGCACCGGTGGCGGAGGCCATGGCCAATCTGCTGACTGGGGAAGAGTCAAGCTATTCAGCTCCCGGCAATAATATCACCAAAGATGGAAACATCATCTCTTGCCTTTGGTTCAATGCGCCATTTAAAAACAATGAAAATCAAGTTCACACGGTTCTCTCTATGGCATTGGACATCACGGATCGCAAGCGCATGGAGGATGCGTTGCGGTATAGTGAAGAACGGTTCCGAACCGTTTTCGCATGCGCACCAGTGGGTATGGCCATTGCGCAACTGGATTCCAGCATAAGCGCAGTCAATCCTGCCATGGAAAAAATGTTAGGTTATGACCAGACTGAAATCGTTGCTTCCGGTTGGAAGCCCATCACCCATCCTGACGATGTGGATACCAATCTGGCACTACTTAAAGAGGTGATGGCCGGAGAAAGGCATCACTATCAGATAGAAAAACGTTATCTGCATAAAAAAGGTCATGTGGTCTGGGTAAACCTGATGGTATCTGCCGTTCGTGACGAGCATGGCCAATGCCGTTATCTGGTATCCATCCTGGAAGATATCACCGAACTCAAACGTCGTGAACTCAAGATCAATCTTTTCCGTACTTTGATGGATCGTGCCCAGGATGCCATTTTTGTCGTGGATCCAACCAGCGGTCGATTTCTCGATGTCAGCCAAAAGGCATGGCACTCTTTGGGATATACCCGTGAAGAATTGCTTGCCATGACTCCCATGGACATCGAAACCACCTTTCCTGACCTGAATGCTTGGCAAAACTTGATGCAAACCTTGCAACAACAAAGGAACATGACAAAACAAGGCATTCAACGCCGCAAGGATGGTTCCTTGTTCCCAGTCGAGGTAAGCGTTTCTCTGATCGTCGAAGCTGACCGGGAATATGTCGTTGGGATGGCACGAGATATTTCTGATCGCAAATCCATGGAGGCCGAACTGCGAGCCAGCGAAGAACGTTTTCGCACTGCCTTTGAAATAGCCCCCCACGGCATTGCCCTGGTCTCTCTTGAAGGTCGATGGATACGGGTCAACCAAGCCTTGTGTACCATGGTGGGATATCAGGAATGGGAGTTGCTGAATATCGATTTCCAGACCATCACCCATCCTGACGATTTGCAAGAAGATCTGGCTTATGCGCAAAAACTTATATCTGGCGAGATTGCCCATTACCATATGGAAAAACGTTACATCCACAAGGATGGCAGATGGATATGGGTTCTTCTTAGTGGCTCTGTGGTACGTACAGCAGAAGGGATACCGTTGCATTTTGTCGCCCAGATTCACGACATCACCGAACAGAAAAAAATCGAACGTCACTACCAGAAAGATGGTTTGTGCAAGGAATTGCTTCTTGACCTCAATAGCATGCATGATGTGTCGGTGGAACAATTGTCCCAGGCGACGGTAGCCGCTGCCTGTCAATTGACAGAGAGCCGTCAGGCCTTCTTTGCCAGCGTGGAGTCGCCGAAAAAAACTATATATGTTCGCGCATGGTCATCAGAAGTCATGAATCAATGCGCAGTGCCCAATAAATCCTTTGAGATTCCCTACGAAAAAATGGCCCTGTTCGGATATAGCGTACAACATCAGCAGCGTTTACTGGTGAATGATTACGATAATTGTGAACTTCCCAAACATGACATGCCTGATGGTCATCTGAGCATTCAAAGGTTTATGAGTGTTCCCTTATTGCAGATGGGCGATGTGGTGGCACTGATGGGGGTCGCCAACAAACAAGATGCTTATGACGATCTGGATGCAGAACAACTGGAACGATACCTGGAAGGGGCTTGGCGAATTATTCAACATCACTTGGACACCAATGCCGTTCTGCTCGCCAAGGAAGCAGCAGAACATGCCAATGCCGCCAAAAGCGAATTCCTGGCAAATATGAGTCATGAAATTCGTACCCCAATGAACACCATCATCGGTCTCGGACAATTACTGGAAGAATCCGATTTACCCCCCCTTCAACAGGACTACATGCGCAAAATCATGTCAGCAGGACACTCCCTGTTGGGCATCATCGACAACATTCTGGATTTTTCCAAAATTGAAGCCGGTCATATGCAGCTTGAACGTATTCCGTTCAATCTGGATGAGGTGCTGGAAAAAGTATCTGGCATCATCTCCCTGAAAGCGATGGAAAAAAGGATCAAACTCCTACTTGATATCCCTGTGAATATTCCAAAAACTTTACTTGGCGACCCTCTGCGCTTGCAACAAGTACTCGTGAATCTGGGCAGTAACGCCGTCAAGTTTACCCATTCAGGCGAGGTGATGCTGCGTGTGAACACAGTCTCGCAGCATGGTGAATCGTGTCATCTGAGATTTTCAGTCAAGGATACAGGCATCGGCATATCACAAGAACAAATGGCAAAGTTGTTTCAACCCTTCCAACAGGCCGATACTTCCACCACGCGACACTATGGAGGCACTGGATTGGGATTGATCATTTCCAAGCGTATAGTGGAATTGATGGGTGGGGTCATCTCTGTGGAAAGCAGGCTGGGGCATGGCAGCAACTTCACTTTTTCAGTTTTTTTTGAAAAACAGTCGCCGACACTGACCAGCAAGCTGGAGCCACCATCTGATCTCGATGGGCATATAGACTTATTGCATGGCCTGCGCGTACTGGTTGTGGAAGACCATGACATCAATTGGGAAGTGGTCCAGGCTGTCCTGGACAAAGTGCAGATGGTGACAACACGGGCCAACAACGGCAAAGAGGCTTTGGCCCTGTGTGGGGACGATCTCCCGGCTTTCGACGTGATTCTGATGGATTTGCAGATGCCAGAAATGGATGGCTACGAGGCAACCCGCCAGTTGAGAGAACGTTTTTCAAAGGAGCAGCTACCCATTATCGCTATGACCGCACACGCTTTGACGGTGGAAAAAGATCGCTGTCAAAAATTGGGGATGAACGATTATATCACCAAGCCTTTCAAGATACACCATCTGTTCGCATCACTACTGGCTTGTTGCAAGCCCGGTCAATACACAGGGGTCGGTGATGCTGTCGAGTCGCAACATGACACAACAGCGTTGAAAGATCCTGTTTCTTTCCCTGATCTGCCAGGAATCGACATCCATGACGCTATCGAAAGGTTGAATGGCGACACCCTCCTCTTGCGGCGTTTACTGCTTAACTTCAAAACCCGATATGCCGACTTCAATCATCGGTTGACACAACTCGTGACAGACGAAGATTTTCAAGGTGTCAAACAACTGGTTCATGGGATTAAGGGAGTGGCAGGCAACATTTCCGCCACCCAGTTGGCACAGGCCGCTCTCGATGTTGAAATGGCCCTGCATGGCAGCACTCAAGAACCGTTCAATCCAGCACTGAAACAGCTGCAAACCCACTTGTCGCTGGTTCTTGATGGCTTGACCCCACTGGAAACCATCAATATCGAAGTAGTAGCCAAGCTGCCTTTGAATGATTCCCCTGAATCGTCTTCTGTCAATCATGCATCCCTGGTGGACGATTTGTCCCGTTTCCTGGTTCGTTTGCACAGTGGTGAGTTCACGGCAGTCGATGCCTGGCTTCCACTCTCCAGACGACTCCAGGGCTGCGTCCCGGATGCGCAACGGCTCCAGTTGGACCTTGCCATCACCAATCTTGACTTTGAATCTGGCGTGGAATCTCTGACAGCCATAATCAATATACTCAAATCATAAATTCAATCAAGACACGGCTTGTCATCATTCTTTATACTTTGCTAAAAGTGAGACTTGAAAATGAGTACGACAGAATCTAAAAAATTACCAACTGTTTTGATCGTGGATGATGAACCGCTCAATGTTCAGGTTCTGGCCGCACTGCTGCAAAAAGATTATCACATACGCTTCACTACCCGTGGAGAAAAAGCCGTTAAACTGGCCATCAGCCAGAATCCAGATATCATTTTGTTGGATGTGGTGATGCCTGATATGGATGGCTATGCCATTTGCAAATTATTAAAGGAAAACGAAACAACGCGCAATATTCCGATCATTTTTGTTACAGCCCTGAAAGAAGAAGAATATGAAGGAATCGGATTGGCGTTGGGGGCCGTGGATTATATCATAAAACCTGTCAATCAAACCATTGTATTGGCAAGACTCAAAACCCATCTGGCCTTGCGGGAAGCAGCACAGATCATCGAAGAGCAAAACCTGTTACTGAAAGACGAACGAGAGTTGATTGAGAGCATTATTCTTAAAATGCGTTCAGCCGACCATATTGACGAACGCCATTTACGTTATCTGATATCACCCGTTGAAAACACTTCTGGAGATATGCTGCTGTCATCCTTTACCCCAGATGGCAGACAGATCATACTGTTGGGCGATTTTACCGGGCACGGTCTTCCCGCAGCCGTCGGTGGCCCCTTGGTGGCTTCCGTATTCCAAATACTGGTTGACCAGGGAACAGCCGGAAAAAATATATTACGAGAAATCAACAACCAATTAAATATCAGACTTCCAGTTGGGATTTTTTTTGCGGCATCTATTATCGAGCTGGATGCACCACGCCAAAATGCTGTGCTTTTGAATGCCGGAATGCTCGATTGTCTTTGTTTCAAAAAAAATGGTCAAATTCTTCACTTCCACTCCCAATTGTTGCCCCTTGGCATCCATTATATATTTGATCTCAACATTTCGGAAAGGCATCTGCAACTGGATCCAGGTGATAAATTTTACATTTTTACAGATGGCATAATCGAAGCTCTCTCGCCGGATGCAGAACCATTCGGCATGGCTCGCCTGCAAAAATTTCTTGCCAATCATGCCGTTCATGGGGATCCTTTGGACGGAATATTAAACCAACTTCAACTCTTTTGCAAAACATCATGCAATAAAGATGATATCACACTGGTTGAAATTCAAACGTGAATAAAAAAATCAAAACCTTGGGGGGGGGGGGGGGGGGGGGGGGGGGGGGGGGGGGGGGGGGGGGGGGGGGGGGGGGGGGGGGGGGGGGGGGGGGGGGGGGGG
>JAMOBH010000348.1:0-5919 GCA_039908085.1 Magnetococcus sp. YQC-5
CCCCTCCACCCTTTTTTTTTAATTTTTTTTATTGAGGGGGGATTACGCGCCGCCGGTTTGTTCGTAGTTCGGTATTTCGTTGAAATTCAGATACTTGTACACATTGCTCGACTTGGGTGTCACCCGTTCGCTCATGATGGTCAAGTATTCATCCACACTGGGCAAACGACCCAGTTGCGAGGCAATCGCCGCCACTTCGGCAGACGACAGGAAGACCTTGGAACCCGTACCAATGCGATTGTTGAAGTTGCGCGTGGAAGTGGAAACCACAGTGGTGTTGTCCTTCACCCGCGCCTGATTGCCCATGCACAAGGAACAACCAGGAATTTCCATCCGGGCACCGGATTTGCCAAAGGTGCTGTACATCCCCTCGGATTTGAGTTGCAGTTCGTCCATGCGGGTCGGAGGCGTCAGCCACAAACGACCAGGAACCGGAGGCTGACCATCCAGGATTTTGGCCGTGGCACGGAAATGACCAATGTTGGTCATGCAGGAACCGATGAAAACTTCATCAATGGTGGTTCCGGCAACCGCAGACAACAGCTTGACATCATCCGGGTCGTTGGGACAGGCCAGAATGGGTTCCTTGATCTGGTCAAGATCAATCTCCACCACCGCCGCATATTCGGCATCCTTGTCAGGTTGCAGCAGAACCGGATTGGCAATCCAGGCCTCCATGGCCGCAATCCGCTTCTTGATGGCTGTTTGGGCTTGATAACCCTGGTGCAACATGCTTTTCAACAAGGTGACATTGGAACGGAGATATTCAATGACCGGCTCCTTGTTCAACAACACGGTGCAGGCCGCCGCAGAACGCTCTGCCGAGGCGTTGGACAGCTCGAACGCCTGCTCCACCTTGAGATCAGGCAGACCTTCGATTTCCAGAATCCGACCGGAAAAGATGTTCTTCTTGCCCGCCTTTTCGACAGTCAACAAACCTTTTTGAATGGCCACATAGGGAATCGCATTGACCAGATCACGTAAGGTGATGCCCGGCTGCATGGATCCGGTAAAACGAACCAGAACCGATTCCGGCATGACCAGAGGCATGGCAGCCGTGGCCGCAGCAAACGCCACCAGTCCAGATCCAGCCGGAAACGAAATGCCAATGGGAAAACGGGTATGCGAGTCGCCACCTGTTCCCACCGTATCCGGCAGACACATACGGTTGAGCCAGGTGTGAATGATCCCGTCACCCGGCTTCAAGGCCACACCGCCCCGTTCCGAGATGAATTGCGGCAGGCTCTTGTGGGTTTGGACATCCACCGGCTTTGGATAGGCCGCCGTGTGACAGAAGGACTGGATCACAAAATCGGACGAAAAACCCAGACAGGCCAGTTCCTTGATTTCGTCACGGGTCATTGGCCCCGTGGTATCCTGGGAACCAACCGTGGTCATGGTGGGTTCGCAATATTCGCCAGGACGCACACCCGTTTTGTTGACAGCTTTGCCGACGATTTTTTGTGCCAGGGTGTAGCCTTTTCCGGTATCCGGGGGATTCTCTGGAGCCAAAAACTGCGTCGAGGGAGCCATTCCCAGTGCTTCACGGGCCTTGGCCGTGAGCTTGCGTCCCACAATGAGATTGACACGACCACCAGCACGCATTTCGTCCGGGAGGGTGTCAGGCTTGAGGCTGAAACGAACCACTACAGCTCCGTCACGGCTGATGGTGCCCTCTTTGGTGTTGATGGTCACAACATCACCATTTTTCAAGGCACTGACATCGCATTGAATGGGCAGCATGCCTGAGTCTTCGGCCGTGTTGAAAAAGATCGGAGCAATGGTGCTGCCAATGACCACACCACCCGTCCGCTTGGCCGGGACATGAGGAATGTCTTGTCCAATGTGCCACAAAAGGGAGTTGACAGCCGATTTGCGGGAAGAACCCGTGCCAACCACATCGCCCAGATAGGCCAGAGGATGACCTTTCTGCTTGAGGTTCGCAATGGTTTCCAGAGAACCGGGCTGACGGGTCACCAGCATGGAAAGAGCATGGACCGGTACGTCTGGACGGCTCCAGGCCTCGGATGCGGGCGAAAGATCATCTGTATTGGTTTCACCTGCCACCTGAAACAGCGTAACCGTGATTTCTTCCGGCATGGGGGGGCGCGAGGTGAACCAGGTGGCATCGGCCCAGTTTTGCATCACTTGTTTGGCGTTGGCATTGGTCTTGGCCTTGTTGGCCAGGGTGTCAAAGGCATCATAAATCATCAGAGTGCCTGACAAGGCATCAACAGCCGCATCTGCCAGTTCCGCATTGTCCAACAGGTTGATCAGCGGGAGTACATTGAATCCGCCAATCATGGTGCCCAGCAAGCGCACAGCCTCCTTGCGGTCAATGGATGAACAGCTGAGTTTTCCCGAAGCCACATTGTCGAGGAATTCGGCCTTGACTTTGGCAGCATCATCCACTCCAGGCGGGACTTGATTGACCAGCAGATTTTTCAAAAACTCCGCCTCTCCGGCTGGTGGATCAAGCAGCAGCTTGGTCACTTCAGCCGTTTGCTGGCTGTTCAAAGGCAGGGGTGGAACCCCTTGTTTGGCGCGTTCTGCAACATGTTGGCGATAGGCTTCAAGCATGGATTCATTCTCCTTGGAGCAAAATTACGGGAGCCTTTTGATAGATCGTCACCAGATGACGTGGGAGTGACCATAATCCATGAGTTGCCTCTGTTGCAAGTCATCACATTTTTTGCTTGCATTCAGAGTCGATTTCAAATCGGTTCTGTGGTATGCTTTGGCAAAAATTTTCGTATTGGTAACAACACCCATTGGATGCAATCATGCCCTTGCTCACTTCCTTGACCAGTGTTCGCGATTTGCTCGGTGAAGGCGGCAGGCTGAATTATCGCGTCTTGACTCTATTGGCCAGGGACATCACCGAGCAGGCCTTTATTCGTCTGCTCGGACACTGGGTGTTGGTCGGGGAATCGGTTTTGCGCGGCAAAATCACCCCTTCCACAAGCAGTGCCATTGAAACCGTTCGTTTTGAACCAGATGCATTGGATCAAGCTCCATCCTATTCCAGTCATCTGGCAGAGGTCGTGTATGTTTTTTATAAACCTGATTTGGCAGTGGATGGCGTGCAATCGTTCACTGTGGGTCGTATTGACGAAAACGATTTCGTGCTGCCTGATTATGCAATTTCCAGAACTCAGGCCGTGATTCATGTCACCAGAGGCAATCGTTTCCGGTTACGTTCTTTGGGAGGCTCCAATCCGGTCTATGTCAACAACCGGCCCATTGATCAGGAAACCACATTGCGCGAAGGGGACTTTGTTGGTTTTGGACGCTTCCGTTTTCTTTTGCTGGCTCCCAGTGCCTTGTATTTGCGCTTGCAGGGGATCAAACCGCAAGTGTGGATTCGACAATTGGTCAATGCCCTTGGTCAGGCGAATTACAAGGCCCTCAAGGAGTATGCGGTCAAGCATGACGAAGACATTTTCACTCAGCTCATGCGACATCCGAGTCTGGTGGGTTCCGGGGTGTTTCGAGGGTATGGCATTCGCAGTTCTGGACCCAATCCCGAAATCACGCAAGGTTTTCTGCCGGATATTACCGATGGCCCGAACGCCATGCAACTCAAGGTGATGGGACGCTCCATTTATCCGTTGATTCGACCAGAACGGTCAGAAGAAAATGGCGAGGAAACGCTAACCGTTGGGCGTGGATTGGAGAATGACATCATGATGGGGGATGAAGCCATCTCGACACGTCATGCCAAAGTTCGTTTCGGAGAAGCGGGTCAATATTTTCTTCAAGATTTGCAGTCCACCAATGGGGTGGTGGTCAATGGTCATGAACTCGGAAACAGGGAGCAAGAGTTGTTTGACGGCGACAAAGTCAAGATTGGTCGCCATGAATTCACGCTCATGTTTCCGAGTTTGTTGTATCACCATTTACTCAAGGGATCGGGGTGACTCAGAGGTCATGAAGCCTGATACCAGGCTCGTGTTTTCATGGTGATGCCAACCACGGAGAGCATGACCGGGACTTCCACCAGGACGCCGACGACTGTGGCCAGGGCGGCACCGGATTCGAAACCGAACAGGCCAATGGCGGCGGCTACAGACAATTCAAAAAAATTGCTGGCACCGATCAGGGCCGAGGGGGCAGCCACGTTGTGGGCCACGCCCAATTGGCGACTCAGCAGATACGCCAAACCAGCGTTGAAGTAGACTTGAATCAGGATCGGCACCGCGAGCAACAGAATGACAAAGGGTTGGGCCAGGATGCGTTCTCCCTGAAAGCCGAACAGCAAGACCAGGGTGGTCAACAGGGCGAAGAGGGAGAGGGGATTGAGACGTTTGAGCATCAAGTCCAATCCGGCCTGACCCTTGGAGCGCAATAACATATGACGCCATGCTTGAGCCGCAGTCAGGGGTGCGACGATGTACAATCCTACAGAGAGGGCCAAGGTATCCCATGGAACGGTAATGGCGGAAATGCCCAGCAACACGCCCACCAGGGGGGCGAAGGCGAAGACCATGATCACGTCGTTGAGGGCCACCTGGGCCAGGGTGTAATTGGGGTCGCCGTCGCACAGGCGGCTCCAGACAAAGACCATGGCTGTGCAAGGTGCGGCAGCCAACAGGATCAAGCCGGCGATATAAGAATCGATCTGGTCGGGTGGCAGCAGCGGGCGGAACCAGTGGGCGATGAAGAGCCATCCCAAAGCGGCCATGGAAAAGGGTTTGACGCCCCAGTTGATGAACAGGGTGACGCCGACTCCTTTCCAGTGGGCGGCGACCTGTGGCAGGGTCTGAAAGTCGATTTTCAACAACATGGGTACGATCATCAGCCAGATCAGGAGTGCCACGGGCAGATTGATTTGTGCGATTTCCATGCGTCCGGCGATTTGGAAAAAAGTGGGCCAGTAATGGCCCAGGAGTACGCCGATGATGATGCAAAGGGCTACCCACAGGCTCAACAAACGTTCAAAGGTTCCCATGGTTGGGGCAGAGGTCTGTTTCATGTCAAAAAACTCCTGGTTGTGAGGTTGATATTTTAGCAGTCTCTAATATGCGCTTAAACAAATATATAATCAAGCATCTTTAAGGCCCTTTTTATGAGTGTGCCATTTTGATTTCAGTATACGTTTATATGGACACATGATTTGGGGAGAGAAGGAACCATGCTGTCAAGTGGACTCCAGGGGTGACAGCCACGGGTGGGGATAGATGAAAAGCATCAAATAATTATTGAAAGACTATTTAAATGGTTTCCTGGTAACGGAGTGGAGAGACATTGGGCGGGGAGTGGAGAGAGAAATGACTTGGAATCATCGGAAATCATGGTTTGCCGGGATCGGTTTGCTGGTGGCCCTGGCTGGGGTGGGTACTTGGTATCGGTCGCAAGGAGAGCAGCCGGGTGCTGTGCCACCCAGGGTTGGGGCAAAGGCCACGGTCTATAAATCGCCCTATTGCGGATGTTGCGCGGGTTATGTGGATTTTCTCAAGGAGCAAGGGTTTCAAGTGGAGGTTGAATCTGTGATGGATATGGATCCGATCAAACGTTCGCTTGGGGTGGCCAAGGAGATGGATTCCTGTCACACCACCAAGATTGGGGGATATGTGGTGGAGGGTCATGTGCCTTTGAATGTTCTGCAACGGTTGCTGACGGAAAAACCGAATATTCCCGGTATCGCTTTGCCCGGCATGCCTACTGGAGTGCCCGGCATGCCGGGGGCACAGGAAAAATGGACGATTTATACCTTGGAAAATCCGCCCAAGGTGTATGCCGTGCAGGAGTAGGGGAACAATTGATTTGTTTTGAATGATGACTGAACTACGCCATAGATCTTATGATTTTTTTTACGGTGTGGTGCTGGTTGTTAAAAAATAAGATATTATCAATAGTTAACAGGAAAGTGCTGTAATTGAAGACGATAAAAGTTTTGATATTGAATAATATTAATTA
>JAMOBH010000349.1:0-5914 GCA_039908085.1 Magnetococcus sp. YQC-5
CCAGGTCTTGATTTTTTTTCGAAAGATTCAAATGACTCAAACTGTCCCTCTGTGCCGTGAAATGCCACCCCAATCAAACCATTTTCAACCCATCAATGCCTGGTTCCGCCAGAATCACACGATTTTTTCCGCTTGCCTTGCCCTGCAACATGGCCTTGAAAGCCGCCTGATTCAAAAGGACGGATTGATTGTGTTCTGGAAAAATCGCAACCCCGCAGGTCAACGTAACAGTAAACACCTTCTCTTCCAACTCAAAACGCCAGGCAGAAAAAACAGTACGAACTTTTTCACACACTTGCACTGCCGCCGCACCATCTGCTTCATACAACAACACCCCAAACCGATCCTCGCCAAACCGCCCTGCAAGGTCACTCCTGCGAAGCTGTTCTTGCAACACCAGAGCCAGACGCTTCAAGACCAGTTCCCCGGCTCCTTCTCCAAACCGCTCCACGATCTTGGAAAAATCATCGACATCCAGGATGACGAATGCCATGGTCTGACGCAAACGCCTGGCCCGTTTCACCTCTCCATCCAGAAAATGGGCCAGATCAATGTAACTGGTAAACCCGGTAATGGGACAGGTCTCTGTCTCGTGGGCGTAATCCCGCATCAATTCGTGGTCCTGCTCATATATGCGCCGGGCCAACTGACGAATCAGGCGAAATGCCAAGGAGGGATCCTGATGCAAACGACTCAGGAAGGTTTTTTCGTCCAGTTGCAACACGCGAACCTCGGTGACCGCACGCGCGGTAGCAAACCTGGCACGCCGGGCAAACAACGAAATTTCGCCGAAAAAATCCCCTTCGGTCAAGGTGTTCAGATGACGCGGGCCAAACTCTGACTCCATGACGATTTCAACCCGGCCCTTCTGGATGACGAACATGCAACGCGCCGGTTCGCCCTGCGCAAAGATGAGTTCTCCTGGGCCAAACCGCCTGCCGAGTTCCCGTCCGCCTTTCATGCCCGACGCAGGGCGAACACCTGCCCCAAAGGTAAGCCATGAAGCTGGGGCGATACATGCACCTTACAAGGCATTGGCATCACGTTCGCCGGTACGAATACGGATGACACGCTCCACGGGCGTGACAAAAATCTTGCCATCACCAATGCGACCTGTGCGCGCAGCCCGTTCAATGGCCTCTACGGCCTGATCCACCCGATCATCCTCCAGGACCACTTCGACTTTCAGTTTTGGCAGAAAATCGACCACATACTCGGCCCCCCGATACAACTCGGTATGTCCTTTCTGGCGGCCAAACCCACGCACTTCGGTCACGGTGATGCCCTGGATGCCGACTTCGGCGAGTGCCTCTTTCACGTCATCCAGCTTGAACGGTTTGATGATCGCTTCGATTTTCTTCATCATTATTATGATCCCTTTTGCCGATTTGATTAATTCCTGATTTAAGCCGCAGGCGGTGCCCCATCCTTGTAAAGCTTGTAAATCAACGCATCTGTCATGGCCACATAGGAAGCCTCGATGATCCGTTCCGACACCCCCACCGTCCCCCAGGTCCGTTCCCCATCCTGCCACTCGATCAAAACGCGCACCTTGGCTCCGGTTCCAGAACTGCCACCAGCAGAACCTCCCAGAATTCGTACCTTGTAATCCACCAGTGTCACGGTGTTGATGGAAGGATAATACCATTCCAATGTGTGACGCAGAACCGTATACAGGGCATCCACCGGCCCATTCCCCTCCCGGATGGCATGCACACGTTTTCCACCCACCAGCAACTTGAGCGTAGCCTCGGCATTCACGACCCTTGAGTCCTGTTGCTCCACACTACGGTGATCGATTACCCGATAACTTTGATCCTTGAAATAAACAGGCAACTGCCCAAGGGCACGACGGACCTGGAGTTCAAAAGAGGCTTCGGCTGCGTCAAACTGGTAGCCGCGAAACTCCATTTCTTTGATCTCACTCAATAAATCTTTCAAGCGCGGATCATCCGGGTCCACATTGTCCAGGCCATACTCCCGCAACTTGTACACCAGATTGCTCCGGCCAGCCTGATCGGACAACAAGATACGCCGCTGTGCCCCAACTTGTTCAGGTACGATATGCTCATAGGTGACCGGATCCTTGAGAATGGCCGAGACGTGTATACCCGCCTTGTGTGCAAAAGCCGAAACCCCCACAAACGGCTGGTTTTTTTGCGGCGAGCGATTGCACATCTCATCCACGAACCGACTGACCCCGGTCAAATTGACCAACCCCTCCTTTCCCATTCTGGTGGCACGTCCCATTTTGAGAGCCAGATTGGGAATGACCACGCTCAAATCGGCATTGCCACACCGTTCACCCAGGCCATTGATGGTGCCCTGGACATGCGTGACCCCCGACTCGACTGCGGCCAAGGTATTGGCCACAGCCAAGCCACCATCGTTATGACAATGAATGCCCAACAGAGTCCCGGCCAGGGCGGTCTGAGCCACGATGCGCCCCACTTCACTTGGCAAGGAACCCCCGTTGGTGTCACAGAGAATCAAACCATTCGCTCCCGCATCCCGTGCTGCGAGCAAGACCTTCATGGCATAATCGGCATCGGCCTTGTAGCCATCAAAAAAATGTTCGGCATCAAAAAAAAACGCAGTCGGTCCGTTCTTTGAGATAACGAATCGAGTCGGTAATCAGGTCGAGATTCTCTTGCAGGCTGATACCCAAGACACGGGTGACATGAAGGGTCCAAGCCTTGCCGAAAATGGTGATTACAGAAGTTCCGGCATCCAGAAGTCCCCGGATGCCTTCATCCTGTTCCACCGCAACCCGTGCCCGACGGGTGGAACCAAAGGCCGCGATGCGACTGTTTTCCAGCCTCAAGTCCTTGACGCGGGCGAAAAAGGCCTGATCCTTGGGATTGGCACCAGGCCACCCCCCCTCGATGCAATCCACGCCCAACAAGTCCAGCCGCCGGGCAATGCGCAGCTTGTCTTCCAGGGAAAACTGTACGGATTCACTTTGCGACCCGTCACGCAAAGTGGTGTCATACAAGACCAACATTTCGTCAGCCCTCACAGGTGTTTTGGGCACCTTGAGACGGCTTGAAACCGCACTTTTGCCGATTTTGGCAGGGTCAGTCTCTGACATGATCACCGATTTCCTTGTCCAATTCAAAGGCCTGATGCAGGGAACGAACCGCCAGTTCCATGTATTTTTCGTCGATGACCACCGAAATCTTGATTTCCGAGGTGGAAATCATGCGGATATTGATACCATCGGCACTCAAGGCCTTGAACATGCGCTGGGCCACCCCGGAATGGGAACGCATTCCCACCCCAACGACCGATACCTTGGCGATATCGGCATCGCCGGACAAATCCTTGGCCCCGATCTGGGTCACAGGCTCCCGCAGAACTGTAAGAGCCTGTTTGAAATCCCCCTTGCTCACGGTGAAGGTGACATCTGTCTCACCACTGCGGGCAGATATGTTCTGAATGATCATATCCACATTGATATTGGCATCGGCCAGGGTGCCGAAAATCAGGGCCGCCACCCCAGGCTTGTCGGGAACACCCAGGACGGTGATCTGGGCTTCATCCCGATTGAAAGCAATTGCGGAAACCACGACTTGTTCCATGAGATCATCCTCTTCGGTCAACAGGGTTCCTGTCCCCTCTTCCAGAGAAGAGAGTACCCGCACTGGAACCGCATATTTTTTTGCCAATTCCACCGAGCGGGTTTGCAACACCTTGGCCCCCAGGGAGGCCATCTCCAACATTTCCTCATAGCTGATACGAGAAAGCTTGCGTGCCTTGGGCACCACACGGGGATCTGTGGTATAGACACCATCCACATCTGTATAAATATCGCAATAATCCGCCTTGAGAGCAGCAGCCAGGGCCACCGCCGAGGTATCCGACCCCCCCCGACCCAGGGTCGTGATCGCGCCCGACTCATCCACGCCCTGAAAACCGGCCACCACCACAATACAACCTGCCGCAAGATCCTGAAGAATCCGTGCGGCTTCCACATCCTGAATGCGGGCTTTGGAGTGAACGGAATTGGTCATGAAACGGACCTGCCACCCCTGATAGGAACGGGCTGGCACGCCCATGGCCTCGATGGCAATGGCCAGCAGACCTGTGGAGACCTGTTCTCCGGTAGCCACCACCACGTCGTATTCCCGCTTGCTGTAGGCCCCGCCGGAGAGATCCTCCACCAAAGCCACCAGACGGTTGGTCTCGCCTGCCATGGCAGAGACGGTCACGACCACCTGATGCCCGGAGCGAAAGGCTGCTACGGCCTTGGCAGCCACATTGCGTATCCGTTCCAAGGAACCAACAGAAGTTCCACCATATTTTTGTACGATCAGACTCACGGCAGTGTCATCCTCCAAGCATGGGGACTACAACTGAAAGGCCTGCCCGGATGTAAATCCAGGCAATACGGGTGCCACGGTGTCAAACAGGGACTCCATGCCAAAGCCGCCACCACGGATACGCACGGCTTGCATGACCACATCCCCTTCTTGTCCGATGATTACCGCCATCACACCATGCCCCTGCAACTGCCCCAACGCCTTGGCTGGAATGGCTGGAACCGCGCCACAGATCAGAATGGCATCGAACCGCCCTGTTTGAGTCTCCCCCTCGGCATGCCACCCCTCGTTCAAGGGACCGACCTGCCAGAACACCTGGTCGGAACCGGTCAGCATCGCGCCTCGCGCCGCCAAGTCTGGATCCACTTCCAAGGCGTAGACCGAAGCACCCATGGCACGCAAAAGAGCAACCTCGTACCCGCTGGAAGCTCCAATCACCAACACCCGATGCCCCTCTTTGACCTCCAGGGCCTGGATCATCCAAGCCGTCTGCAAGGGCGTCAAAGAGCGTCGCCCGGTATCGTTCCAAGGAATGGGAATATCTGCATAAGCCACTTCCTTCCGGGTGGAATGGACAAACTCCTCCCTGGGAACCTTCATAAGTCCTGCCAGCAGGGCAGGATCGCGGACCAGATTGGGGACCGCTTGTGATTTGACCATGTTGACTCGCGCCTGGGTATAATCCATCGCCATCGTTCCTTTGTTAGTCAGTCAATAAACCCTGGATCTTTATATGCCAACCCTTTTTTCGAATGCAAACCGGTTTTTCCACGCGCCACGCGCGGCGGTCAGCCTTTCCGGTGTGCCAATATCCGCCCAAAAGCCAACCAGGGGCATCCCGAAGAGGCGTCCTCTGGCCATGGCGTCGTCATAAAAACGGTTCAAGGAAAATGGTAACACGGGATAAGGGGTCAAAGCCATTGGGGTCATAATTTGTATGCCAGAATAAACATGGCCTTTGGTTTCCTTTCCGGCCCGACGCAACCTCCCTAAGTCATCTTCCAGGACAAAATCGAATTGTTTTCCAGTTTCCGAAGGATCACCAGGAGCAGGGACCAAGCCCAGCAAGGCATCCATGGAATCCGGGTCAAACGCAGCAATCAGGGGACGCAGATCCATCCACCAAGCCACGTCGCCATTGACAGCCAAAAAAGGGTCATGACCCAATAACGGCAAGGCATTGCACACCCCGCCTCCGGTATCCAGCAGTGAGTCCTCTTTGGACCAGACCACCCGCACGCCCAGGGAGGAGCCATCGCCGATGGGGTCCATGATCCGTTCGGCCAGATGATGGACATTGATCACCACCCGATCCAAACCCAGATCAGACAACTGAATCAGAGTCTGTTCCAGGAGAGGACGGCCTCCCACCTCCACCATGGGTTTGGGGATTGTATCGGTGAGGGGTCGGAGTCGTTTCCCCAAACCGGCGGCCAGGATCATGGCATTCATAGGATCAGGATGCCCTTCGGGCTGAAGTCAAAGGCAAAGTCAAAGGCAAAACCTTGGGGGATGAATCCCCCAAACCCCCTCTTTTTTTTTTAATAATTATTAAAAAAAAAGGGTGGAGGGGTCTGGGGAGGCGGTTCACC
>JAMOBH010000032.1:0-26908 GCA_039908085.1 Magnetococcus sp. YQC-5
ATTAACGCCTTTTATCATTCTGCTGTGATTATATCAACTTCACCAGCAAAAATCAACAAAAATATATTGAAAATCAGTGTGTTAAAAAATTTTTGTCAGGCACTAAATAATAGCTTTCAAATACCCGTTTGCCCATTTGTTGTACCATGACAACTATTATGAAACGAAAGGAACACGCCTGAATTATATTTTTCCAGGAGTCTCTTGAGATGGAATACATGATTTTTTTGGGTTTTGTTTATCTCATCTACAGATGGAAAATTGCCAAAAAAGATCGTGTTTCCCGTAGCCAATCGATCACGCAACCCGTCCAACTGGATTTCAACAGAGTTATTGTCTCCATCTCTTCTGGTCGGCCAGAGATGATGGGTCACATTTTCCAAACGGAGCAGGAGATGGCCCAGCAAATATCCACACAGGTGGAAAGATACTGGTGCCCGCCAGGATCTCCCGTTCAAGTGGGAAACTATACCATTCCCATGGGCATGGTATATGTCGGTCAGCACCCGCATTCCCCGTTCACCATGCATCAAACACCCTCTGTGGAACCGGCACTGATTCAGCCGCAACTTGCGGTGCATAACACACAACCAGACCGGGCGGGTCTCCACCTGACCTATTGGCCTTCCTACGCCACCTTGTCCCCGGAATCCCGTGCGGCCTATCTGGAATGGCTGGCGGATGGTGCGTCTGCTCCTGAGACCAACATCGGTTACGTATTTCTTTACTACTATGGGTTGGAATATCGATTGCTGGCAGCGGGAGAAAAGCCGACCGCAGAGAGGGGAGAACGCCACCTGCTGGTGCAGGAGGTGAACCGCCTGTTGGCCATTTATGGGGGCAACTCCTCATTTCGTCATTATGCAACCAGCCTGTTGACTTTTCTGATGGTACAGGATGGGATGGAGCCCCCCATGCCCACGCCTGGTCGGTTTGTTGCCGATGGGGAAATATTCGGAACCTTTGTCCAATTGGGGAGGGTTGTGGCCAGTGGTCAGCCCATTTCGTCATCCCTGGCACTGGCCTGGTTGTGCGTGGACCCCGACACCTATTTTCGTACGCCTGCTTCCCGTTGCTGGAAGGAATTTTCGGATCTTTTTGATATACATTTTCAGCAGTTATTCCCGAAAGGCTTGTTTCTCAAACCCAATAAGACACGGTTGGCAGTTGTCTATCGTCCTGCCAGTAGTGGATTTGGGGGACGGGAGCAGAAAATCACAACAGATCTGCCCGATCTGCGCGTGATACGCAAGCCCTTGGAAAATCTGCGTCTGTTGGCAGGTAAGTGTGAGGGGGAGTTGGAGCCATACAGCCGTTTTTTGGGGCGCAATCCCGGCATGGCTGGCAGCCTGCCTGCCATGGCCTGGTTGCCAGATGCGTTGTTGCCGGCCTGTGCGGGGGCAGAGTCTCTGCGCCGTTTTGTGGAACCTTTGCTTGCTGCCCTGCAACAGCAGGAGCGGGTGGTCATCCCCTCTGCCGAATTGTTGCAGCACTGGCCAGTTCAAAAAACCGGCCAGGTGAGCAAGCGGGAGATGGTAACCATTGTCCAGTTGCTGGACAAATTTTTGGTGGGCTTGGAGCCAGACGTGCGATTTACTCCCTTGCCAATGCAGTGGGATGGGCGAGTGTGCTTCTTCCGATTGCAGGAACCAGGGGTGATAACCGCTTCCACTCTTTTCCAGGACGTGGCCGTTTTGCTGCACCTGTCAGTCATCATGGCCGGTGCCGGCAAACCGGTATCCGAGGCAAAACGACGGCATTTATTGTCGTTTCTCAACGGAATAAGCGGTTTGGTTGTTCACGAGCGGGCACGTCTGCTTGCCCACTTGGAGTGGTTGCTGATTGCCCAGCCCGGTCTGACTGGCTTGAAAAAGCGGTTGACCGGCAAATCGATTGCCGATGCGCGGGGATGGGCGCAATTTTTGATCTCTTTGGCCTCTGTCGATGGTTCTGTCGATGCGGGGGATGTCGCTGTCCTGACAAAAATATATCCCCTGTTGGGGCTGCAATCGTCGGAATTTCATGCCGACCTGCATACCCATCAACTCTCCAGACACGATCAGGAAATGGCGGTGGTCTCTCTGGGCGATGGTCCCCCCTCTCCAGAGTATCCACTGCCGCGACCGCCAAGTGTCGAGACAACCGGATTGGTTCGTCTGGATGGCCGACGGGTGGCAGAAACCATGGCCAATACGGCTGAAGTTCATAAAATGCTTTCGGATATTTTTGCCGGTGATCCCGATCCGGAGGAATCCTCTGCCACTGTGGTGCCGTCACCTCCAATCGGGTTGGAGGGGGTTGCGGGCCTGGACGGAGAATACCTGCGTCTGTTTCATCGCATGACTGAACAAATCGTTTGGGAACGAAAAGCTTTTGATGCATTATGCCGTGAATTGGGGTTGTTTCCGGACGGTGCCTTGGAAATTCTCAATGAGGCGGCTTATGCTCTGTGTGGAAGCCCCCTGCTGGATGGGGATGACCCCATGGAGGTGGATATGGAAATCGTCAAGGAGATGCGCGTATGTCCCACGTTGACAAAATAAGACCCAAAGAACGGGATGCCATATTGCAGTCGTTGCGGGCCGGGGTTGTGCCTCGCCAGGGTATTCACCATATCCAGGTCGGGCGCGTTGACGAGGTGCACGCCTTGTTGCAAGATCTGACGCGGGTGGCGGATGGGGGATCGGCCATCCGTTTCATCATCGGTTCCTATGGCTCCGGGAAGACCTTTTTTCTCAATCTGATCCGTGCCATTGCCCTGGAAAAAGGGCTGGTGACCGTCCATGCGGATCTCAATCCGGACCGTCGTCTGCACGGCACGCAAGGTCAGGCGCGTGGGCTGTACGCCGAATGGATGCGCAGTCTGGCAACCCGAACCAGGTCGGAAGGGGGTGCCATGTCCAGCGTGGTGGAGAGGTTTATTGCCACGGCCAACAAAGAGGCGACTGCTCATGGCAAACCGGTGGACCGGGTCATTCGCAGCCAGTTGGATCATCTCTCGGAACTGGTCGGGGGCTATGACTTTGCCGAGGTGATTGCTGCCTATTGGCGTGGTCATGAGGACGGCAATGAGTCGTTAAAAGCGGATGCCGTCCGCTGGTTGCGAGGGGAATATGCCACCCGGACGGATGCACGCAAAGCCCTGGGGGTGCGCACCATTGTGGATGATGACGGTGTCTATGATCACCTGAAATTGATGGCACGGTTTCTCCGTCTGGCGGGCTACCGGGGGTTGCTGGTCACCTTGGACGAGATGGTAAACCTGTACAAACTGGCCAACACCCAGGCGCGCACCGGCAATTATGAGCAGATCCTGCGCATCCTCAACGACGGTCTGCAAGGGAGTGCCGAGGGGCTTGGCTTTTTGATGGGGGGCACGCCAGAGTTTCTCACCGATACCCGCAGAGGTCTGTTCAGTTATCCGGCATTGGAAAGTCGTCTGGCGGAAAACCGCTTTGCCAGACAGGCCGGTGTCAACGACCTTTCCGGTCCCGTGATTCGTCTGGCCGGATTGACCCCCGAGGATCTGTATGTGCTGCTGACCAAATTGCGCATGGTTCAGTCTGGCGGTGTCCGCGAACAGTGGCTGGTTCCCGATCAGGCGTTGACCGCCTTCATGGAACATTGCGCCAAACGCATCGGCAATGCCTATTTTCAAACACCCCGCAATACCATTCGGGCATTTTTGGATTTTCTGGCGGTGTTGGAACACAAACCGGATCTGCCATGGACCACCCTGTTGGGGGAGGTGGTTGTTGCCAGGGAGGATGATTCAGACAGGGAACAATGGCCGGATGGGGAGAGCCAACACCCCATCGCCGCTGCATGCGGGGATGACGACTTCCATGAATTCCGATTGTAAGAATGAGGCAATGGACTCCCATGCCTTTACCCGACTGCATCCCCAGGTGCAACATTGGGTCTGGGATCAGAGGTGGACAGCTTTGCATCAGGTCCAGGAACTGGCCATTGCGCCCATACTGGCCGGGGATCGGGATGTGGTCATCTCCGCCCCAACCGCCGCTGGCAAGACCGAGGCAGCCTTTCTGCCCATTGCCACCCGATTGCTGGAGCAGCCCGAGGTCACCCCTGGGTTTCGGGTGCTGGCCATCAGTCCATTGAAGGCACTGATCAACGATCAATTTGAGCGTCTGCAGGGTTTGCTGGAGCCCATGGATATTCCCCTGCACCGCAGGCATGGCGACGTGTCGTCTCACACCAAGAAACAGGCCCTGGATCGTCCAGGTGGTGTACTGCTCATCACCCCTGAATCATTGGAGGCACTGTTTGTCTCGCGTGGGCAGCAGATCTTCCACCTGTTCCAACCGTTGTGCTATCTGGTGGTGGACGAATTGCATGCCTTCATCGGAACGGAACGGGGGAGACAGGTGCAATCATTGCTGCATCGCCTGGAGTGGGTGTTGCGCCGTCATCTGCCACGTATTGGTTTGAGTGCCACCCTGGGGGATGTGGCGATGGCTGCCAAATCCCTGCGTCCGAACGGCTCCTGGCCCAACGAGTTGATTCAGGTGACGAGTGGCGGACAGACGGCCCGGGTCAAGCTCTACGGGTTCCGGTTTGGAGAACGCGCCGAGGCACAGGAAGGCCAGCCGATTGCCGATCTCCTGTTTCGTCTCCTGCGTGGAGACTCCCATTTGGTCTTTGCCAATTCCCGCAATCGGGTGGAGTGGGTGGCGGATCAATTGCGCACACGTTGCGAGCATGCCAACCTGCCCAATGAATTTTGGGCCCATCACGGCAATCTCTCCAAGTCTTTGCGAGAGGAGGTGGAAACCCTGCTGAAAGACCGGGAGCGGCCTGCCACAGCCATTTGCACCTCAACGTTGGAATTGGGGATTGATATTGGTCAGGTCGCCAGCGTGGCCCAATTAGGCTGCCCCCCCTCCGTGGCATCCTTGCGACAACGATTGGGGCGGTCTGGCCGCAGAGGATCATCCCCCACGTTGCGCATGGTGATTCAGGAACCGGCTCTCTCTCCCCGCAGCAACATTTCAGACGCGCTGCGCATGGGACTGTTCCAGGCCGTGGCCATGATCCAACTGATCTCCCGACGCTGGACGGAACCACCTCCCGCTGGGCGATGGCACCTTTCAACACTGGTTCAGCAAATTCTTTCGCTGTTGGCGCAACGGGGGGGTATTCGACCGGGAGAGGCATGGCGCATACTGTGTGGCGATGGACCGTTTACCGGTTTGGATGCGGCCACTTTCAAGCGGTTGTTGCGAGAGTTGGCAGGAGGAGATTTGATTGTGCAGGATCACGATGGTTCCCTGGTGCTGGGACAGCGAGGGGAGGTTCTGGTCAATCACTACTCCTTTTATGCCGCCTTCAATACCCCCGAGGAGTATCGTCTGCTTCATGAAGGAAAAACGCTGGGCAGTTTACCCGTGGTTTATCCCCTGGCAGAGGAGCAGCAACTGCTCTTTGCCGGGCGACGCTGGATTGTGCGCCATGTGGATGAAGCCACCCGTACCATCGATTTGCATCCCGGCAGGGGAGGGGCTCCCCCCATATTTGGTGGTCAGGGCGGGGTGATTCAAGATCCCGTTCGTCAGGAGATGTGGGCGTTGTACCAGTCCGTCCTGGTTCCCCCCTACCTGGATACCACAGCCCAGGAGTTGTTGGCGGAAGGACGTACGCATTTCCAGCAACGCAACCTCTCCCGACTCCGTTTGCTGATGGATGGCCAGGATCTGCTTCTGTTTCCGTGGTGTGGGGATCGCATTCTGGATACACTGCTCTTCTGGTTACGGCTTTATCAGCTCAAGGCGGGTCAGGAGTGGGCCTTGTTGCGGCTGCCCAGGGTTGATGAACGGGAGACAATGGAGACGCTGCAAAAAATGGTTGCCAACGGGCCACCCGCTGCCGGGCAGTTGGCACGGCAGGTGGTCAACAAACAGACCGAAAAATTTCACAGTTATCTATCCCCGGAAATGCTGGATCTGGAACTGGCCAATGATGCCTTTGACGTGGAGGGTGCGTGGCGGGTTTTGCGTGATATGCTGGAGGAGCATGGCAACGGCACGCTGCGCGCATGAAAGTATCAAGGGATAGTTCTTGCAAGGCGGAAACCGAGGGAGTTGTACCGGTTGACTGGCTCGTCGCTGTTGCGACTGCCAGAGCGCACGTAGGCCGGGTCGTAGAACCAAGCACCGCCCCGAATAACCCGGAAGGTGCTTCCTCTACTGCACTTGGCATGATGTTCTTCCCCATCATCGAAATTGCCCCAATCCGAGCTCATTTGGACCGCAAGGCCAAAGGCCTTTCGGAGAGTTTGGACGGCGAAGCAAGACTATTTGGGGGGCAAGTGTTGGCGATCTTCAAAATATTGCGGGAAGCGGTGTACAAAGCCCGTGAAGAACCTCCGGGAGCCACCAACCTGAGACGGGTTCATGGGGACCTTTTGGGTGGCTTCATACTGGCCTGCCAGAAACACGCGGATTCTTCGCATGAAAAAACGCGTGCGCTGGCGCGTGAGCTTCTCTACGATTGGGAGGCCATCTGGGCGGTCCTGTCGGACCCGTTCTTGCCGATGACCAACAATGAGGCAGAGCGGTTGTTGCGGCACTGGGTGATTTATCGCCGCATCTGCTACGGAACGCGCACCGATCAAGGGAGCCGGGTGGTCGCCTTATTGGCAGGTGTGATTGAAACGTGCCGCAAGCGGAAGGTCTTGCCGTGGCCGTTCCTGGCTGATGTGGTCGCTAAGCGTAGAAGGGGCGAGTCCGTGCCGTCTTTGCCGGTCATGGCGGTGGCATTAAATGGAGATCCCCTTCCATACTCGGTCGATTTTCCGGTCCGAAAATGGGGGGGGAGTGAACGGTTACATAAAAAATTGACCTATTCGATGCCTAACGCCTTGAACACCGCATCCACCGGATCGCTGAAAAAGGATGTCTGGAATCTGGCAAACAGCTCTCCGGGAACGGTCGGGATGTCACCGACGCTGGCCACGGGGAGAAGGATCCTTGTGGCCCCGGCATCAAAGGCAATTTGCAGGGTCTCCGACAGGTTTCCAGCCGGGATGAGATGGCCACTCAGGCTCATGTCACCCAGCACAACCATCTGGCTCTTGAGATGCTTGCCCAAAATTCCTGAGCAAAAGGCCATAAAACCGGCCAGGGTCATGGTTTTGGTCGGACCGGTATTGTGCAACGCCACAGCGTGGACGTGAAAATCGTGCGCTCCAACCTGGGTGCCTGCGCTGACGCGATGGGCATTAACCTTGAAATAGTCATAGGCAACTCGCAACGCCTCGCGGGCCGCCATGTTGGAGTCGATGCCTGAGATGTTCAGCTTGCCGGTGCCATCGGCGGTCTGGATCTCCAGACGATATAAACCCAATACGCCACTGGTGCTGGTGGCGATGGTATGCAAAACCCCAGGGTTCATAGGGCTTTCTGCAATCAATTTGCCACTGCCCTGTTCGGGAACGGTCACAAACCGCTCTTCCAATGTGTCTCCATCGATATAGGAGAAGTGGACGTCGAAAAACTCGATACCTCCGATCTTTTTGAGTTGCTCTTTCACCCGTCGGCGGACTTCCAGGGCATACTCCAAACAGCGACGGACCGCTTCCTTGTCATAGTCGCCATGGGGGTAGAGCAGCTTGAGGAGCCCGGATACCGTGCGACGCACGGCAATGACATCGCGCTGGTTCAGATTATTTCCCAGCTTGAAAAAGCGGTCGATGGCATCCGCAAAATTGCGTTTACGCATCTCCCGCATGAACTCAGCCAGGTAGTCGGTGATCAAGCCATAGCGGTTGGTAAAAAATTCGGGCCGCATCTTGGGCACTTCCCAGCCCGGTATGTAGGCATGAAAACGATCGAAGAAGGCCGAATCAATCAGAGCATCCGGGAACGGAGCGAGCAGGTGGCTGGTCTTCACCAGGACATCCACCGGTTGGTTGATGTTTCCCACAAAAACCATGCTGGCATTGGCGGAAATGGCATCCCGTCCCCGGGCGAACGAGCCAGAAGCCATGTAGTCTTTCATGATCTGGACGCCATCCTTGTCGTTGAAGGAAATTCCAGCCACCTCGTCGAATGCCACCAAGTCCCATAATCCAACCAACCCGATCATGCGTCGGTTCAAATTGTAAAACAGGTTGGCTACTGTGGTCTGGCCGCCGGAGATCAGAATGCTGTTGGGGCTCACCTCCTTGTAGATGTGGCTCTTTCCGGTTCCCCGGGGACCGAGTTCGCAGCAGTTATAGTTATTCTCTACGAAAGGGACCATGCGTGCCAGCAAATGCCAGCGGCTGCGGGGTTGCAGGACGGATGGTTCCATTCCGGTCGAGCGCAGGAGTACATCGATCCACTGTGCCTCGGTGAATGCCTTGCGGCCTTGAAAAATTTCGTCCAGGTCCATGTTCGGCATCTGGATGGGTTTCAGTTCCTCAATGCGAAACGGCGAGCCTTTTTGGTTTTCCTCGTGATAATAGTGAACCGTGATGATGCACCAGATGCCGCCGGCCAGGAGCTTTTCAAATTTGCGCACATAACTATCCGGGATTTCAGCATCCTTTACCCCAAGGTTGGAGAGCAGTGCCTCATAGGCATCGCGCTTTTCATTGAGTCGAACGGTCACCTTGTCGATAATCTTGAAACTGCCCCGTTCCTTTATCCTGGATTTGATCTTTTCGGCTTCGTCGGGGCGCACATAGTTTTCCGCCAGGATTCGCTTGACGGTTTCCATCCCATCCTGAATGATCTCCAGGTCGTCGGAGGCGCAATAGGTTCCCAGGAGATATTCCAGCACATAGACCGGCACATTTGCCCCTTCCTTGACCCGTTTGGTCAGGTCTTTCCGAACCACACGTCCCGCAAAATGGCGGTTGAGCAGTTCATCCACTGTGCTGTTGGTGGGTTCAGAAGTCATTGTCAAAAGCCAAGTCAATCGTGACGTCCATCCTGAGTTCCTCAATCCCGGTGTCGACAGTACGGGCGATCAATTGATAGCGGTTTTTCTTGTCAAAAGTGCGGCTGGCCAGGGTCAAACGCACCTCCTTGCGCCATTCATTCATATCTTTGGACGGACTGTCAAATGTAACCGACTCCACGTTGCTGATGGGGGTCTCGCCTTCGTAGAGGGCAATCCGTACACTGACCGGCTTGATCCGGTCGGAGACTGCCTCATTTTGGATCAGGATAAAGCGGTGCCGGTTGGTGGTAATCTTGAACGTGCTGCCCAATAGGTTGATACCAACCGATCGGGTACGGGTGGCTTCCAGTCGTTTGCCCTTTACTTGCTGCACCTTGATGACGGGGACCACGATCTCCTGCAACAGGGGGCCACCATGCACGAAGCGGGATCCCCCCACAAAATGAAAGCGATTGGCTCCCTTTGGAACCCAAAAATCCAGGCCATCCTGGGTGCCAGCCGTGGTATTGGTCGAGCCCCGAATGGCCATGGGATCCATCGGCAGATTGCGACCCAGCAGATACCGCTTCTTGGCCAGCAGAGTTCCTGGGGGCTTGGCAGAGAGGCTGTTTTTGTCCGTTTCGCCGGGCGGTGTCATCTGAAACAGAAACCCGTGGTCGGCAGTGATCAGGAGGTGGGTGCTGTTCAGGTTGTTGATGATCCGGGAGACCAGGGCGGCCAGTTCGTTGATGGTCTCCCGCACGGCGATAAAGGCATTCTCCTCGCTGGCCTGGTGGTCGCCGACGGCATCAATGCGGTTGTGGTAGAGAACCACGACCCGATGCGACCGGATCAATGCCCGGCTCTCCTCCTTTTTCATGGCCATGAAATCATCCACCTTGACGGCGATGCCCTCGACAGATGCCAGAATTTTATTGCGCTGTTCCAATCCAGCAGAGGATTGGCCGTCCACCAGGAGTGTGCCGTTGTCGCTGTAATCCATGCGTTTGTGGGGCAGGAGTGCGGCCATGCCCAGGGCGGTATGGGAGGGCACTACGCCGAGTTGACTGAGCAATTCGGCTGTCACCCGGTAGGTGCTGTTCAGAATATCGGTCAACTCTTGGGCAGCCTCAAAGCGGAAGGCATCGCTGACAATCACAAAAACCCGCCGTTCCCGCTCGCTATCCAGCAATGGTTGGACCAACCGCTTGAAAAAGTGTTGCTGGCTTGGAATGTCGTCCAACTGCCATCGCCCCTGGATCAATTGTTCCGCCAGAGATCCCCAGTGCATGGCCAGGGAATGAATGAACCAGTTGCCGTAACAGTCTTCTACTATCGGTTGCAGAGGCTTGAGGATATCCAGGTTCGCCCCGACCGCCGCATCGGCAGCTTCGTGGAACAGGCGGTAGAGTTGGTCTACGCGGTAGAGTGTGCGGGTGTATGCTTGATAAAAATGCTGTGGGTTGGAATGGTTCAGACCTTCATAACCCAGCCGGTTGCGCCAGTCGAACAGTTCGGCAGCGAACAGGAGGGCATTGTACACTCGGTGCAGGGCGTATCGGGGCGCGTATTGTGTCGTCTGCAACCGATCAGTGGCCCAATAACCGTCCAGGCGTCTGGTGATGGTGGTGCGAATTTCCTCCAGATGGATGGCATTGGCGGTCTCCATCACCCGATCGCGCAGGTGTTGGGCGAGGAACAGTTCCACGCCAAGAAAGGTTTTGACGTCCGCGAGATCCTCAATGGCAAGGCCGTCCAGGCACTCATCCAGGCGGATGGTCTCTGCCACGGCCATGGAGAGCGACTCGAAACGCAGGGATCGGCTGGCAGAGTCCCGCCACTGGCTCAGACAAACCACCGCATTGGCCATGCCTTTTTCTGGCAAGAGTAGCGGGCGCAGGGATTCGGGGATTTTGCCCCGGAGGTTTCTGGCAAAATCGGCTACCAGCAACCGAATCAGCAGGTTTCTCAAAGAGGGGCACTCCTCCCGATAACCCAATCGCGCCTCCACCATGCGCCAGAACGTTTGGTCGACACCATATTTGGTCCATTCGGTCCAGGATGTGGGAATGTTATCCGGGTTCCTTGCATCCAAGTCTTGCAGCAAGGCAATGAGTATATTAAAAAAATCCGGCTGGTCTGCGCGAATGAGTACCGCCATGATGGCCAAGTCAACATCGTCGGCATTATCATCGGGTTGGATAAACCGTTTGAGACCGTTCAAACGTTCCTTGTTGGCCAGGAAGGCGGCCCGTTGGGCCAAGTGGTTCCGCAGGCTGAGTTGGCGCAGGCCCAGTTCCCGCAAGTGCATGGAGGCCCGGTCAGCGAGGAAGGAAGTCGCGTAGATCCGCACATCCAAAAACCAGTCCGTCTCCGGGTCCGGTCGGGGACCGGGTTGATAAAGGAGATAGCGGCCAGCGGGTTCTTCCAGTTCCATGCGCGTCTTGACGGCCAGGGCAGGCTCTCGGTCCAGGCGGATGAGGGCGACGTTGTCCAGGGTGATTTCTGCCAGGGATTCCTCAAACTCCCGATCTGGATCCTGCCAGAAGACGATGCGGCTGCCCTCGTCAAACAGGGCAGCCAGACATTGTTGGATTTTGTCTGGTGTCGACATTCATGCCACTCCCGTCGGGCGGATATCAGCTTTGAGAGAGGTTTGGTTGATTTGACAGGTAAACATCAGGTATCTCCTTGCTCGCCGGTGCTTGCCTTGGCCCCTGCCACAATTCCAATCCGGCTGACGGGACAACACGGCAAAGCCTGGTTCCATTGCGCAAGGTTGAATGCCATGACCGAAAAATGTTTTGACCAGCCACGTTTTGAGCCTGGGAGCCACTCTGTCTTGTAGAGTGAGTCGGCAAGCCCTTTCAGTTGCAGAGGGTCCAACGAAGAGAGACAGATCAGAACCAGATAGTGCATGGGTTTGGCGGGAATGCCTCGATCCATACCCAGATAGAGCAGGCTGTCCCTGAATTTTGGAAACAGATGTTCCGCGATCAACCTGCCAGATTGAAGATTGTCAGAAAAATATTGTTTTTGTTGGGATTGATATTCTGGAGGAATGGTTGTGTCTTCTGGATCTTTAACCTCAATCAACCAAAATTGATCCGGCCATTCCACCACAAAGTCGACGGCCTTCATCTTTAGGTGGCTCAGGCCGTGCGCAGCACTATCCAATTTGATGACTGTCTCTGCACTGGAAAAATCAAAACAAAGGTCCCCCTCCTGCCAGTTGTCTGGAGATGCGGTCATGGGGGATTACCCGCGAAAGATTTTTTGATTTCCAAGTCGTAGAGTCGCTGATTCTCCTCGGCAATTTTATTGGGAGAAATCTGGATATATTCGGAGCAGGCATTGACCTGGACGCCGTTTTTGTCTGAATCATCCAAAGCAAAATAGGTGACAGGCGTTTGTTCTTTCTGATAATCCAGTTCCTTCAAAAAGGCATAGTCATGGGTTGCCAGAAAAATTTGTACACCCTGCTCGGCCAGCATGAGCAAAATTTTTGCAACATGCTGCATCAGGGATGGATTCAGGTTGGCTTCCGGCTCATCCCAGTATAGTGTGGTCTCCTTGCACAGGGAACCGTTGCGGACAAGCTGCCAGACCAGGGCCAGTTTCCGAAATCCCTCAGAGACCAGTGCAAATTCCATGCTGACATTGTTCTGATGCAAATAAAATGCTTCACCTTCGACAACGACCTCACCGCCAATGATTCCTTGAATGTACAGAAGAATATCTTTGAAGGCTGGATCGAGATTCTTGATGGGGGGCAGGTAGGCCAATTTTAAAATATCATAATAAACCTCATCGAATGATAGTTTGTATTTATCATAGAGAGATATAAATCCTGGTGCGAAGGAGAGCATCTCTTTTACTGGAATGTATGCGGGTGTTCTCAGCTTATTGCAAGGAATATCCATATTTAACCATTGTGAAGAACGCTCCAGTTTTTCGCTCCAGGTTTCTTCCCTTTGAACTCCATCCAAAATAGCTGTAATTCTTGCTGTTATTTTTTGTTGATCCGTGTAATAACGTATTAAGCGTTCGATATGGCTATTTTTCGTCCGAAAGACGGTCAATAGTTTATCCTCAAAAAGAGCCTCCCCATTGCTAGATGCCTGCAGACAGTACAATATCTTAAGAATATGAGTTTTCCCAGTGCCATTGGCACCGATAAACGCATTGATTCCCTTGGAAAATTCCATCTCCAAGTGCTCAAAGGCGGTAAAGTTGGTCAGGGTCAGATGGGTAAACATCAATCGTCTCCTTTCGCGCCGGTAATGGCGGCCACTTCCGCCAGCAGGGTGCCGAACTTGCCATAATTGACCTTGACGCCATCGTCCAGGTCCAGGGTGATGCGCTGATCGGCGTAGTGGCGCAGTCTTTCGTCAAACAGGGCCAATTCTTCTTGCTGTTTGCGGAGTTTGTCCAGGGTTTTCTGTGCCTTGTTGCGGATGACGGTGGAGGGGGCGGCGGTTATCTCTTCCAGGAGTTGTTCCATGCGGCCCCGCATGCGGCTTTGCAATGGGGTGACATACTCCATACGCATGCGCGACAAGGTGCCCCGGTGATAGCGGTGGAGGTAGACCAGACACTCGAAGGCTTTCTCTTTGCCGCTGGAGAAAAGCCAGTAGATGGGGCGTTTTTTGTAGGTTTTGAGATGATCTTTGAAAAAATCCCGGTTCAGATAACGACGCACCACATCCAGGGGCAATTCTCCGCGCTTTTGCTCCAGAGATGCAGCGACAAAAGCCAAATTTTCCCGTTCCTGCTCCTTGGGCCAGGCCACGGCCAGGAACTGGGCAAACCGGTTGGTGGGATCGTCTGCGAACCAGTCGATATCGGTGAGGGGAATAATGCCGTCATCGTCTGCCGGGAAGCGGGCATAGCGGGCGGGATCAAAGCCCTCGTTCCCGGAATGGGCATAGATCAAACCCGGTTCATCCAGACTGTAGCGACCCATCATGCAGCCGATGGCATAGCTTACCAACCGCTTGATATCTTCAGTCCGGTCCGGGCGGGCCAGGGTGATTTGCTCTTCCGGGACTGCCGGGGATAACTCCTCCTGGAGGCCGTAGGCATCGATGAAAAGCCGGTTGTTCTCTTCCTCCAGGGCTTGCATGGTCTGGATATTGTCCCGGCACTGCTGTTCCCATGCGGTGTAGGAGGCGGCTACTGTGGGTTGTCGCAAACCGTCCGCAAGCATGGGGAAGGATTGAAAGTCCCAAGAGGTTTCGAAGGAGTCCCAGTCATTCTTAGCAATAGTCATGGGTTTCTGATCACATAAATTATTTTCTCTTGCTGGTTTTCTTGCGGGTAATTTCAGGGCATCTCCCACATTAACGTGCAAAGTAGGGTTGAGTGCTTGAATTAACCATGCTGAAACGCATGAATTAAGAAAGCATAATGTGCTTAACAGAATATCTTTACGCTGAGATGTCGGAAATATTGTGGGTGATGCAGAACTATACTCACTGCACTCCAATTTTAATCTGAATCCTGTAAAACCAGATGTTACATCAGACCATGTTATTCCATGCCTTCCCCAATATTTTTGGTTGCTGAGACCTCCATGGCTTTCATAAATATTTCGCGAACTTTCTGTCCAATCAATAATGAATTGCAGATTTCCGAACCACTTTCTCGATTCCCCCCCCTTTTCATAGAATAACCAATTTTTAGACCTGCCAATATGTACAATATTTACTTCCCAGAATAAGCGTACATATTTATCGTCATGGTGTGTTTTGCACCTGCCACCGGAAGAAAAATAGTCATGCAGGCATTCGCTTTCAAAGCATTTATAAAAATTTCCCCAATATGCTAATGGGCTTCCAGGAACTTTTTGGAAATCATCTTGAATCATTCCACTAAAGCGGTGCTCCTGCTTCTTCAATTCTTCTCTCTTAACTTCTTCTTCTCCATCAATCAATCTGAAAAAGGCTGGTCGATAGAGCGTAATAGATTTGTTCCTCAAAACAAAAACCGTTGTTTGTACAACTTCACCAGAGATGGTTCCAAAAGCCCTGGCACCCAAATGGGCCATGGTGATAATGGCTTTCTCTTGTATGATTCTCTCGCGGAATTTTTCATAACTGGAAAGAAACATCCAGCTTTGCATGGTAATCATGCCATTGAAACCGGTTGCGCTTGCCATTGCAAAACCACGTTCAATAAAACAAGCGAATAAATTATCCTTGGCATCCGGGAAACGGGCTTTGACAAACGCTTTCACGACAGCATTCATCCCATTGTTTCCCATATAGGGCGGGTTGGTCACCACGCAATCATACTGCCGAGCCAACAGTTCCGCCTGCGCCACCAGAGGACGCACGAGTTCCATCTCACTGACCTTTAGGAGAATGCCCTCGGCTCCTCGTTCGATCATTGTGCGCAGGCGCGGCAAGGAACTGGCCAATGCTTCGGGAATTTGAATCAATGAGCCAAACGTTTTTGCCTCCCGAAACAAGTCAACAAGGGTATGAAGAGCGGTGGATTCCGAGGCCGCACCCAGCCATGCGGCCAATCCCTGGCCATCCAATCCCTGACTGGACTGCAACGCCATCACGTTGATCCGGGGCGCGTGGTCCAGAATGCGCCGGTCGTCGGCCCGGGCCTTCATCAGCAGGGCAAAGCCAGCCAACTGGGCGGCGCGGTCGTCAATGTCCAGGCCGTAGAGGTTTTTTTCCAGAATCAAGCGGGGAATCTCCCGTGGACGGAACCCCCGTTCCTGATAGATGGCCTTGAACAGGTCATAGGCCTCCACCAGGATATGACCAGAGCCGCAAGCCGGGTCCATCAAGGTGAGGGTTTCTGGATCCAGGGAAGCGGGGGTGATGGCCGCCAGTTGTGCCTGTACCTCAGGCGTCTGCTCGGCAGGCCCTATATAAAAATCCATCTGCCCACGAATGGCCGAACCGGGATAGGTGGCCAGCCACTGGTGACCCAGGGCGTTCTGGACCATATATTTGACAATCCAGTTGGGGGTGAAAAGCTGGGTGGCCGCCGGGATGTCCTCGGATTTCACCACATTGCCAATCACCTGAGCCTTTTTTTCCGAAATATAAAACTGGTAGAGCCAGCCGATAATCTCAATCTCCTGCCAATCCGCCTCGGGAATGTCCTGCACCAGTTGGCGAATCAGTGAATCCGAATGGAGCAGATTGTCGGGCAGGAGCAGTTCGGTTTCATCGTCGATCCGTTCAAACAAAAACGGCATGGCTTCGTGCAGGGCGTTGCATTGGGCCATGAGCAACAGCCGGTACAGAGCCTCGTCTCGATTGCCAGCCAGTTTCAGCTCAATGATCCTGCCTCGGTCCAATCCGGGCAGGTTCAGGTGTTCCGCCTGTTCCAGAATTTCTGGATGCAGGCCGCCCCTGGGATGGCTCAATACCCGAAAACCGTGCTCCAGATAGCCATGGATCTCCATGAACCGAATGGCTGCCAACCGGTTGAACCAGGTGTAGGCGGCGGCCTCCATGGTCTGGATGAAACCCCGTTGCCGGATGCGTTCCAACAAACGGGTGCGTTGCCCTCCCACGGCGTGGGGATACGCTTCCCCCCGGATAAAAACCAGCCCCCCGTCGCTCTCCATGGGTACAACTTGGTCTTCCCCGATGCCAAACCGCTCTGCCCTGGCGGTGACGGCGGCGATAAAATCCTGACGTGCTTTGGGGGCGTATTTTTTCAGAATGCTTTGGTTCATTGGATGATCGCCCAGGGAAAAATCAGTCGAAAAGGTCTGTATGCGTCCCGGTGCGTTCGAAATGCACCGCTGTCGCGCTTGCCTTGTAGATCAGTAGCCAATCCGATTCAATGTGCGCATCACGATACCCCTCCCAATCCCCCTTGAGCGGGTGGTCCCGGTAGTCTCGTGGCAACGGCTCTCCTGCAATCAGCAGCGACAACAACGTGCGCAGCTTTGCCATGTCGTGGCCACGCCGTTCAACCGCTTTGACATCACGCTTGAACTGGCCGGAATAGCTGGGCAGTCGCATCAGATGCCCAATTGCTCAAACAGATCTGCAGCATCCCTGGCTTGATGCACCTCCTCACCCTGTGCACTTTTGCGCATGGTTGCCACGGTCAAGGCATTCGGTACCCGCACATCAAAAGGCAATCGCTGCTCATCCACAATACGCAGCATCAGCAAACGGATGGCGTCCGACACGTTCAACCCCATGGCGGCCAGCACAGCCGTCGCTTTTTCCTTGGTGGCGGTATCAATGCGGGCGCGAACAACGGAATTGGCATTCATGTATCCTCTCCTCGTATTGGGGTGATCCTGGGACTAATGTAGCCACATTATGACCACATAGCAACCGGCATTTGCCAAAGATGATTCGATCAGCGAATTTCGATCCGTTCGTCGTTTTGGATAGCCTCTTCCAGTTTTTCCCGCAGAGCCGTCAGGAAGGCATCCACATCGGCCTGATTTTCCAGGGAGGATTTTTTTGCCAGATCCTTGGGGCGAATGACCCGCCACTTGCGAATGGCCAGGTTGCCAACCTTTCCTCCCACAATCAAGCCGTCGGGCTGAGGGGGGCGGCGTCCAGAGGCCTCCTCCAGGGTCCGAATCGCCTCATCAAAGGCTTCCAACGCCTCTTCCTGGTATTGCAAAATGTGGGCAATACTCCCTTCCGCCAGCAGGTTGGCCCGCACGGTTTGCAACGGCAACAGACATTGGTTGCTCAAGGCCGGGGTGGTGTACATGTTTTCCATCTCTTGCTTGACAGCCAAAATCCGCTCATCAATGCGTGCCAGGGCATGGTCGCGTCTCTCCGTCAGCAACCGGGTGTTGATGGCCGCCACTGTTTGAATCAGCCCGTCACCCTCTTTGATCATGCCGTAGGGCGCAGGGGCGCGCAGGATCTCCTCCATGCGCTGCCAGGCCGGAGCGGCGACCGCATCCTTTTCCAATTGCCGCTGGTTGGACTGAAAACGCTGCACCGCATCACGCAACCGATCCCAGGCCGGTTTCTGTGCCTGATGAAAATGGGACAACTCCTGAATAATCTCTGCACCGTCCAGCAGATCTTTTTCCATCTCCAGAAAGCGTGTGATGCCCGTAAAACTGTCCGTGACACCCACCAACCTTTCCAGACGCGCCTGGGTTTCGGTAATATCGGAATGTCCGGGTGTGTGGCCGGTCTTGGCCAGCACTCCCCATTCCTGCAGGCGGGATTGCCATTGGGTCACGCCATCCTGAATAAACCGGAAGAGGGGTTCTTCGGTTGTTGGGGCGATTTTGCCGAACACCTCCTTGGCCAAACGAAAAGCCTTCTGGATGAGTTCCGGGTCCACAGTCTGCCGTTTCATCACGGTAATGCGACGCCACTTGTTGGGTGTCTGTACCGCCTCAAACACCCGCTCCAACGGCAATACCGCCCCATCCATGGAGAGCGTAATCTCCCCCTGTTTGACCAGCTTGCCCACCAGAAGCAGGATTTCCATTTCCGGCCAACCATAGGGATGGGGGCTGAATCGCTCCGCGATCAGGTTGTGCAGGATGATCTGGCGGTTTTCCCGTTTCATCAGGGCGATATACTGGGCAACATCCTTGATGGCCTGCACATTGGCATCCTCTTCCTGGATGGAAATCTCATTGACAGGATGAACCGCCACGAGTACCGCCTGCAATTCTGCCAGTGGATCTTTGGCGAGATGACGCAACCATGGCAATTTAAAAAAACTGTTTTTCACCAGATAGTTGAGAGCTTCTTCTACGCACCTGCTGGCTGAAGCGGAGCGGACGGTCAATAACTGGCCCGCCGCAAAATAGCGTCCTTCCCGAACCAGTTGGTCTGCCAGCATTTTCAACCGATCCCGGCGTTGGCGATTTTCGTCCGCCCGGTTGCGCAGAATCGTGCGGGTATCCAAGGTAGCGGTATCATTGTTCTTGCGGGTCACATACTTTTCGGTCTGCAAATAAAGCCGCAGTTCCCGCCCCAGGGCAAGATCGTCTTCCAGCCGGATGATCACCTTGCCATGGTCGGCACTGCTGTCCAGGGTGCATTTGGCATCCTGGTATAGGCCGTAGTCGTCGGCCAGGGGGGTCACGATCAGCAGGGTAAGATCACCATCGGTACGGGTGCCGTGGGGATGGGAATCGCACAACCTATTGATTTCAAAATCTTTATTGTTTTCTGGGTAACGATGCTTTTTGATGCTACCCAGCACATCGTCAAACATCAGTTCACCCAGGAAATGGGTCTCCTCGGTACCGGAAATCTCCACATCTTTGATCTCCCGGCTGATATCCCGTTCTTCATTGGTGAGGAAAAAGCACTCTTCCCCGTTGCGACCGATGAGGGTTTGTCCTTCCAGGCGTTGCAACCCGTCTTCCACCTGTTGGCGCAAGGCCAGTCGGTCGGCATCAATGCGGTCGATGAAGAGGGTGATCAGGTTGTCCACAGTACCCCGAATCTCATCCACATAGCGAATCAGAAACAGAGTCTTGATCAACAGGCTATCGAATGGTTTCAGGGCAGAGTTGCGGGCGGCATTGTCAATATTGGATTTGACGATTCCTTCCAAGAAACTCTCGATCGAGGGATAAAAACGGTGCAAAGGGACCAGAACACCGGTGGACTGGTCGGCAATATGGATGGCGGCAGACTGGAAGGCATCCAGCATGGACCGTTCTCCCCGGGCCAGATGCAGTCCGGTGGCTCCGACGCGGCGAATGTTTTCAAAAATTTTCTGTACCAGTTGGAACTGGTAGGGGACAAACGGGTAGATGGCGACAAAATCCTCCTCGTCGGCAAAGGCCCGGAATGTCATGCCGACATGGGTAAAACTGAGCTGGTTTTTCAGGATGTCCGATTCTCCCCGATAGAGTGTCGACAGAACCTGCCGGGCCGGGGAATTCTTGTCGAGCAGACGTTTCTGGATCACTTCGTCCACATGGGTGCTGGAGAGGGAAAGGCGGGTTTTGAAACGACCCTGGATCTTGGAAAAATCGTTGGCCCGGGAGGCACGCACCTCCCCCAGGACGGCGTCGATATCCTCCTGGGAAGTCACGATGATCCAGGCCCGACCGCCGCAGAAAGTGCCCAAATTTTCGGTGATGGTCTGCAGGCTGAGCATCAGGTGGGTATCCTGGCCAATAAACTGCCCCACCTCATCGGCCAGAAAGCAGATGCGGTGTTCCGGACCTCGACTGTCCAGATATTCCCGGACCCACTTGGCGAAATTTTCTACGGAGAGGCTGAAATCCTTCTCGAATCGTTCAATCCAGCCTTCCGCGTCGGGTATGGCTTGTTCCAATACTGTCGCCAGTGCCAGGGCCACTTCGTCGGCATGAAATTGATAAGCGTCCCGTTCTGCCTCCCAGGCATAGCCGGAGGCCGCTGCAAATTGGGCCTTGAAAGCCTCGAATTTGCCCAATCGCGCCAGATAACGCTCCATGTGGGCAATATGCGGGTGCTCTCCACAAAATCCCAACCGTTCATTGAACACCCGGAGAAAGACCCGGAGGAGCGCGTCGCGTCCATCCGTGGCATCGGCCTTGCTGTCTATATTGAACAGAATGACATCGGTTGCCACCCGCGTCGCTCGTTGAATTTCTGCGGCCAGCAAGGCATCCTGGATCTTCCCCTGAAAAAAATCAATCGCCCGGAGGGTGTGCCCCTGGTGGGTGACCGTCCGGTTTTCCAACAGATAGGAAAGAATCTTTATAAAATGAGATTTGCCCGATCCGAAAAAACCGGAGACCCATACCCCGACTTTGCCCACACTGTTTGGGTCGTGGCAGTGGTCGATGGTGCTGAGGTAGGCATCAAAAAAGCGGCGCAAATGGCTGTCCAACTCTTTGGTGACGACATACTCTTCCAGTTCTTGCCAGACGGATTCGGCATCAGACTGGTCGGCCTTGATGACCCCGTTGATGGGGCGGGCAATCGGTTTGGTGAAAAGTTGTTCGATCAACATGGATTGCGGTCCTTAATCAACCAGTCTGAAGGCGCGGTAATAGGGACGATCCGTCAATATGCCAAACAGGCGCAGGGATTGGCCATCATATTGACCGGGATAAAAGAGTACGAGGGGAACACTCCCCATCATGGGGTGCAGACTGTTCAGGAGATGATGCGTGCGAACCAGGGGAAAGGCTGCGCCAATTCCGGTCAGGAAGACCATGCTGGGTGAAGCCGCTTGCATGTGAACGTGCAATGCCTTGGCCATTTTTTCCGCGTCCAGGGGAGAACGCAGTGCCTTCAATGTGGCATCATCGCCTTTCTTTTTTTGCATTTCCAGTGCTTTGTCGAATAGCCGTCGCTCTTTGAGATAATGGACCAGCAGCTCAAACAGATGGATGGAGAGTACCGAAATGTCGGGGCGTTTTCTGGGGATTTGTTGTTCCAGAAAACGCACATGCTCCCGCACCACCCATTCCTGATCCGGTGGATAGTCGAAGGCGTAGAACGGGATTTCGTTGCCCAGGCCACGACCGGAGAGAAACTCATCCGAGGTGACTCGATCCAGGATCTGGTTCAAGCGGTCGGTCAAATCGCTCATGGGCACACCTGGAGGCAGGAGAGCGCGTATTCTTCCCGGTGTGCCTCCAGGCAGGAGATCACCTCCGGGGTGATAAAAACCCGGCGCAGGGTCAGGGTTTGGGTGTCGGTCAAAAATCCGGCCTCGCAGAGTATCCGGTAGGCATTCTGCCGCAGCTTGCCATGGGTTGCATCGGACCAATGGGGCATGTCGGGTTCCTGTTGCCGCCGATCATCCATGTACCGTTGCCAAGCCAGGGAAGGTAGGGTCTCTTGAAAGGAGTGGCACAGATCCTTGAGGGTCAACCGCATAAAATCGCCCAACAGGGGAGAAAGCTTGACCGTTGCGGCCAGCAGTGCCTGTCGGGTTGTCTCCGGGGAACCATTGGCCACCCATTGCCATAACGCCTTTGGCATGGTGTGCAGGCGTTGTCGAATAATGCCCGCCTGGGTCTTTGCCGTGTTGCGTGTCCGTTTTTGCAATATGTTTTCCTCCAATATGGCCTGTCGCCAGCCTTGTTCATCAGGGTCGGAAAGCAACAATCTGGCCACAATCCGGCTTTCCGGGATCATCAAGGAGCCTTTCAGAAAATTGGCTTGGTAAACCGTCATGACGCCTGCCCATCAAGATGATACACGTCAAAGAATGCACCCGCTCCATTCTCGTCGATCATGTTGTGATAATCGTCTTGGCAATTACTTTGTTTTGAACGATATTATAGAGATCTATGTTCACCTCCGGTGCATGGATCGACACGATCAGAGCATAGCGGGCCTTGTTGTGGTACCGTTCCTGACCTGTCCTGGTTTTCCACCAACCCAGTGCTGGGTACACGGCTATGACACCCAATTGGGCCAGATCGGCTGCTCCCCCCCGCCAAATATCCGAGTGCAATGATCCAAGGTGTCGTAACTGGGTGCCGAGCATCCACCCCGGATCCGGATCGGTCTTGCTGGTGGGTGCGCCTTCCTCCTCGTCTCTCGCCAACTTGTTGACTCGGGAGCAGAAAGCGGAGACATCTTCGGTGGGGCGTTTCACTTGAAAACGCAACCCATGCGACTCGTACTTGTAACGCCTCCTAAATCCCCGCTCTGCCGGGTTGGGTTCGATGAAATAGGAGAGCGTAACCCGCATTTCCACCTCGGTTGCGCCCAGCTGTTCCAATTCGGACCGGGGCCATGGCAACTCATAGAGGTTCATATCCCTGGAAGAGACTGTCTTTTTCTTTTTCTCGAACGGTTGCAGTTCATCCTGGGCGATCAGTGTCAGGGAGTTGGTGGCACTCCACATGGCTCGACGCAGGCTTGGAACCCCGAATCCACAGTGCCTAATCAGACGCCTGTATTTTTCTTTCAGTGTGCTTCTTCCGGTCATGAACATCTGGCGCATGGATGTCGTCCATTCTGCGGAATGGACGACCAGTGCTCTGATTGTTTCTGGCCAAAAGTGAGGGTAGGTCGCCATCAATTGAGCCGCCATCCGGGCGCAAAGCGCAGTAGCGGCACTGGTGGCGTTGGCGGTAGTCAGTAGTTGCTCATGGGGTAAGTGGTGCGTGGTGAGCAGACTCAGACTTGGCATTGGGCATGCCCAAATGGAATCTTTAGCAGCATTTCCACCTTCAAATACAATATCCGGCTTCAGAGGCCAGAACTTCTCCCATATCATGGACGTGGTGCTGAACGGGCTGAGCGAACCCGAAGGTGCGATGGGCGAATACTCACCCAGGTCTTCTCCAACTATGTTCGTCTTCTCGGTATAGGCTCCCACGGTCAGCGCGTTCCATGCCTGTCCGGGATCGTGAATGCCATCGGTGGCGTTGCTGTTGGGGTAATCAGGCCATGAGTCTTGCTCCACATTGCCAGCCGAGACCACCATCAGTCTTGGCGTCGGCCAGTCGTTGAGGGCATCGGCAGCAATTTGATCGATGGCGGCTGACCAAGCCGAAGGTCTGCCACGGTCTCGATCGTCCGACGCGGTCACTGCCATGCTGAAAAGTCGGTTACGTTCGGGTGTCTGTATCTCTGGCTGGGCCACGGCATCGGTTGTAAGATGACCATAATTTTGCATCGCATTATCACCTTCACGACGTAGCAGCTTGACTGACTCCAATCGGTGGGGAATGTGGATAATGGCATTTGTTTCCATCGCGTCGGTGAGATCACCAAACAGCGCAAGTCCAGCCATTTCGGTTCCGTGCCTGTGGTTATCTGTTACTCCCCACGATGGATTAACGGTATGAAGATCGGCGAGATCCAAGGCTGGTGTCAGTAGGGGATGCCCCCTGTTTACGCCGGTGTCTAGGATGCAAACGTATGGGCGGTCCTTTCTCGTGGAAAAATTGGTTCTGGTCAAGAGGTCATCTACCCATGCACGTTGCTCTTGTTGCGGAAGGGCGTCAAAAAATTCAGCGGTTTCCTTTGCGCGGCGTAATTCCGTAATGCTGTTGAGCAACATTAGGGATCCCTTAATTTTTCCTTTGCTCCCATACATAAGCAATACGGTCCGTTCGAGAAAACACAAGTCTCCTGGTGCAACCGTAAAACCGATGGTTTCCGCAAGGGTGCGAAAACGTCTCCGTGTGGTGTCGCCAACCCCGCGCACTGTCAGCCAAACTTCCCACCAAATCGATTCATCATCTGTTGGTGGCATCACTTTCGGGTCGTCAGTCCAGAGCGACTCAAAGGCGGATGCCCGGATTCCCTGAATGGTCTCTACCAAATCCTGGTTCTTTGGTCGACCGAGAGGATGTTTTGTGGATGGTGGGGTGTCCTGATCAAGATACTGCCGTATAAGTTTTTCAAAGTGATCCAGCTTTCCGTCCGGTACGAATACGGTTGCGCAGGTCACATCCCCATCGCGTTTGACGTTGAGTAATTCGATGCCCTGTTTGTCTCGAGCGAGACTCTCAAAAGCGAGGTCAAAGCCTGGCGGGCTTCTGAATTGAATCTGGATCCCAAAATCCATATCGTAGCCGGATTGCCCCTGTTCTTTGCGAACCGAAGTGGCATATTCCTTGAGACCGGAGAGTTGATTCATCAATGCTTGGCCGTGCGCGGCACGACCAACTGGGCAACAGCGTACAGAGTTCCGGGGAGATAACGGAGAGCAAAATATTTCTGTTTGGGCGTATCCGTTTAACACTAAATGTGGGTAGGATTCTTTTTCCACTATACGTTCTCGGTTTAAAGGAACTATGAAGAGGAGAATCTGCCATTGCGGACAGCTTTACGTTCTTTCAAGATTTTTTCGATTTCGTCCTCGGTAATGCTGCTGCGATCATGGATGATGGTATCCTTGATGGTATCTTCGGTGGAACGGACAATGTCAGCGTAGCTCAGGCCATCGGCTATTTCTGCGAGAAACTCCCACCGGATTTCACCCAACTTGAAATTAACCAATCGAGATTTCAAGGCTAAAGTGATCTGCTGGCGGTTCGGAAGTCCGTATTCGATCACATCATCGAATCGTCGGAACAATGCATAGTCCAGGATTTCCGGGTGGTTGGTGGCGGCGATGATGACGCTGTGCGAATCGTCTTGTTCAAGCATTTGCAAAAAACTGTTGAGGACACGGCGGATTTCACCAACGTCATTGGTCAATCCCCGTTGCGAGCCAATGGCATCAAATTCATCGAAGAAATAGATGCCGCGCATATTCGAAACTGCATCAAAGATCTGCCGCAACTTTGCCGCCGTTTCTCCCATATACTTGGTGATCAATGCATCAAGCCTGACCAGGAAGAGGGGAATGCCCAACTCTCCAGCCAGGACGGACGCTGTCATGGTTTTCCCTGTACCTGGCGGACCGACCAGTAAGATCTTACGCCTGGGAGTAAGGCCGTGTTCCTGGATCTTGGCGAGATTCCGCTGCTCTCTGATGATCCGGGCGAGTCGTTCTCCAACCGTTTCGTCCAGGATCATGTGGGAGAGTCTGAATTTCGGGTAAGATACCTCAAGCAGACCAGCCAGTTCGCCACGCGGTTGGCTGATTGGAATGGGCTTGCTGGAATTGGAAGCAAAACTGCGACGGGATTTGGCAGTATCAACCATTACCCGGAGTTCATCGGCCAGTTTGCCGTGCCCGAGTTTGGCCTCATGGGCCGCGACTTGCATCGCGACGGAGAAAAAGTGGAGGTCATCGCCATCAATGTGCGACTTGAGCAATGCCTTGATCTGTTCCGCACTAGCCATTTCACGCTCCACTCGGACGCAGTCGAAATTGTCGCAAAGTAAGGGATTTTTGCGAAATTGTCAAGAAAAATTATTAATCGTTGGTTGCTGGTCAGTGGTAGCCATTTATCAGTGTATTTCTAATGTAATGTATAAAAAAGAGGGGACAGAATGACTGCTGCAGGCATGCCTGTGGGGCGGTTATTGGTGTTCAGACGTGGAGGCAATTTTCGCAGACCACTCGTGACCGGAGGTTTCCTTGTGGTCGTTGCCCGGTCAGTGGTTGAACAGTCGTTCACGTGTTTTGCCTCCGGACAGGGGGGAGATTCCACCGGATTCTCCGGAAATTCTCCAAAAAATAGAGGAGAACGTTCCGCCGGAGCCTTTGCCATCCAAGCGGGAGTTGAACCAAAGTCCACAGCCGCTTCGTTGGCCCCTGGTGAGCAGTTCTACGAAACGGAAAAAGCAAATAGATGTCAAATACATGCTCAATCCCGTATCATTTGGTTAACCAAGATGCCGTCAAACCGCTCTCCTGCTGCATTGCAGCAAAGCGGTGGAGAATTTTCCGTTTTGCGTATCGCTTCCTCCACCATTTAAGTTTTGCAAGTCGTTCTTCACAAAATGGCCGCCCACAAAGGCGGCTTTTTTGTGAGAAAAAACGCCAATGTTTCCAAAGGTTAGCGCGGGTGGCTTTGTGGTGGGTGCGACTGGTTTTTGCGCCAGTCTCCCCAAAAACCACCCCTTCTCTTCTCTGTGCCGCCATATTCTCCAAAACCTGTTGACTTCGGCCTTGCGGGTCCACAGCTTTTTGGACTTGAACTTTTTCAGCAAAATTAGCATCATGTTCGACTTATCCACAACAAGCCAATTTTGCAGTTCGGCTTCCCTGGGTTGCGGGAGTTGGAATGGAGTCAACAGCTTTCCGTCGGCTGGATATTGGTAGGGAGGCGGGAGTTGAAACGGAGTCTGGTTCCTGTTGCAAGTTGCTGTATTTGCAGTGTTGATAAATGGCTATGCCTTTTTTGGGGGGGATTGGGAGGCGAGTCGGGGTGGGTCCACGGGGTGTGGACCCGTCGCCAGGGTGAAAAACGCGCCGCTTTTTCGCCCTGTCGCGGTGTGTGCGCGGGTTGGTGGTGGGGCGCGGCAGGTGGGACAGATGGTGGCCTGGTTGGAAGCGGTGGGCACCAGCGGCGGGGTGAAAATGTTGGTGGTGGCGGCCGACAACGGCGGTGTGAAAATGTTGGTGGGGTATCAACTTCCATCTTTTACATCGGCTGGTTCTGTTTGGTACGATGAAAGATTGCTGGGTGAACGTGCCGTTTGTGCATCCAGTCGCGGTGTGCGTGTCGGTT
>JAMOBH010000350.1:0-5877 GCA_039908085.1 Magnetococcus sp. YQC-5
AGATATCAGGGTTGGGGCCTCCATTTCCATGCGCGATCTCGCTGTCGCCACCCACCTGTGATTATCTTTCATCATCGGGGGCGTCGCAAGTCGCGACATGACCGTTAGAAAGTTTCGAATTCATCATCCGAATGCTGAATCTTATCGGATTTGTGGTGTGGCAGTGCTTTGGGCACGTGTTTTTGGATGGAAGCGATTGGCGGCCTGGAAACATTTTTTGGCTTTTGGGGCGTAATGGTTGTATTTGCTGGTTGCCCGATGTCAAAAAATGCGACGGATTGCATCATGATATCAGCTTGCGCGCTCAATTCCTCCGCAGTGGCGGCCATTTCTTCTGCGGCACCCGCATTTTGTTGAATCACCTTGTCAAGCTGTTGGATCGCCTGATTGATCTGTCCGGTCCCCTGATTTTGCTCCTGGCTGGCGGATGCGATTTCCTGAATCAGTTCGGCTGTTTTTTGGATGTCAGGCACCAGTTTGTCGATGATCCCTCCCGCCTTTTCCGCCACATCCACGCTGGAGGTGGAGAGGTGACTGATCTCGCCAGCAGCGGTTTGGCTTCTTTCCGCCAGTTTGCGGACTTCGGCAGCCACCACGGCAAATCCTTTGCCATGTTCTCCGGCTCGTGCCGCCTCAATGGCGGCGTTCAAAGCCAACAGATTGGTCTGACGGGCGATTTCTTCGATGATACTGATTTTCGAAGCGATTTGCTTCATGGCTTTGACAGCTTCACCAACTGCAATTCCTCCTGCTGCTGCGTCCATGGCTGCTTTTTTGGAGATGCTTTGTGTTGTGTTGGCATTGTCAGTATTGTTCGCGATATTCGATGACATCTCTTCCATCGCCGAAGAGGTCTCTTCTATGGATGCTGCCTGCGCAGAGGCTCCCTGGGAGAGATTTTGTGCGGAATTGGAAATTTCGTTGCTGCCGACAGAAACCTGCGCAGCAGCGGTCGAGACTTCTTCAATGACTTGACGCAATTTTTCCACCATATTAAGCATGGCCAAATAGAGGCCGGTCTCTTTTTTGCCTGTTGCGCATTGCATGGTCAAATCACCTTGTTCCATGCAGACAGCCAAGTCAACGAGATCCTTGGGTTCTCCACCCAACTGTTCCAGGATGATGCGGGCAAACCAGGTGGACAATACCAGGGAGAGCATGATCCCGATGAAGGTCCAGATCAAAGCCGTGGACTGGGCACTGCGAACTTTTTCTTCAGAAAGTTGCAGGGCTGTTGAGGCCTGTTTGTTCGCCTTGTCCATGTTCTGTTTGGCCTGTTCGACAATGCCTGTCGCCAGTTTTTCAATGGAAGCCATCTGTTCGGCCACCAAGGCGTTGCGGGTGAGGATGTGTTCAAACGTGGTGCGATACGCCCCTACTGTTTTGGCTATCGCGCTCTCATCTTTGTGGCCTGCGGCATCGCGCAAAAAGCGATCCAACAGGACAAAAACCGTCTTGATCTGTTTTTCACCACCGATGCTGAGATAGGCTGATTCTGCCAATTGCAATTCTGTCAAAATACTTTCGATGGCACTGTCTTCCAGGGTGTAGACAACGGTTTCCAAAGCTTCCCGATCCTTGGTCAACTGATTCAGTCCTTGGTTTTTTTCTGTCAATGCTTTGGTGGTGGCCAGGAAATTTTTCCAGTAATTGTCAAAAATTCCCAGCACTTGCATCACCGTATCATCTCCACGGGCAAGCTCGTTCAGATGATGTATCAAATGATCCATAACAGATTGCATACTTTTCACGGTTGCATCACTCTGCTTGAGCAGGTAACTCAGACGAAACTTTTCCACCTCGTTTAAATGCAAGCCGATATCCTGCCAACTCTCTTTGCTGGTCAAGGCACCTGAGTGCAACTCCCGGTTCATCTGTTGCACCGCGCCAATGGAGTAATAATTCAGACCGATCACGCTGACAAAGAGTGTCAAGGTGATTCCTGAAACCAAACCTATCAACCAAACGAGTGACAAACTGGCGATAAACTGTTTCATTGCTGCCTCCAATTATTGAATCATGTATGGTGCATCAACGGTTGCTCTTCTGGCTGGACAAGCTGGATGGATGCTTGCTTGAAATCTCCATTTGTCAATTAATATATCACTTCGTAACAGAAACAACAAGAAATTGTGAACTTATTCGTCACTAACGTAGTATTAATAATTCAAGATATTAATATATTTTAAAATTTGGTTGATGCTTTAAAAAATAAATTAAAGTTGATTTTTTTAGAGATTTTTAAACAATTATCGGTACCCAGGTTAACGTTGATTAATTATAGATTGTACAGCATCTCATGAAGCCTGGGCTGTTTTTTGTCTTTGTTCAAGTCCAGGTACGGATTTTTTTGGCTTTATGGTTACATTGTTCCCTGAATGTTTGGATGGGCAGACATCGGGTGCGAACTGTTCGCTTGTCTTGTGGAGGCTTGGCGTGTCATAGTGAATATCTGGATTGGGGTTGGGTGCTGTGGATGAAGAAAGGGCGGGTATATGGTGTTATTGAAAATCTGGCGCAGGTTGCGCCTGGACGTAAAGGTGATCGGTTCAACGCTGATCTTGTTGGGCATCATGACCCTGCTGCTGGGATGGAGTGCCATCGCCGCAGAACAACGGGCGTTGCGTGCCCAGATTCAAAGCCAGGGGATCTCCCTGGCCGAAGCTGCAGCCATTTTTTCCATTGAACCTCTTCTTACTCTGGACGACGCTGTTCTGACCGGCTATGTGCATCGCTTGATGCGCACACAAGCCGACATCGGATTCATGCGTATACTCGATGCCAAGGGACGGGTGGCCACTCAGATTCCGGAGCCTGCCGATGTCACACCTTGGGGGGCATCCAAATCACTCAGGATCTTTCGGGTGAATGTCCTGGTGGAACCGGGTGATACGGATCCCATCGGTGTGGTGGAAATCGGCCTCTTGACACGCACGGCTGATCTGGCGGCTGCATCCCGCGTGCGTTGGTTGGCGGCGGCCTCTCTGGTCCTGTTTGTGATCCTGGCATTTGCCTTGTCTCTCTTGTTGAAAACAATCGTGACCGATCCAGTGTTGAAACTGGACAGCCATGTCAAGGCCATGGCGCATGGCGACATGGAATCGGTCGTCGTACTGCCTGGCACCGATGAATTGGGACGTCTTTCTGTGGCCATGGATGCCATGCGTCAGGACATTCGCGACTCCCACGCCGCCATCCGGCGACAGGAGGAATATGTCGCCAGCCTTATCGACAGTGCCCTGGACATGATCCTTTCGGTGGATCAGGAACGCCGCATCGTGGTTTTCAATCCTGCCGCAGAGCATACATACGGGTATCAGGCCGAAGAGATGCGGGGAGCATCGGTCATGTTGTTGTATGCAGACCCCCTGGAAGCAGAACAGGTCTTTGCCACCATTCAGGAAACAGGCAAGTTCATGGGTGAAATCACGGGCCGACGCAAGGATGGCTCGACGTTTCCGGTATTTCTCTCGGCCTCGCTGCTCATGGATCGCAAGGGTCAGGTGATCGGTGCTTTGGGTAGTTCCAGAGACATCACCGAACAAAAACGGGTGGCAGACCTGGATCGCGCCAGAAAAGCCGCTGATGCTGCCAATCATGCCAAAAGTGCGTTTCTGGCAGTCATGAGTCATGAAATTCGTAGTCCCATGAATGGCGTGATCGGAATGGCCGATTTGTTGGCCGCTACAGAACTCTCCAGGGAGCAGCGGCAGTATGTGGAGATCATCTTGCGTTCCAGCCACTCTTTGTTGGCCTTGTTGAATGGCATTCTCGATTTTTCCAAAGGGGAGGCGGGTGCCCTGACCTTGGCACAGGAGCCGTTCAATCCCCATGAAGTGGTGATCATGGCCTGCGAAATCATGACAGCCACGGCCCATGGCAAGGAATTGGGATTGTTCCATGAGATCGATGCGAACATTCCAGAGTGTCTGTTGGGGGATTCGCTTCGGTTGCGGCAGATCCTGGTCAATCTGGTGGGGAATGCCATCAAGTTTACGATTCAAGGTGAGGTCCGTGTGGCTGTGCGTTTGTCCACAGAAGAACCGGATGAAACCTGTCCGGTCACGCTTCATTTCACGGTCACAGACACGGGGGTGGGCGTGCCTCTGGACAAACAGGAGATCATTTTTGATCGGTTCAGTCAGGCTGATTTCTCCACGACCCGGAAGTTCGGTGGGGTTGGTCTGGGCCTGACCATTTCCCGACAACTGGTTGAACTCATGCGGGGGCGCATATGGATGGAGAGTCAGGGGGAGAATCAGGGGAGCGTGTTTCATTTCCTGGCTCGATTCAAGACCTGTCAAGGGGGAGAGAGAGTCGTTACTCGTGTCCATGAACACCATGTGCCGGTCAATCCAGCGGGAAAAAACACTTCCTTGTCGATTCTGGTTGTGGATGATGGTTTGGATAATCGGGTTTTGGCCACGCATATTCTACGCAAGGCAGGTCACATGGTGGTCCAGGCAGTGGATGGCGCAGCTGCCCTGGAATCACTCAAGCGTGAACCGTTCGACATGGTGTTGATGGATGTCCAAATGCCGGAAATGGATGGCATCGTTGCCACACGGATTATTCGTGAAGGGGGGTTGGGTGTTCGGGTTGCCCGAATTCCCATTCTGGGCATTAGCGCGGGAGCCTTGCAGGAGGAGAAAGAGCGAGGCCTGGCTGCGGGCATGGATGAGTTTCTGACCAAGCCCTATCGGGCGCGCGCCTTGTTGGATGCTGTGCATCGTATGGCGTTGACGGCGCGACGCAGGGCAGGGGGGGGCACGGGTGAAAAGGATGTTCCAGGTGGCGGAGAGCATGCGTTGGCTTTGGATCGGCTGGCCAAGGCCTTGGCAGCCCGTGATGCCCAGGCTGTGGCCGTGGCGGCGCAAGGTTTGCAAGAAAAAGTGGCAGCCAAGGCTGCGCAAACTCTGGCCATGCGGATTGCTCTGGCAGCCAAGGGGGATCATCTGGAGGAGGCGCGTGATTATTTCGCTCGTTTGCAACGTCGTTTTCCAGAGTTGCGTGTCAAGGAACCATGGGAAACCACGTGACTTCTCCTTTGATGGAGGTGCAAAAGATTCGTATTGCTTGCAACCGGAGACTGGTTTGTCAGGAGGTGAGTTTCTCCATTGGGCCGGGTGAACGGTTGGCTGTGTTGGGCAGTGAGGCCAGTGGCAAAAGTTTACTGATGAGGATGATGGCTGGTTTGTTGCGTCCAGAGGCGGGTCGGGTGTTGTGGCGTGGGGTGGATTTGGTCGGGTTGTCACCAGACCAGCGGGTGGGGGGGATCGGGGTATTGTTTCGGGATCCTGATGCACGGTTTTTGTGTGCCACTCCTGGCGAGGAGGTGGCATTGACTCCAGCTTCTTTGGGGTTGGCTGGCGAGGCGTTGGCGGTGCGGGTCACGGAGTCTCTGTTCATGGCTGGGTTGGAGGAACGTTGTGCCGATCTCTCCTGGTCGGAATTGTCTGCGTCGCAGCGGTATCGGGTGGGGATCGCAGCGGTTTTGGCTGCACGTCCTCAATTATTATTGGTTGATGAACCTGGGAATGCTCTGTCTGATGTCGGAGAGGTCGATTTTGCCCGGCGACTTCAGGAGTTTGGTGATAGATATGGGACTGCCATGGTGGTATTCACCAGTCGGGATGTCAGAGCCTCCTTGTTTGCCAAGCGGATTGTGCGTTTGGTCACGAATGACATTGGAGGGAAGTGGTGAGTCCTCCCCCAACCTGCCCCACCTCTTTTGTCTTACTGCAACAGTAAAAATGGCAAAAAGTCAAAATCAAAACCCTGGGGGATGAATCCCCCAGACCCCCTCATTTTTTTTAATAATTTTAAAAATAAAAACAAAAAAATAATAAAAAAAAATAATAAAAAAAAAGGGTGGGG
>JAMOBH010000351.1:0-5841 GCA_039908085.1 Magnetococcus sp. YQC-5
TGATTTGTTGGTTAGCGAACATCAATCAAATTTTTGAAGTCGGCAAACGAGTGGGGGCTACATTAAATTTTTTGCCATCAGTGTCTCATTTCCATTGACACATTCCGCCAGCCCAATCCCAGATCCAACTCCAGAGTGGAATTTTTCATTTTCCAAAAATTGACAAAGGCACCCGATGGGATCATGATGACCAAGTAGCTGGAGTGGGCTGGATGGCCGCTGGTCCATTCGTGGACGAGAGGAAAGTCCGGGCTCCATAGAGCAAAGACGCCGGGTAATCCCCGGCGGGGGCAACCCCAGGGAAAGTGCCACAGAAAGCAAACCGCCGGCCAAGGGATCGGTTTGGACCCGTTGATCCCCGCCAGGCAAGGGTGAAAGGGTGCGGTAAGAGCGCACCGCGTTGACGGTAACGAAAACGGCACGGCAAACCCCGTCTGGAGCAAGATCACATAGGGGGGCGTTTTAGGACGGCTCGTCTTTGTCCCCGGGTAGATCGCTAGAGTCGGTCGGTAACGACCGTCCAAGATGAATGGCCGTCACCCTGGTTGTCAAACAAGAACAGGGTTGACAATCAACGGAACAAAACCCGGCTTACAGGCCCACTCCAGTCCCTCAATAAACAGTGCGACCCTGTTCTTGTGCCCAATTGTCCACCATGCCGGCTTGACACCCCCAACCCTTCAGGCACTATAATTCCTTCAACCCTTCAGGCACTATCATGATCAAGTGTGCATGCATGGCCTTGTAACACCATCCACCTTCCATTCAAGAAAGGATCCTCCTCGTTGCCTGAGGAAAACACGACGAATCACGACCAGACCCCACAGAAAAACGGCCATTGCAGCGTGTTGTTGAACGAAACCATCGCCGCCTTGCAACCCGTGACCGGTGGTCTTTACGTGGATGCCACCTTCGGCGATGGCGGTCATACCATGGCCATTCTGGCCGCCTCGGCCCCGGATGGCCGCGTGTTGGCCCTGGATCGGGATTTGGAAGCCATACAACGCGGTCGGCCTCTGGCAGCCTCCCAGCCAGAACGCCTGACTCTCGTGCATCGCCCATTCAGTCAACTGGAAGCCGTACTCTCCGAAGCCTGCCTGATGGGCCAGGTGAATGGCATCCTGTTTGATGTCGGACTCTCCTCCCGACAACTGGATGCCCCCCATCGAGGATTTTCATTCCGACTGGATGGCCCCTTGGATATGCGCATGGACGGATCCGTCCCTGCCCCTACTGCCGCTGACCTGGTCAACCATATGCATGCCGAAGCCTTGGCCGATCTTTTTTTCCGTTATGGTGAAGAACGTCACTCCCGCAAAGTGGCCCGTGCCATCGTGAACCAACGCGCCAAGGCTCCGTTTACCACCACCCGCCAACTGGCCTCCTTGCTGGAACAAACCCTCCCAGGAGCCTGGACCGGCATTCATCCTGCCACACGGGTGTTTCAAGCCCTGCGCATCGCAGTCAACCACGAACTCGATGAACTGCATACGGGATTGACCGCTGCTCTTCCAGCCCTGGCACTTCATGGCAACATGGTGGCCATCAGTTTTCATTCCCTGGAAGATCGCATCGTCAAACAGACCTTTCGTCAGGCCGCCTTGCCGCCGCCTCCGCCCACAGGTCCAGCCGCCTTGTTGCCTTCAACCAGGCCCACCCCTCCCCAGTTCAAACTTTCTGCCTGCAAACCCATTCAGCCGGGTCCAAACGAAATCCATCGCAATCCACGCGCCCGGAGTGCCAAAATGCGCGTCATTCAACGCATACTCCCGGCCCCCTGTTCCATCGGACAAGGCAACCTGGCATGAAAACACCCTGGCTTCTTCATACCCTGCTCACCATCCTGTTGGTCATCACAGCGGCTGTCACGGTAGCCTCCCGCATGTGGATGCTCGAAGCCCATCGGGAATTGGAACGCAACATCAAAAAAAGGGTCCAGTTGCAAAATCAAGAACAAGCCCTGCAAGTCGAATGGGTTGCCCGCACCGACCTCAACACCATCGAACGCCGCGCAAAAAAAGAACTGGGCATGCGCCCCATGCGACCTGATCAATGGCGTGAGGCACCCAAGTGATTTCCCCAAAAAACCACACTTCCTTGCTCAAACTGCTTGCCTTCCTGCAAACCGGGTTGCGCAAACTCATGCGTTCAGGTCGCCAGCGCACCCCCCAGCCCAACCCCACCATCGACCGCATCAAAACCCGCCCCAGTATACGCCCCTCAACTCCCATCAACGTGGATGTCTTGATGCGGTTGAAAGTACTGACTTGGTTTTTCATGCTGGCCTTTGTCATCCTGGCCTTCCGGGCCATTGACCTGACCGTTTTTCAAGGCCCGGAACTCAACCGACGCGCCATGAATCAATATCACCGCAAGATCACGGCTCAGCCCCAACGGGGACGTTTTCTGGATCGTCGTGGTCACCCCCTGGCCATCAGTCTGCCCGTGCGCTCCCTCTCCGTGGACATCGACCAGGTCCATGACAAATTGGTGCTGGCCAACCAACTCGCCTCCATCATTGGCATCAATAAAAACTATCTGCGCCATCGCCTGTTGAAAGCCAAACCAGGTTCCTACCCGATTCTGGCACGCAAATTACCACCCAGTATTATCCATAAAATCCAAAACATGAACAATCCTGCGTTGTTCTTTATTCCAGACATGCAACGATTTTATACCATGGGAGAAATTGCTGGCCATATTATCGGTTTTGTTGGTTTTAATGGTGCCGGGGCAGAAGGTCTCGAAAAAATCTACCAGAAAGAGCTTCAAGGCATTCCTGGATCCCGCATCATCACCCAGGATCGCATGGGACGCCCCATGCCCATGGTCCAAAACGTCACCGAAGCCAAACCAGGAACCGATATTGTCCTGACCATTGATGCCACAGTCCAATACATCGCCTACCGTGCCCTGTTGAAAGGGGTCACCAAGCACAAAGCCAAGGCTGGAATGGTCGTTGTCATGGATCCCAAAAGCGGCGATATCCTGGCCATGGTCAATCAACCGGCCTTCAATCCCAACGACATGAAATCAAGTCATCCAGACACCAGACGCAACCGGGCCATCATGGATGCCTATGAACCGGGTTCCACCTTCAAAATTTTCACCATCGGTACAGCCCTGGACCAGGGGCTGGTCAAAGAAAACACCGTCATCGACATCGAAGGCGGAAGATTGAAAATCGGGGATCGCACCATTCGGGACTTCCATGTCAGCCACCCGGTCTTGTCCATTGGTCAGATCATTCAGAAAAGCTCCAATGTCGGAGCGGCCAAAATCGGGCTGATGATGAAAAGTGATTTGCTGGAAAAGTATATTCTTAACTTTGGTTTTGCGCGTCCCACAGGCATCGAACAGACCAATGAGGCTTCCGGCAGCCTGGCCGACATCACCCACTACCGTTTCGTGGGTCAGGCCAACCGTTCTTATGGCTACGGAATCACGGCCACTCCATTGCAAATCATCACGGCCACCACCACTGCGATCAACGGTGGTTTATTGCGTCCCCCCCATCTGGTGGCGGGCAGGATGATCAATGACCAACAAATCCCCATTCCACGCGCCGCACCCAAGCGGGTCATTTCAGAAAAAACATCCGCGACGTTACGTCATATTCTCACCTCTGTGGTCTCTTCCGAAGGCACTGCGGTTCAGGCCAAGGTGGAAGGCTACACTGTGGCCGGAAAAACCGGAACAGCCCGCAAGGCATCCGGCAGACATGGTTACATGGGAGGCAGTTATTTTGCCTCGTTTGTGGGATTCATCCCGGCTGAAGATCCCAAAATCGTGATTTTCGTCGGCATCGACGAACCCGATACCAAGCAATATTATGGCGGTCTGGCCGCAGCACCTGTCTTTCGTGAAATCGCCGAAGAGATCTTGCCTTTGTTGGCTGTATTGCCCTCCACTCCTGCGGATCTGAAGTTGCCACCTCTGCGTGAAAAACCCGTCACCCACGTCATACCACCCAAGCCGGATGATTCCAATATTCCAGAAAAGGCGGGTGTTTCCCATACGCCGGAAGAGACCCCGCCCTCTGTTTCGCCATGGCTGCATCGCTCCTTGGCAGATGCGTTGGAACTCATGAAACCACAAGGGATCATTCCTCTGGTTCAAGGTTCGGGACAGGTGAAAGAAGAACAAAAAAACAAGGAGGGGGCATTGCGCCTGATCCTCGAATGATGCCATGTAAAGATAAATCATTAAAAAAAAAGGGTGGAGGGGTCTGGGGAGGCGGTTCACCGCCTCCCCAGAAGGAGTCAAAAACAGGATCAAGACCAGCATGAAACTCTCTCAATTGCATCATGCAACCCTGTTGCCCGATTTGTTTCACCTGGGTCCAGACATTGAGATCACGGGAATCACGGCTGACTCCAGAAACGTTGTTCCTGGATCGCTTTTTGCGGCACTGTCAGGCCAGCATGCTCATGGGAGCCAATTCGTCTCCAAAGCTGTGACTGCGGGAGCGGTGGCCATTCTGCATGATGGCAGCATCCAGTTGCCTTCTGACTTGGCCCAATGGATCCATCCCGACCCTCGGCGTGCCCTGGCCCACATTGCAGCGGCTTTTCATGATCATCCAGCACGTCAGTTGCGCATGATTGCTGTCACCGGTTCCAATGGCAAAACCACGGTGGCGGCCATGGTGGAATCCATTCTGCTGGCTGGTGGCATCACACCTGGAGTCATTGGAACTACCGGAGTACGTTATCCTGGCATGAAACAGATTACAGGCATGACCACGCCTGATCCGATCACTTTACATCATACGTTACGCGAGATGGTGACGCATGGCTGTACAGATGTAATCGCCGAAGTCTCTTCGCATGCCTTGACGCAGTTTCGCACCGATGGCATCCGCTGGGAGGGAGCCGCTTTCACCAATCTGACCCATGATCATCTGGATTATCACGGTTCCATGGAAAACTACTGGCAGGCCAAGCAAAGTCTGTTTTTGACAGCACCTTATCCTGCCAGGGCGGTCATCAATCTGGACGACCCCAGGGGAGCTGAATTGATCCGTCAGGTCTCTGCCATGGGTATTCCGGTCAGCGGATTTACTTTGGACCACCGGAAACAGGCTGATTTTCTGGCCAGTGACATCGTTTTGGACTGGAAGCAGACCCGGTTTTGGCTGAAGAGTCCTGGTCATCCGGTTCTGGTGACGTTGAAGGCTGGAGGTCGTTTCAATAGTGCCAATGCCTTGACTGCGGCAGCTCTTTGTTGGCATTTGGGATTGCGGGAGGAGGTCATTCTGGCTGGTTTGAATGCTTTTCGTCCGGTTCGGGGTCGGATGGAGCCGATCGATGTTGGTCAACCTTTTACAGTCATTGTGGATTTTGCTCATACCCCCGATGCGTTGGAACGTTTGTTGATCACAGCGCGGGAGATTTCACCAGATGGGAGACGGTTGTTGGTGTTTGGTTGTGGTGGAGAGCGAGATACCGGGAAACGGCCCATCATGGGGGCTATTGCTGGCCGACTGGCCAATGAAACGATTATTACAGATGACAATCCTCGCAGTGAGGATCCAGAAGCGATCCGTCAGGCGATTCAGGTGGGATTGAAATCTGTTCAAGGTGATTTTACGGAGATTGGCGCACGTGATCAAGCCATTGGTTATGCCTTGAGTCGTGCCAAAGCTGGAGATGTGGTTTTGATTGCCGGAAAGGGACATGAAACCGAACAGATCACAGCCACAGGCAGTCATCCGTTTGATGATGCACAAATCGTCAGGGATTACCTTGGAAAATAGATCTTTTTGCAGATCTTTATTGCAGATCTTTTTATTTAAAATCATTAAAAAAAAAGGGTGGAGGGGTCTGGGGAGGCGGTTCA
>JAMOBH010000033.1:0-26706 GCA_039908085.1 Magnetococcus sp. YQC-5
TCACCGACATGGCTTATGATCCTTGCAGGATACAAACTTCCATCACAAAAATCAAGCATAAATAATTGTTCTGCAAGATATTTTGCTATTTTCTGCCAAGCACTATGTAAGCTGGTTTGATTGGCCTGCGTGCCGGAACAACCAGCACACATCCATCGTTACGAGCAAAAGTACAGTGACTCGTACCAGACTGTCTCCAAACGATTCCATGTCTTTGCGCCATCGTCTGCAATTGCTCAATTCGCCAATCCAGCGAGTGGTGTTCCATTGCATCAAGAAGTTTGGTGGAGGTATTCATGCCTTTTATAATGCCACATTCAGTAGCACAGCCAAGAAAAATCTATATGCTTGTAATATTGTTATGCATCTGTTTTTCATGCTAGAAATGATGCATCTATAAGGCATTAACGTTTTCTGTTTCAAGCAACTTTCGCGCTGCATACGCCAAAAATCCAGATCGGCTCATCAGTCTGGTGGTCGCATGTGTATCGATGCGCGTCAACAGACCCTTTGGCAAGGTAATGTTGATCCGGGTTGACTGGACATTTTCCCTGATATCGTCCACCTCAATCACCGCCCAGAGCCAACCTGTGAAATCCGGGTTTGCAGTATGTTCTTTGATTGTTTTTTTCTCAGGCCATTCGATCCCTTCTTCGATCATGCATTCCATATGTGACACAATGGCCTCTTTGGCATTCATCATGGCCTCCTCAAGAGTATCCCCGGCACTAAAGCACCCAGGCAGATCTGGGACCACCACCCCAAAGGCGTGCTGTTCATCCCCTGGCTCAATGGTAATTGGAAAGAAAATTTTGGATATGTTCATTGGGAAGTCTTTTTCTCAAGAATCGTCAAAAATCCGTCGCCAAATAATTGACAATCAATGACTCTCCTCTTCTGGTCGTGATCGTTATTTTATGCTACAAAACAATGCGTTAATCAATTTTTTTTGCTGGCTTGAAAAACGTGGCATGTTGTTTGCTTAAGGCTTGTTTTCGACATCCGTTTCATATCAACTCGTTGTTGCCCAATGAATTGCCAAAAGGAGTGTCACTCATGCATACCAAGTCACCACAACGGTTGGCAGGCAAAAAGAGGCCCCAGCAAACAGAAACATCCAGTTTGTCATCCCTGTCCTGCATGGCCAAGCTGGTCCTGTTGTCCAAACGTTGGCATAGCCATCTCTTGCGGGGTGGTTTGCGGGGTCTGCGGAGTGGTCGATTGACGACCTTTGTGCGCGGTACACGTCGTTGTCCTGATGGTCAACAACCTCATCCCTCTGTCTGTCTCCGTGGTTGGCGGGGGGATGTCTGTCATGGCTGCGTCGATTTTCGCTATTGATCCGGCTCATTCAGTAAAAGGACTTTTTTTATACAAAGTCCTTTTAAAAAAACTCATATCATTTCGTCTTGAGTGTTGATTTCATGGTGTGATCTCCTGCGGCGCATGGTATTGGTTGAGCCTTTTTCATAGGGTTGCCGCCAGTCATAGCTTAAAATTTCCTGCACCGTGTTGACCCGGAGCAATTCATGCAGAATTTTGCCCAATACTGCGGGTTTTTTGCCGTCCATTTCCATGCTGATGACGTAAATATCCGCTGTGCGGCCTTTTCCCTGGATGGTTTGACCGTTGATCTCCATTTTGGCCAACAGTTCCAGCACTTCCAACAAAGCACCTGTCCGGTGCAGAACCGTGAATGTCACTTGCAGGACTTCTGATCCAGGCGGATTGGCCCATTGTCCCTTTTCCCACTGGGAACCTTGAATTTTGATACAGTTCGCGCAGTGAACAATCCAGCGTCCATCTTCAGAGAGACGGCCTACAATCGGCATGCCTGGGGTGGCCAGACAACACGTGGACCAAAGAATGTCCTGGCCAGTCAAAGAGGTCAATTGAAAGGTTCCCGTGGTCGGATTACGATTGATTCCACGTACTGTGGCCTCCTGGTTTTTCAGTGCCTGTTTGATCATGGTACGGGCGCGAGCGGTTTTGACGCAATCCAACCACGAGCGTTGCGGACGGGCACCCTTGGCAGTCAGGATTCGTATCACGTCTCCATCTGCCATGGGATATTCCGGGGGGCGTTGAATGCCGTTGATTTTGGCTCCAATACACCGTTCTCCCAGTTCCGTATGTACCAGATAGGCAAAATCCACCACCACCGAGTCCACAGGAAACGTGAATCGGTCCCCCTTCGGGGAATAGACGTCCAACATGTCGGGCAATACGTGGGCATGAACCTCGGACATGCGCAGATCACTGTCTCCCAGCGTGGCCAACAGGCGCATGTATCGGGTGGGATCCGGTCCACTGATGCCCCATTGGGCCAAAACGCCCAAGCGATTGGCGCGTTCGTCACTTTGGCGAACAACATGAATATTGAGCGGATGACCATCCCATATGATCCGCGTGGTCAGGGCACGAAATCCGTTGACGCGCGGGGCGTTGAGGTAGTCACGGACATGACGCGGCAATGGCCCGAACAATGAATGCATCTTGCCCAGAACACGCCATGCCACGTCATCATCTTCCACCTCCAGGCGCAGACGATAGGCCGGCCAACCCACCAGCAGCAAACGCCCCGTGCCTGGCTTCTCCGTAAGGTAGAAAAAATCCGCAACTTTTTTTGGTTCTATCGAAAAACTTCGCGCCAAGCCATCCCCGACAACCATGTCCAGATTCTGGCTCAGGCGTTCCATGCTGGCAGCCCCTCGTTTGAGCAGTTCATCGAGTGTTCTTTGTGCGCGACGGTACTGGACTGGCATCAGATGCGGCAGGGTGAGTTCAATCAGGGCATCGGCCAAGGTCATGATTCCCAGTCGTCTGGATACCCCCACATAAATCAATGCCAGACTGGCCTTGTTTTTGGCCTTGGTTGGACCGTGGACCTCTAGAGTTTGAGAATTATGTAAAACATCAAAAATTTTAACAAGCAACACTCTTAAATCCATGGAAGCCGCCATCAGGATCCGTCGATAGGTGGCCGGGAGATCTCCGCTGCCGGTTTGCAGATTGCGGATTTTGGAGAGGGCTTCAACCAACGTCAATATCTCTGGATCAAATTCTTTGATGCGTTGTTCCGGTTCCAGGTGGGGGGGGGCATCTTCCAAGGCGTCATGCAACAAGGCCGCGCAAATGGCTTGTGTGTCGGTCAGTCCCCAATCCAGGCAGCTTTTGGCAACATGCAGGCAGTGGGTGACATAGGGGGACTTGTCGAGCTTACGCACTTGCCCCTTATGGAAAAGTTGCGCCATTTCAATAGCTTCAGCTATTTTTTCCGATGAAGCGTCACCGAGTCGTTCCCGGCAGGAATCAAGTAGTTCTTGTATCAGATGGTCCAGGTCCATGGCTTCAATAGTTCCTTTTGCAACGTCGTTGCCTTGTCAGCAGGATCATTCAAAATATTTCTTTCTCCCTTTCAAGCAAAGGGAGGATGAAATTTTTTTTTCATTTTGCTTTTCATTTGATGGTTCTGGCGTAATCCGGTATGCTATGTTCTCTCATAGAGTATTCATCTTGACAGTGGCTTTGACAGGAGAAAAACATTGATTCGCTTTGTTTCTTGGATGTTCCGCAATTTTACGCCTTATTTTGTGGGAATCGCGGTGGGCGTGGGCTTTTTTTTCCTGCTGACCCGGTATGCCCCGCAACCAGGGGGCGTCAGTAAAACGCCTACAGCACCCCCTTCCTCACAAGTGGCCAAAAGTGTACCCACATCCGAATCAAATCTCACGCGCTCGGTGCCACCAGCTCCTGTTCCATCCGTAGCCCAGGTTCCCTCGACCATTCTGGTGCCAGCCACAATCCAGGCAGAGAAGGTTCAGGCTCCGGCGACCCTTCAGGCCCCGGCGACCTCCATGGCTCCAGTGAAGGTTCAGGCCCCTGTGACCTCATCGGCCCCGGTGGTGGTTCAGGCCCCGGCGACCACCATGGCTCCTGTGAAGGTTCAGGCCCCTGTGACCTCATCGGCCCCTGTGGTGGTTCAGGCCCCGGCGACCACCATGGCTCCGGTAAAGGTTCAGGCCCCTGTGACCTCATCGGCCCCTGTGGTGGTTCAGGCCCCGCCGGTGATTTCATCCATTCCTGTGGCGGTCCAGGCCCAGCCGATTGTTCCAGCCCCAACAGCATCAGTCCAGACCAGGACAACCCCAGAGGTTCAGTCATCCACTCCGGCCTTCGGGTCACCTGGATCTGCACCATCGGTTTCGCATCAGGTGGAACCAGGTTTGAATGCCCAGTTCGTGCCTTCGACCCCGACTGCTCCAACCTCATCATCACCCCAGGTTGCGGTTGCTCCATCACAACCCAACGTGGATTGGTCTCCGGCTGGCCAATGGCAGAGGGCCTGCCTGGAACGTCTCGCCTGGGCCAGACGCATGGTGGAAGAGGGCGTGCAACGCTGTCCCCAATCCGGTTACATGCGGCAAAACTGTCTGGATTATTATCGTGGACTGGAAAGTCGTTATCAAGGCGTCACTTGTGATCCAAACAGAAGCACTGGATCTCAGTCCGGGTGGTGATTGTACTTCAATCAATCAGTTCCACCTCTGTTTCTTCCTCGCTTAGCAAATCCATCATCCCAATGGACCAGGCCTGATTGACTATGGCTGGTGGTCCAAACAGGATGATGGTGCGGTCAAGGGCATGCCACGGTTCATCTTTTCGTGGTTGGGCATGCCGTCTGCTGGAATGCCCAAGTTGCAACTGCAGCGTAAAAAGACGAGCGAAACGGTCCATTTGGCTCTCTATGAAAAATGGCCAGGTTCCTGGGGGAAGTCCCCATTTTGACAGGCCTGAATGATGGATGCAACGCGGCTTGTCAAGCACGCTTCATGCCATGTGTCGCGTGACGGAATCGTATTGCTTGAGATTATTGGGTCGTATATTAATACGGTGGCTGCATGAGGATTGAATGAAACCAAAATTATTTCGGTTTGCTTTTTTTTCTGGAATAAGATCAAAGCTTTTAGCATTTACAGCTTTGATTGTTGTGCTGGTTTCAGGTTCTTTGACCTCCATTTCGATTGTGGAGCATCGAGACCAGATGCTGGAACGCTATCGCCTGGAAGCCGCTCAACTGTTGGAGATGTTGACCGAATCCATTCTCAATGACTTGTACCGATTGGATCTCAAGGGGTTGCGTCAGAAACTGGGAGCCGTACACAAGCATCGAGATATTGCCGCCACAATTCTGTTGGATGCTTCAGGAGAAATCCTGACCGATGGGACTGAAGCCAATCCTTTGCGTGGCCAACACCCCAGCGATCCGTTTTTACAACATGTGCTTGACAGCCCCAAGACCATCATCCAGATTGACCAGGATTTTTTGAAGATTGGCGCGTCCGTGATCCTGGAAAACTCTGAACCCATGGGCTGGCTCACTCTCAGTTTTTCACTTAATGATTTGAATGCGAAACTTAATCGGCATTTATATGAACAGTTGATTTTGTCTTCTTTTTGTTGTTTTTTTGGTCTTGGATTGGCTTTTGTTTTTTCTTTTTATTTTACACGTCCCATCATGACTCTGACCCAGGTGGCCAACCGGATACGCTCCGGGGAGGCTGATGTCAAGATACCGATCATTGGTCAGGATGAAATTCTGGGTCTCTCGCTCTCTTTGGAGCAGATGCTCAACCAGATTCGCGCTTCACATCAGGAGTTGCGGGAACTCAATGTCTCTTTGGATCACAAGGTTGTCGAACGGACACTGGAGTTGGAGCAGGCCAGGCAGGTCGCAGTTGAGGCCAGCCAGGCCAAGAGTGATTTTCTCGCCAGCATGAGTCATGAAATACGTACCCCCATGAATGCCATTATTGGCTTGACAGATCTGGCCTTGCAGTCTCCCTTATCCGCCAAAGTGAAGGATTATCTGGTCAAAAGTGCCAATGCCTCGCGATCTTTGTTACGCATCATCAATGACATCCTGGATTTTTCCAAGATCGAGGCGGGCAAGATGGAACTGGAACATACTGATTTCTTGTTGCGTGATGTGTTTGATCATGTACTGGATCTGTTTCGCGGCAAGGTCGCGGAAAAAAAAATTGAAATGATTTTGTACATCGCCGAAGAGTGTCGCTATGCGTTACTTGGCGATGCGTTGCGTCTGGAACAGATCTTGATGAATCTGGTCAGCAATGCACTCAAGTTTACGGATTCGGGCGAGATCGAACTGGGGGTCAAGACAACCGGGACGACCGGGAATCGGGTGATGTTGGCCTTTTGGGTGCGGGATACCGGGATTGGTTTGACTCCCGAACAGAGTGCCAAATTGTTTTCCGCATTTGTTCAGGCGGATGGTTCCATCTCCCGCAAATATGGTGGTACTGGCTTGGGCTTGACCATTTGCAAGCGGCTGGCCGAGATGATGGGGGGATGTATCTGGGTGGAGAGTCAGCCAGGGCAGGGGAGTACTTTCTGGTTTACCCTGCCGTTTGAACGTCTCTATGGGCTTGAAGAGAACGTCATGATCCTGCCTGAAGATTTGATTAAAACACATGCTATGGTAATTGATGATAATGCATCAACTCGTCAGGCTTTGCAAACCATGCTCAATTTATTTGATTTTGTGGTGACTGTGGCAGATTCCGGCCCGGAGGCTTTGGAACTGGTTGGGCAGGGTCTGCAAAAAGGACGCTTCTATGCTTTGATTTTAATCGATTGGTGGATGCAAAACCTGGATGGCATGGAGACGGCGCATGCGATTCTGGAGATGATTCCTCCTGGTGCCCCGGTGCCAAAAATGATGTTGATGACGGATACTCTTTTGGATTACGAGTCTGAAAATTTCAATTATAAATCTGATGGTATAGATGGCATCCTGAGCAAGCCAATCAATTGTTCGCTTTTGTTTGACGGCATTATGGATGTGTTTGGAAGAGATGTGGTTAAAATCTACAGATCGGGTACTTGCGCTGTGGATTCATCGGGTGTGCGGGTCAGGATCGGGGGAGCCAGCGTGTTGCTGGTGGAGGATAATGCGATTAATCAAATGATTGCCAAAGAGATTCTGCAAGGAATCGGGTTGCGTGTGACCTGTGCGGTCAATGGCGGTGACGCAGTGCGTATGGTGACCCAAACCCAATTTGATGCGGTTTTGATGGATATCCAGATGCCGGGGATGGATGGCTATACCGCCACACGGACGATTCGACTCCACCCGGATTGTCAGAATGTTCCTGTTATTGCCATGACGGCGCATGCCATGAGCGGAGACCGGGAAAAGAGCCTGGCAGCTGGTATGAATGATCATGTGACCAAGCCAATCGACAAAAAACAGCTGTATGATACTCTTCTCCGTTGGATTTCCCATGGAAACAGAGAGATCCCAGACCAGATCAAGGATTCTGATCCAACGGATTGCAGCGTGGCAGCGATCTTGCCGGGCATTGATGTCGCAGTGGCTTTGAACCGCTTGTCAGGCAACGAGCGGTTGTTTCATACATTATTGTTGGAATTTGATCGGCAGTATACACCTGTGGTTTCTACCATAAGGGAGGGGTTGATCGGCAAGCGCGGAGATGATTTGGAAAATAAGCTTCATTTGATTCATGCCATCAAGGGAACCGCCGGGAATCTGGGGGCCGTGGAGTTGCATCATGCGGCTGAGATTCTGGAAAAAAGTATCAAGCTGGGTGATGATGCGGCTTGGCCTGGTTTGTTGGACCGTTTTGAACGCGCTTTGGTGCAGGTGTTGACATCCATTCAGACTTTGCCTGAATGGAATGCTTCTCCAATTGAAGTCGTGGAGGAGGGAGCCAGAGTCGAGGTCTTGAAGGCAGACGTGATGCCTTTATTGGCAACCTTGTCAACGTTGTGCGCAAAGAGTGATGTCGAGGCCGAAGGCGTTTTGGCATCTCTCAAAGGGTTGTTGACCGGCTCTGACTATCAGGAATCCTTTGACCAGTTGGAGGAAATGATCAACCAGTTTGATTTCGAAGGGGCTGGAGAGGTTCTGGATGCCATGGTACAACGTTTGCATTCATGTGACGATACCCAACGATAGCCGTAATGAATTCCTTTTGTAAGTGATCCATAACATTGAAATCACGTTTTTTCTTGCAGGTTGGTCTTCTTTTGATGGCTCTTTTGGTCCATCCTGCCTGGGCGACAGCAGCAACCTTGCAAAAAATCCAGGAGACCAGGAGCATCACCCTGGGACACCGGGAATCCTCCATGCCCTTTTCCTATTATGGAGAGGGTCAGCAGGTCATCGGTTATTCTCATGTCTTGATGTTGAAGGTGGTGGAAGCCATCAAGAGTGAGTTGTCCCTGCCTGATCTTCAAGTCAAGCTGATGCCGGTCACCCCGGCCAATCGTATCACCCTGGTGCAAAACGGCACCATTGATTTGGAATGCGGCTCCACGACCAACAATGCGGAACGACGCAAGCAGGTGGCGTTCTCCAATACTATTTTTGTTGTTTCAACGCGATTAATGATAAAAGTTGATTCCGGGGTGGCTGATTTTTCGGATCTGGCAGGCAAGACGGTTGTGACCACAGCAGGCACCACTTCAGAACGTCAGTTGCGTCAGATGAACGATACCAAGGGCATGGGGATGAACATCATCAGTGCCAAGGACCATGGAGAGGCCTTTTTGAACCTGGAAACAGGTCGGGCTGTGGCGTTCATGATGGATGATGCTTTGCTGTACGGTGAACGGGCCAAGGCCAAAAATCCGCAAGAATGGGTCATTACCGGCACACCACGCTCCTTTGAGGCTTATGGCTGCATGTTGCGCAAGCATGACGCGCCCTTTCAGAAACTGGTCAACTCGGCCTTGGCACGGGCCATGATTTCCGGGGAAGCGGAAAAGGCCTATGTTCAGTGGTTCATGAATCCGATCCCGCCCAAAGGTTTGAATCTGAATTTTCCTCTCTCCGAACCGATGCGCCAGCTCTTCAGGGAGCCTGATGATCGTTCTTTTGACAGCCCCGACGAAACAGTGGCCCATGCTGGGGCTGTGGCCAAGTCAGGGCAGGGTTATACTTGGCATTGGGGCGTGCTGTTGCAACAGGGGCCGGGCGGGGGGACTTTTCTCAAATGGCTTCTGGAGGGTCTTTTCTGGACGCTGGTTTTGTCTCTGAGTGCCTGGATTTTTGCTCTGGTACTTGGCATTGGTTTGGGGGTGATACGCACTTGGACGCATCGACCTCTCCTGATGTGGGTTGCAACAGCCTATGTGGAGGTGTTCCGTAACATTCCTTTATTGGTGCAACTCTTTTTTTGGTATTTCGTGCTGCCGGAGATGTTGCCTGTGGCTTTGGGGGATGCCATCAAACAATGGCATCCGTTGGCCCAGCAGTTTTTCGCTGCCTGGCTCTGTCTCGGATTGTTCACTGCTGCCCGTATCGTCGAACAGGTCCGGGCGGGCATTCAGTCTTTGCCTGTCGGACGCAAAAATGCTGGTTTGGCTTTGGGCATGACTTTGTTTCAGGTCTATCGTCTGGTGTTGCTGCCTATTGCCATGCGCATCATTTTGCCCCCTTTGACCAGTGAATTTTTGAGCATATTCAAGAATTCGGCAGTAGCCACCACCATTGGTTTTATCGAACTCTCCCGTCAGGCGCAACAATTGGTGGATTATACGGCTCAACCTTACGAGGCCTTTATCGCGGTGACGGCACTTTATCTATTGATCAACATCCTGGTCATGCTCGGCATGCGTCTTCTGGAGTCGTATTGGCGGGTGCCTGGTTTTCTGACAGGAGGCAAGGGATGACCAGTCTGGATTTCAGTTCTGTCTCCAGCTCTTTCTCAGTGTTGCGCCAGGGTATGGAGATTACGGCACTTATCACCCTGACCGCTGTTGTCGTTGGCATCATCCTGGGGACGTTGTTGGCCCTGTTTCGACTCTCACCAATCAAACCTCTGGCTTGGGCTGCGACGGTTTATGTCAATCTGTTTCGTTCAGTGCCGTTGGTCATGGTGATTTTGTGGTTCTTTCTGATTGTTCCTCAACTCATGCGTGCTCTGTTTGGCAGTGCGGTTCAGGATATTCGTTTTGCTTCGGCTTTGGTGGCTTTTTCTCTGTTTGAGGCAGCCTATTATGCCGAAATCATCCGTGCTGGTATCATCAGCGTACCACAGGGACAATTCACCGCAGGCCTTGCCATGGGCTTCACCCGTAGTCAGACCATCCGATTGATCATTCTGCCTCAGGCCTTGCGCAACATGGTTCCTTTGTTGCTTACGCAGGCGGTGATTCTTTTTCAGGATACCTCTTTGGTGTATGTGATTGGTTTGTCTGATTTTTTCGGTACAGCACACAAGGTGGGGGATCGGGATGGTCGATTGGTGGAGATGCTGTTGTTTGCCGGGGTTGTGTATTTTATCATCAGTTTTTCTTTTTCCCAATTGGTCGCCCGTTATCATAAAAGGTCAGGACGATGATTTCAATTCGGAACATTTCCAAACGTTATGGCAAGTTCCATGTGTTGACCCAGTGCAGTACCGAGATTGCCAAGGGTGAGGTGGTGGTGGTGTGTGGACCTTCCGGTTCGGGTAAGTCCACCTTGATCAAGTGTGTCAATGCCTTGGAGTCGATTGACGAGGGAGAGATCATCGTGGATGGGGTGTCATTGACCCATGCCAAAACAGATTTGACTAAACTTCGTTCCAGGGTTGGCATGGTGTTTCAACATTTTGAGCTGTTTCCCCACATGAACATCCTGGATAATCTTTGTCTGGCCCAGGTCAAGGTGTTGAAGCGCACCCGTGACCAGGCCGAGGAGAAAGGTTGGAAATTTTTGGATCGCGTTGGTTTGCGCGAACATGCTCATAAGTTTCCAGGTCAGTTGTCTGGAGGACAGCAGCAGCGGGTGGCCATTGCGCGTGCCTTGTGCATGGATCCCATTTGTATGTTGTTCGACGAACCCACCTCGGCATTGGATCCTGAAATGATCCATGAGGTCTTGGATGTCATGGTAGAATTGGCCCAGGAGGGCATGACAATGATGTGTGTCACCCATGAGATGGGATTTGCCCGCAAGGTTGCCCATCGGGTGATTTTCATGGACCAGGGGCGGATCGTCGAGGATGCCCCCAGTGTTGATTTTTTTGCCAATCCCAGGTCGGAACGGGCCGTTCAGTTTTTGTCCAAACTTCTTGCCCATTAAATTTCGACCAAATTCAGAACAGGATACCCTTCGGGTAAAAAGTCAAAAGCAAAACCTTGGGGGATGAATCCCCCAAACCCCCTCTTTTTTTTTAATATTTTTTAAACAATAAAACAATAAAAAAATACAAAATAAATAAAAAAAAAGGGTGGAGGGGTCTGGGGGGGCGGTTGACCGCCTCCCCAGGGTTTTAATTTTAATCATCCATTTTCAAACTCAGTCAAAAAAGACCCTGTCAGGATGGGTTGATTCCGCATGAATCCGACCAAGACAAACGGTCTATGACTGGCTGACTACATTCCATTCATTTTTCTGTCTTGAGATCCTCTCCGCTGGGAGGAGGTGTTCGTCGCGTCTCCCGATGCTTGATTTCGTTCCAGAGATTTCGATAGGCCATCGCTTCCGGGCATTCTCTGGCAAACGAGAAGAGGGGAGAACGTTTGACGCCCATGGCTTCGATGATGTTGGATTCCGGGATGGTGGTGCGCAGGAAAATGGGATGTTTGGTCAATATGTTCCGGGTCACCACCCGGTGAATGGGTTTGTGTTCGTTGATCATGTTGAAAAACGGGAATACATGGAGTTTGTTGGTACGGCGTTTCACCAGAAAACGTACCAGACGGTTGTAAGCCCGCAGGGAGAGAGGTGTTGGAATAAGGGGCACCAGCAGGCTGTTGGACATGTGGAAGACGTTTTCCGCCAGCAGGCCGATGCCTGGGGGACAATCCACGAATATGTGGTCATATTGTTTGTGCAAGGGCTTCAGGAGCTTCATCAGGCCCAACAGGGGTTTGGCATGTTGATCCAGTTCTGTTTCCATGTGACGATACGAGATATCTGCTGGCAACAGATCCAGATTCGGGAAGCCGGTCATGCGTAGCATCTCTTGTGGTTCCATATTGCCGCTCAACAGTTCCTTGGCACCGCCCTTGATGGAGGGCTTGACGCACAGGTAGTAACTGGTGCTGCCTTGAGGATCCAGATCCCAAATCAGGGTTCTGGCCCCTTCAGAGGCGGAGAGATAGGCGAGATTGACGGCTGTAGTCGTTTTTCCGACCCCCCCTTTGATGTTATACAGGGAAAAAATTTTCATATGCGATCATGCGCTCCTTGGCGCGGTGGTGAAAGATCGAGTGGTTTGTGGATCATCTGATGAATATATCGGCTTTATCGGTTGAAAGAAAGCGGTTAATACGGGTATGCTCTGTGGCTGGTTTCGCTGGCCTGTGGACTGGCGTGGGTCGTGGACAAATATCGCATAAGGAGAGATCGCATGAAAGTGGAAGTGGCGTATGCCGAGGCAAACCGGCAGTTGGTGATCAACGTGGATGTGGCAGAAGGGGCGACTGCGAAAGACGCGATTCAGAAGTCCGGGATTTTGTCCAAAGTTCCGCACATTGATTTGGGTGTGAACAAGATTGGCATTTTCAGCAAACTGGTGCCTGTGGAACAGGTTTTGGCTGAGGGAGACCGGGTGGAGATTTATCGTCCTGCGTTGGGCAAGCCGCCCAAAAAGGAGCGTGCGGCCCGTCCTGCTGGAGGGGCTGCGACAGAAGAGGCCCAAGTCGAGGCATGACCTTGTCTGATTCAGCGGTGACGCGTTATCGGATGACTTTGGAATACGATGGGGGCAGTTTTGTCGGTTGGCAGCGTCAGGCACCGGGATTGCTCACGGTTCAGGGGGTGATGGAGACGGCATTGGCTCAATTGTGCGGTCATCCGGTTTTGTTGGTGGGTGCGGGGCGCACGGATAGCGGAGTGCATGCACTTGGTCAGGTTGCTCATTTTGACACCTCGCGCCCCCGTTCGCCTGAAGTGTTTCTGCGGGCATTGAACGTGATGACACCGCCAGAGGTATCGGTTTTACATGTGGAGGCGGTTTCTGATGGTTTCAATGCGCGTCGTGCTGCCTGGCGTGAGTATCTGTATCGGATCTTGTTGCGGCGTCCAGTTCCGGCCTTGGATCGTGGTCGGGTTTGGCATCATCCAGGCCCATTGGATCGTCATGCCATGGTGTTGGCAGCGCGTTGTCTGGTGGGAACGCATGATTTTTCCGCGTTTCGTTCCGCGAATTGTCAGTCGTTGACACCGGTTCGGGTGGTCAGCAAAGCAGAGTTGACTTTGGTTGGGGAGGAGATCCATTTTCTGATCCGGGCCAATGCTTTTTTGTATCACATGGTGCGTAACATTGTGGGCAGTTTGATTTTGACTGGACGGGGTAAATGGTCGCCGGAACAGTTTCAGTCGGTTCTGCTCAGCAAGGATCGCACGCGCGCCGGTGCCATGGCTCCTGCCCAGGGCTTGTATCTGCTGCGGGTGAATTATGGAGAGCCAGAGTCATAACCTGACTGGATATGCTGGAGACTTTTCAAGTCCGGCATTGGTTGCCAACAGGTACTGTCTGATGGTGAGAAACAGGCGGAAACGACCAATCCCCGCAGTTCACCACGCTTTTGTCACACAGCCAGGCAAAATTGACCTTGAGCAGTGGGCATTTTTTGCCTGGCATCGATGAAATTCCCCAAATCCAGTGGCTCCCCATGCAATCGTTGAACGGCATGATATTTGCGACATGAAGCAACATCTAGCAGACATCGTGTCCAAGACCTTTTCTTGCATTGTCACACCCTGAAGGAGCCACCGATGATGATTTCTCCCTTGCAAACTGATCCAAGAATTGACCAGGCCCTCTCCATTGTTGAAATCGGCCCACAACACCCCGGCTTCGATGATGCCTGGGAATATCTTGCCATGAGCAAGGAACCCGTGGTGCGTCACGCCATGCGCATGGCCATGGAAGAACTGTTTGGCCCTCATCCCACCCCCACAGGCTACGATGACGCCGGAGAACCTTATTGGCGGACGTCCATCATCGCCAAATACCTGAACATCCCGGAAGATCAAATCATTGATTGCGCCATGGAGATGAAAGACAAATGGGGATATGATGCTGGTGTGGCCTCCACCCGTGATTTGCATCCCGTCCACTGACTGCCATTTTTATAATCAGACATCAACTTCACTGATATCATATCAACTGGACTGCAACATATTCCAGGACAGCTTTGAAAAAGCTTGGGAGGCGGAGAACCGCCTCTCCCAACACCACCTCCCCCTTATGACTGACCTCTCCTTGATACCGGCCTTCCCCTCAAGCCTGAACAATTTTGAAAATGTTGGTGAAATGGATTGATTTGGGCTTCACCCCAAACCCCGCCAGGGGGTATGATGTGCCCCGGATACTCCAACCATTGATCTTGCTTTGAAGTGAGAGGCCTTCTGGCCCTGCTGCAATCCACCAGGAGACAACGCCCAGTTTGGTTGGGTCTTGGACAAAAGCCACGATCACGCAAACGGCTCCAATGGTCCACCTTCAAGCAAGATGACAGATGATTATTGCTTTTGGAAACGTATTGTCATGAACAAGGTCGATCCCATTCGGGTAGTGCTGGTGGATGATTCCACCATCTCTCAAGCCCTGATCAAACGCCTTTTGGCACCCTTTCCTGAGATTCTTGTGGTGGGTGTTGCCCGAAATGGGCGTGATGGATTGCAATGCGTGGCTGAATTGAACCCCCATGTCATTTGTACCGATCTTTTCATGCCGGTCATGAATGGATTGGCCTTCACCCGCGCTGTAATGGAACAATTTCCCCGTCCCATCCTGGTGATCACGGCCTCCTTGCAAGAAGCGCAACCCTATAGGGTGTTTGATCTGTTGGCAGCCGGTGCCCTGGATCTTTTTTACAAGCCTGACAGTTGGAGTGGTCCAGAAGCAGAACGCATCTCCCGCTCTTTGGCAGCCAAAATCAGGCTGTTGGCCGGGTTGGGGTGCAATTTCAATCTGGCTGTGAATTGTATGACAACAATTCCACAAAATCCGGTCCCGGCAGTCAATATGGTGGTGATTGGTGCAGGTATTGGTGGTCCACAAGTATTGCGTGAGATTCTTTCCGGACTGGATGCGGATTTCCCGGTTCCCATTTTGTGTGTCGTGCATCTGGATGCTCCTTTTCATCTCCCCTTGATTCAATGGTTGGGCCAACAGACCCCCATGCTGGTTCAAGAGGGGGCGCATGGTGAAATGCCTATGGCTGGATCGGTCTATTTGCCACCAGTCGGCCAACACATGATACTGGATGGACAAGGTCGGATCGCTCTCTCCCAGGCTCCACCAGTCGCTGGACATCGACCTTCGATCACGGTGACCATGGAGTCGGTAGCCGAATATTTTGGTGGTGCCATGATTGGTGTCTTGCTAAGCGGTATTGGTCAAGACGGGGTGCGTGGCATGGCAGCCATTACCCATGCCAAGGGAGTCACCATGGCCCAGGATGACATCAGTTCCTTGGCCTTTGAAATGCCCAGGCAGGCCATCGAGTTGGGGGTGGCGACCCACATTCTGCCCTGTACCACAATGGCTGCCGCTTTGTTGAATCTGACCGGCAAGACTGAAATCGATTTGCGTCTGGCATCAACCCCTCCTGACCCGGAAGTGCCATCCATGATAATGGATACGGCACACGCCATTCCGCTCCTGATTGTCGAAGACAGCGCGATTCAGGCTTTCAAGTTGCGAAAATTTTTGCAAGAGACTGGTTTTGCCGTCACAGTGGCCAAAGATGGTCAGGAAGGACTGGAATTGACCCGTCGCATGCGCCCCAGGCTCGTCATCAGCGATGTCTCCATGCCACGTATGAACGGGTTTCAACTCTGTCACGCCATCAAGAGTGATCCGCAATTGCGGGATATTCATGTCATGCTCCTGACAGCACTCACCAATCCAGATGAAATTCTCGAAGGCCTTTCTGCCGGTGCCAACAATTATCTGGTCAAACCTTGGGATGGCGATCATTTGTTGACCATGATCAACCAGGCGTTGACCGCAACACCACAGAGCGAACAGGCGGGCGAAAATCTGGATATTGTCTTTGACAATAAAACTTATACAGTGACTTCCAGTCGCAGACAGATTTTGGATCTGCTCATGACCACCTATCAAAAAGCCGTCCGCCAGAACAAGGAGTTGATGGACAGCCAATTGGAAATGAAAATGCTCAATTTGCAATTGGTCGAAATGTATGCCAAAGAGACCGGTTTGAATCAACAGTTGCAGCAGGATATGAATTTGCGCAAACAACTGGAAGCGGATCAGGCTCGCACGTTGCGGGAATTGGAAGAAGCCAATCGGGAATTGGATGATTTCGCGTTCATCATTGCCCATGATCTGAAAACCCCCTTGCGCGGTATTGGCTCTCTGACCAATTGGTTGCTTGCGGATTTTGCGGACCAGCTGGCCGAGGAGGGGCGTGATCTGGTAGGTTTGTTGGCGGTCCGGGCAGACCGCATCAATCTATTGATTGAGGCCTTGTTGCAATATACTCGTGTGAGTCGCATCAATGAAGAATTGACCGACGTGGATTTGAACAAAGTTGTAGCCGGTGTGATCAAAGAATTGGTCATCCCGGAAGAGATGGATATTCTTATCGATTCTAGGTTGCCGGTGATCCGTTTCCAGGAGAATCGGGCCATACAAATATTTCATGGCTTGATTGACAATGCAGTACGTCATATGGGAAAACCGTCTGGCGTGGTCCACATTGGTCTGGAACCAGAGGATGGCTTGTTCTGGCGTTTTTGGGTCAGTGATACCGGTCCAGGAATCGATGAAAAGTATTTTGACAAAATTTTTGGAATTTTTCAGACCCTGCAACCACGGGACGATGTGGAAACCGCAGGAATGGGCTTGGCACTGATCAAAAAAATCGTGGAAAAATATGGAGGCCGGATTTGGGTGGAATCACAACTCGGCCAGGGTAGTTGTTTTTACTTTACAGTGCCAAAGCAGGTGACTCCCATGCTTCAGGTGCATGGCCGCAAGTTGCCGCGTTCATAAGGAGGCTGGCTCGATATGATGACTCTGGAAGAAAAATTGTTGGAAGCCGAGACCGAAATTCAACGACTCAAGGCCGTGCTGGAACAAAACTCCAAAGGGGATCAGGGTGGGCTGATTCTCCAGTTGGAGCGTTCCAACCAGGAACTCAAGCAATTTGCTTATATTGTCTCTCATGATTTGAAAGCACCCTTGCGTGCCATTTCTTCATTGACCCAGTGGATCGCAGAGGATTACGCCGACAAATTCGACGATGATGGACGGGAACAATTGGCCTTGTTGATTGGTCGGGTCAAACGCATGGAACTTTTGATCGAAGGGGTGTTGCATTATTCCCGCATCGGTCGCATCCAAGAGGAACCGGTCGCAGTCAACATGAACAAACTGGTGATGGAAACCATTGAATTGTTATCGCCACCCAAATCCATGACCATTCAAATGGGTTCTCATTTGCCTGTGGTGCGGGGTGACAAGACTCGTTTGGGACAGGTGATACAGAATCTGCTATCCAATGCCATCAAGTTCATGGACAAGCCAGAGGGCATCATTCAGGTGAACTGTCATGAAGATGTTGATTTCTATCGATTTTGTGTGTCCGATAACGGGCCTGGCATTCCCGAAAAGGATTTTGATCGTATTTTTCAAATTTTTCAGACTTTGCAATCCCGCGATACCTACGAAAGCACAGGCATTGGATTGACTCTGGTGAAAAAAATTGTGGAATTGCACGGTGGTCAGGTCTGGGTGGCCTCGAAGCTGCGTGAGGGCAGTGAATTTTATTTTACCTTGCCGAAAATCAATGCTTGATTGCAGTTTAATGCTTTGTTGCTGCGGCGTGCATGGCAGGCCGAGCATTATGGGACGTTGGCAATGTCAAAAGATAAATTTTTTTCCAAAGAGGGATGGCCAGCGCGTTTGACGCCGTTTTCTGTGGTGGCAAATTCTATTTGGGATTTGTTGTTGATTTCCTTTGTGCTTAATTTATTGGGTCTGGCTTTGCCCTTGACACTGTTGCAGGTGTATGACCGGATCTTGCAATTCGAGGCCATCAGTACCTTGAATTTGCTGCTGCTGGGGGTGGTGGTGGCCATGCTGCTGGAAGCCTTGTTGAAAATGGGACGCTCTTACGTGGGAGCCTGGCTCGGTGCCCGTTTTGAACACAGTGCCAGTGTGAGTGCCATGGAACGCCTGTTGAAGACCAATCTGGTCGATTTCGAACGGGTTGGCAATGGAGTGCATCTCGAACGTCTGAACGCCATTAATGTAATCAAAGACTTCTATGCTGGTGGGGCTGTGTTGGTGCTGCTGGATCTGCCCTTTGTGCTGGTGTTTTTGGCACTGATTTATCATTTGGCAGGTTTGTTGGTATTGATTCCGGTTGTTTTGTTTCTTTTGTTTTTGTTGTTTACACTCTATATCGGCGCACAGTTGCATCGAGCCATCTCGGATCGTACCAAAGCAGATGATATTCGAATCAATTTCATTATTGAAACATTGTCAGGTATTCACACCGTCAAGTCCATGGCCATGGAAGCCCTGATGTTGCGACGTTATGAACGACTGCAAGAGGCCTGCGCCCTGGGTGCGCAGAGTGTGGGGATGCATGGTTCCGATGCCCAAACCATTGGAGCTTTTTTTTCTCAATTGACCACGGTGGCTGTGGTGACTTTTGGCAGTATTCAGGTCATCAATCACGAATTGACTATTGGTGGATTATCCGCTTGCAGCATGCTGGCTGGACGTTCCATTCAACCCCTGCAACGGGCTGTGGGGATCTGGGCACGTTTTCAGACCATTCGGATCGCCAAAAAGCGGCTGCATGCCCTGTTCGAATTGCAACCCGATCTCCCTCAGGAAATGCCCCCCTTCCCGGAACTCCATGGCAAACTGGTCATGCAGAATGTCAGTTTTTCCTATCCCAATGAACTGACCGATGAACACGATCACTCGGACAAAATCCAACAGGGCATGCGCAAGGTGATCCATAATGTAAATCTTACAGTCCATCCAGGGGAAACCATTGCCATTCAAGGCGGGAGCGGAAAAACCACGTTGCTGTGGCTGATGATGGGGGCGATTCGTCCCACCGAAGGCCAAGTCTTCATTGATGATCATGACCTTTCTTCTTATGATACGAGCAGTTTGCGCACCAAGGTGGCTTACATGCCTCAGGTCGGCATGTTGTTCAAGGGATCCATCCTGGAAAACATTCACATGTTTTGTCCAGAACAGACGGATCAGGCCATGGAGGCGGCCCATCAATTGAACCTGGATGATTTCATCGCCAAACTTCCCAAGGGATATGAAACCCTCATCGATGACGGGGCTGACGAAAGCATTCCCATGGGGATCAAGCAACGGATCTCCATTGCCAGGGCACTCGTTTCTGCCCCACGTATCGTGCTGTTTGATGAAGCCAATACCGCCATTGACAGCAGCGGAGACGAACAATTGAAAAACGTGTTGGAAGCCATGCATGGCAAAGTGACCCTGATCATGGTGACGCATCGCCCCTCTCTGGAGCTTTTGGCAGACCGGGTATATGAACTCAAAAATGGATCTCTGCATTTGAAACCATCAAAGATCAATCGTGTCAATACCAACATCCAGCCTGTTTCATCCAATACGCTTACAGGCAAGACATGACACCATCCAATATCATGGCCGGGGAAGATCAGGAATTGGCCGCCATTCGCCGCATGATCCATCCCCGACAGCCGATCACAGGGGTGTTGGCCGAGTTTTCCCGGACATCTGATTTCGGTGCCTGCATGATTCCTCTCTTGATGGCCCTGGGTTATCGAGGAGATATGCGACATGTCGTCGAAGCTTTGCCCCATTTTGTTGAAACCCTTGATTTAACAGGGTTGCGCAATACGATGGCAAATATGAATTATATCAGTACTCCAGCACGCATCAATCTTAAAGCAATTGATCCACGCTTGATGCCCTGTCTGTTTGTCCCTGACCAATTGCCAGCCATGGTGGCATTAAAGAGAAAACAGGACGGAATCATCATTTTCAACGGCGAAAGTGGTGCAGTGGAGCGCAAGGCCATAGATTCACTCTCTGGAACCGCCTATTTTTTTGACGTCATGGATCTGGAAGAACGCGCCGCACTTCAAAAACGACTGGGGTGGTTTCGGATGGTGGCGGAACGATTTCAAAAACTGATCGTCTATCTTCTTCTTGTGACATTCATAATTACATTATTGCAGGTTGCAGCACCCTTGTTTGTCATGGCGGTCTATGATCGGGTGGTGGGAAGCCATTCCCTGGAGACTTTGATCCATTTGCTGATGGGCATTTCTTTTGTGATGATCTTTGACTGGTCGATGCGCAAGATTCGCTCCAAGATGCTGATGTATGTTGGTGCGCGTATGGACAGTATTGTCAGCAATGCCATTTTCATGCGGATACTCTCCTTGGCTCCCTCTTTTATTGAACGCGCTTCAACAGGTGCCCAGGTGGCCAGGATCAAAGATTTCGATTTGGTACGGGAATTTTTTACCGGGCCATTGATGATGGTATTTTTTGAATTGCCTTTTTCATTGGTATTTTTTGCGGTCATCGCCATTCTTGGGGGTCCATTGGCATGGATTCCCATGGGAACCTTGGTCTTGTTTGTGGTACTGTGGGCGGTGATGATGCCCATGGTGACCAATGAAGAGGCCCGTTACAGACGGGCCGCAAGCAAAAAACAGGAATTCATGGTGGAAACTTTGGCCAGGATGCGGGTACTCAAATTTGGAGGCATGGAATCCATCTGGCTGGAGAGGTTTCGTCTATTATCAGCCCAGGCTGCCATGGGCAACTTTCGTACTGCGATGATCAATGCTGCGGTCCATTCCATTTCCACGGTTTTGATTATTGGTTCTGGGTTGATTGTCATTGCGCTTGGAGTCTACCGGGTGATGGATGGCACCATGACCACGGGTGGATTGGTGGCAACCATGATTCTGGTTTGGCGGGTATTGGGACCGATTCAGAGTGCCTTTATCGCCATGACGCGTCTGGAACAGGTCCATGCCAGTATCACCCAGATCAACAGTCTCATGAGTGTGGCCCCGGAACGGGAGGAATTTTCGGCGATTGAACCGGTCAAAAGCTTCATCGGACACATATCTTTTATACGTGTAAGTATCCGTTATCTGCCAGAGGCGGAACCAGCACTGATGGGGATCCATTTCGATGTCACGCCAGGTCAGATCGTTGCTGTGATCGGTCCGAATGGGTCTGGCAAGTCAACCATCATCAAGTTGTTGGCCGGACTCTATACACCCCAGGCCGGGAGTATTCGTATCGACGGGGTGGATATTCGCCAAATGAATGTCATTGAATTGCGTCATGCCGTGGCCTATGTTCCCCAGACGTGTGACCTGTTTTATGGAACCATTGCCCAGAATTTGCGTCTGGCCCACGCCACAGCCTCGGACAAAGATCTGGAGGAAGCCTGTCGCAAAGCCTTGGTGTATGATGAAATCATGGCCTTGCCCAAGCAATTTTCGACGCGGGTTGGGGATCAGAAGTCGGCGCAACTCCCTTCAAGCATGGTCCAGAAAATTTCCCTGGCTCGTGCTTATCTCAAGCCATCCAGGATCATGTTGTTTGATGAACCGGCCAGCAGTCTGGGTTGGGAGGATGATCAGGCATTTATCAAGATGGTCCGTGAATGGCGAGGAAAACGTACTGTTTTCATTGTTTCCCATCGTCCCAGCCATGTTCGTCTGGCAGATTGGGTGCTTTATTTGGAGCAGGGAAATTTGCGTTTGTCTGGCAAGCCGGATGATGTCTTGCGAAACATTCCAGGAGGTTTTGTATGACCACTCTGGATCAGAAAACCCAGGCTCAAGAGTCGTTGCCCACCAGGACATCCCTCCCGACACACAAAATCGCCAAACCCATATCATTGAACATGACTCGTCCAACCAAGAATGATCCAGCGTCCTCTTCACTCTCCTCTCAGCCAGTTTCATTGGACGCAGAACAGGTCGGAACAACAGTGGGCACAGAATCTGTTTCAGTCCAGGCCGCAGAACAGGAGGATGCCAAAATACCGCGCAGGATTGCAGCCCGGTTTGTCATTGGTTCTGTCCCATCCTCTCAAGATGCCAAACAGACAGAACAATCAAGCAAGCCGCATCCGACCGATCAAGGGATGGTGACGCCTGTACAACCTCCGCTCCCTGTGGCCATGGCTCACCAGTCAGATGGTGCCTCTGATACGCCGCAACTGATTGCTGCCAATGCGGCACCTTCCCTCCCTCCCCCTGGGCTGGTCAAGACTCCTTTGGCCCTGTCTTCCAAAGAAAAAGTTGGGCAAATGGTCAGCACTCCCCAAGTCCCCCCTCCTTTTTCGCATCAGAACGTTCCACAAACAACAGAGAAGGTCCAAGCCCGTTTGCCTGAAAAAGTTGGGAATCTGTTGAAGCCTGAAAAAAAGGATCTCCAAACCTTGAAAGCAGGCAGCAAGCAACGTCGCTATCTGGCTCAGTCTGTAGTGCTGGAGGAGTCCGGGCTTTCCCATCTGGTGAGGATGTCATTAAGTTTTATTGTTTTGGTGGTGATTCTGTTTTTTGTCTGGGCATCTTTTTCCACCATCGAAGAGATGGCCCCCAGCACTGGAGAGGTCATGCCCGCAGGTCCAGTACAAATGATTCAACATCTGGAGGGAGGAATCGTCAAATCCATACTGGTCAAGGAGGGGGATTTGGTTGAGGAGGGTCATGTTCTGTTTCGGATGGCCCCAGAGTCTGCCATGGCGGAATTCAATCAGATGCGTGCGAGACATGCGGCCCTGGAATCCCAGGCAGCCCGCAATCGGGCGTTTTTGGAGGAGAAAGAACCTGATTTTCAGGCCGTGCCAGAGGAATTTTCCCATTTGAATCGGGATCAGAGCTTGTTGTTGAAGGCGCAACGGGCCTTTCGGGAGAGTCGCCGTGAGGTGTTACGCATCAAAATTGAACAACGTCGTTCCAGAATTGGCAATTTGTTGACCCAACAGGACGTCCAGGGGCAACAACTGAGTTATTTTGAGGAAGAAGTCGCCATGCGGCAGGCTGGAGTGGCCAAAGGAGTGATGTCACGTCTGACCGCTTTGAGTAGCGAAAAGGAGCGCAATCGAGTGATCGGGGATCTCACACGCATTCGGGGTGAATTGGCAACGGCCTACAAGGAATTGGATGAGGCAAACAAGCAACTGTCAACTTTGGACGACGAGTTGCGTCAGGATGTTTTCAAGGAATTGGGTGGCATTTCCGCAGAATTGAGCCAGTTGCGAGAGGGGATGTTGCGGCAAAAAAATCGGGTGGAACGTCTGGAAGTGTTGGCACCGGTCAAAGGTGTGATCAAGAATTTACAGATGGAGACCCTGCGAGGTGTTGTGCCTCCTGGAGGACTATTGACTGAAATTGTGCCCGTACAGTCCACGCGCAAGGTGGAGACACATATCAGCACCCGCGATGTAGGCCATGTCAAGGTGGGGCAACGGGTGACGGTCAAGGTGACCACCTATGATTTTGCCCGTTATGGGGGGATTGATGGGGTATTGGAATCGATTTCGGCCACCACGTTCAAGAGTCCGACGGATCCGACACCCTATTATAAGGGTATAATCCGTCTGGATCAAGCTTATGTTGGAAACCATCCGAAGTCAAATGAAGTGTTGCCAGGGATGACGGTTCAGGCAGATATTCATACCGGATCCAAGACCTTGATGGAATATATGCTCAAGCCCATCTATGCCTCGGTCAACAAAGCGTTTCGGGAACGTTGATTGGCATGGATTTGCTTGAAAATCGATCCTCTCATTTTCAGGGGTTTTCAAGGGGTCCAAAGAGTGGTTGGAGTCGGGTAATGACCTGCTTTGAGAAGGGGGATTTTCAGCATGGCCATGGAGCAGATCCGACATGGAAGACTTTGAAAATGCTTTGAATGGGTGCGTGTTGCAAGACGATGACAAGGATGCAACGTTTTGGCTTTGACTTTCTTGTTCTGATGATGCATTATACTTGAATGAAAAGCTGCAACTTGCTGAAAAAAACGGAACCAAGCAAAATGTAAAGTGAACTGGCAGTTCACATCCGAAAAAAATTGACACAACTTTATTTTGTCAATGGATGGGGGTTGATCGGGCAGCGTAAAATAGGCTATTTTATTAATGAATTATTGGTAAACCCCGGTTCTGTCTTGGAACTCCAAAAGTTTGACATTTCTGGGAATATTCCATGGTGTGCTGGCTTTTTGGTCGTGAGTTCCTCAGCGACCAAAGCTTGGCCGACGTAGCTCAATTGGCAGAGCAACGGATTTGTAATCCGTAGGTTCGGGGTTCGATTCCCCGCGTCGGCTCCAATAAAATCAATGACTTAGACGATATTTTTCAGGTCGGTTTTTGAGGGTGTACACTTTTTTGTGTCAAGATTGGTTGCTCCCACATATTCCCTCAGATGGTTTGCGGCAAGGTGAGCGTATCGCCTTACCATGGCTGGGGACTCCCATCCAGCAAGCTCTTGCAGGACATGCAACGGGGTTCCGTCCTGGACATGCCAGCTTGCCCAGGTGTGGCGGAAATCATGCCACTTGAAATCTGTGATTCCGGCACGGGCAAGAGCCTTTTCCCACTGCACAGAATTGATCCATCTCATCATCTCTCCCTCTGCTCCAACAAAAACCAGTGTCGGGTGTACACCAATTTGTTCCATCAAGACCGCCATGGCATCATCGTTGAGAGGAACAGGGATGGCCTTCTTGGCTTTCGCCTGATCCGGGTGAACCCATGCAGTTCGATTATCCATGTCGATCTGGGACCACTCCATGAGCAGAATATTGCGTTGTCGCAGACCAGTTGCAAGAGCCAGTCGAGCCGGTTGAGCTTGGTAATGTGGTAGTTCGCTGATCAATCTTGCTGCTTCTTCTCTGGTGAGCCATCGGATCCGGCGTGATGCTTCCCGGTATAGCGTTATTTTTGGTGCCTTATCAATCCATTCCCACTCTCCGGCGGCACGAAGCATGATGGACCGGATCAAAGCAAGATGCCTGTTGGCGGTCGATGCTGTCGTTTCTTTCATCTTGACAGCGGCAAGTTCCTGGATCATCTGCCGGGTGATGTCCTGGAGCTTCTTGCCAGACAGATACGGGTGCAACCACCTCAGCTTGGCGATATCATCATTGATCGACGCCTTTTGCCCCTTCTCTTTGATCCACTGCTCTGCCGCTTGGTCCCAAAAATAATCAGGTTTTCGTTTCAACTTGTCTTGCTCCCACATATCCGCTTTGATGCGGTCGTGGAGTTCTTGCGCGGCCTTCCGGTCGCTCGTGCCAGCAGATCTTCGAAATCGCTCACCTGATTGTGGATTGGTGAGTTGGATATACCAGATATCGGACCCTGGACGACGGATGATGGACATGATGATTCCTTTGGCGTTGGATGTTCCCCTGCAACCCAAGCCTCAAGAACTCGCGGAACGAATAACCATCCCTTTGCCACCTTCCGTGCGGGGATCCTGCCGGTTGCCGCTTGTTCCCGAAGCCACGTCGGGGACACTCGCAACTCTTGCGCCGCTTCATTCAAGGAAAGAAAAATCCCCATGTCCATCTACCTCCAAGGCCAATTCTCACAATCCCATCCCTCACTACAATACCCATTTTCAAGTAGATATTGACATCCATCACATACTTTCATTTTTTTTTCTCCTGTAGTGGTGATTAAGTCGGCTCAAGGGAGTTTTCCGCTCCCTTGAGCCAATGCGCTTACGGGGTTGTCACCAGACGGGAACCGACGGGTTTACCATGAACCCATCTCCGCAAATATCCTTGTGCAATTTGCAACACGCCGATGGTCTAAGTCAGGAGAGATGGGTTCTCCGATCAGGTTTGGGTCTGCATCCACAACGCGATTTTCAGAGGCGAAACCGGATGGGAAGATATGAAGAAGTGGGCAACCAAAGAGGGGCTGACATTCAGCGAGGATCATTTCGTTGATTCCGGCGGCAAAGTCAGGTTGCGTCTTCGTTTCAGATTTATCTGAGGTGTTCTGGCGGGTCATCGTCAATCTCCTCAATGAGCCGTTTGCATTCGTCGATGTCCGCCCGTTTCGCCGCATCCCAATATTTGCGTTCATTTTCCGGGGTGAAGTTGGGATACTCACGAACGATGTTTCCGTTTTGATCCCGAATAATCCTGAGCTTTCCGTCAGAAGAAATGGTTTCCATAATGATATCCTCATGTTGGTTGTGAAAGAGTGGTGGGTGGTGTCAAACATTTTTTTGTGCATCGTCAGATCACTTGATTCTTTTTCAGTAATCTTTCAAGTACGTTTAACGCATTTTTAGTACATTCACTTTTGGTTCTTCCCATTATAGGTTGGTGTACAAGAACAAGCCCTAAGTAAGCATGAGCGATAGGAACCTCACATTCAATTTCATTATCATCAATCAACAATCTCCATGGATTTGATGAGTAATCCATATTAACGATTTCAATCATTTCTATTCTCCATCAAAATCCAACGATTGGGTAAGAAGAGATCATCACTCACACGCCCCCATCGCCGACAGGCATTGATCGTCGATATCCAGATCCATTACCCCTTGGCGGCAGTCTCCTCCTGGGCCAGTTTTAGCCCACTCTGCCACCTTGTAAATATCAGGTGGTTGCGACCCGTTAGACTGTGGAATTTTGTCTGCCGCAAAAAATGTGG
>JAMOBH010000352.1:0-5824 GCA_039908085.1 Magnetococcus sp. YQC-5
CGCCTGCGGATGCCGGCGATAGCCCATCTCACCACGCAATACAGCCTGTGCCAACAGAGCCTCTCGCCACAGCGCAGTCAGGCCTTTGGAATCAAGATACCGGGGATGGAGAGTCCAGAGTCTCATGGGTATCCACCCTCTCCCGCAACGCCTTCCCCGTCTTGAAAAACACCACCCTCTTCGCCGCCACCGGTACACTCTCCCCCGTCTTCGGGTTGCGGCCTATGCGCGGCTGGCGTTCCTTGAGCCCAAAGCTGCCAAAGCCCCGCAGTTCAACCCGTCGGCCACCCTCCAGCGAGCGAGCCATGGAGTTGAAAACGGCGTCGACGGCGGCCTCCGCGTCTTTGCGCGGGAGTTTGAGCTGGTGGGCAAGCAGGGCGGTCAGTTGCGCTTTTGTCATGGTGGGGCTCCTTGCCTTTATCGTCCTACTGCCTGTTCTTCCGGCGACTGGCCTTCTGCATGTTGCGTTTTGCCTTTGTGGGCTGTCGGCGTTGGGACTGAGTGTAATCAGCCATCGGTGAACTGGGGAAATCAAGGGCTCTCATTGGGTTGGACGAAAAGTCTCCCCCTTGTAACCGCCGGTTGTACTCCACCATGAATCGTTCGATCTCTTCTCGGTTGCTCATATCGACTCCAGCCGCGAACGCCGCCATCCCAAACGTTTTGGCGGGTCCCCATTTGGAAGGGTTTGTGCCATTCTGCACGATTGTAGGCCCCAGTTGCTCTACCCGGCGCGCCAATAGGCCTGCCGAGAGCAACAGACCCGCATCTTCCAAGAACCGGAAAAAAGAAGAAAGAACAGGGCCAATGGACTCGAAAGCCCGGGCGTCTCCCGTCATTCTGAGGGGCATAGTCTCCGTGCAGCACTGCTCCATGCCAGCGATACTCCACAAATCGGGAGATTGGCCTTCGTAGGCATACATGAAATCAGAAAAACACATGACGACACCCTTTGCATCGTCCTTCATCGCGTTTGTGAGCTGCCCAAAGTGACCAGAACGAGCAAACGCATCGTACCACGCATCTACCCTCTTCTCGATTATATCCCGCTCCTCGTCAGAGTATTCCTCGGACATGCCCTGCCTCCACCCAAGAAAACCAAACCCCACACACCCAGCAGCAAATTCGCATCCTATCAAACAGAACCTATGGCTGTAAAAGGGGAAAATCGTGCCTTTGGTGGCTTACCTCCCGACAATGAGTGAAAAAAAGTGAGGAGCCCCGACAAAACCACGCCTGGGCTCCGTCCATGTAGGCAAGACCGACGCAGAGTCGGTTCAGAAAAACAACCAAGTCGCTTGGACGACATCAAAATATCATTCAAAAGGAAGAGAAAAATGAACAAGATTGCAATGCGCGTGGCGGTGTTGGTAGCTTCTCTGGCCGTATCTGGTGCGGCCTTTGCTGGCAGCGAGACGGCCACGACTGGCAGCGGACGCCCGATGGTGGCTCCGGTAGCCGATGGCCAGGTGCAGAAAGCCACCCCGGAATCTGGCAAGAAAGCGGTGGTAGCGGATGCAAAGAGCATCATGGAACAGAAGACCACGCCGGAAGCCGGCAAAGCCACGGCAGTGGTCGCGGACGCAAAGAGCTCGACAGAGCAGAAGCCCGGACACGATGCAAAACAGCAGAAACCCGAAGCCACCACCAAGAGCGATGGCAAGGCCGTCGCCCCTGCGCCGGTGGCAGTGCAGGACAACAACGTCAAGAAGTAGTTTCGTCGGTTGCCGGCGAAGTGCTGTAGGCCGGGGGGCGGAAAACGCCCCCCACAAACACCAAACCACCCCAGTTTTTGGCCTGATTGTGCCTGCGAGGAGGTAAACACATGAAAAACTTGACTGCTGCTCTGGTTGTGGCCAGCCTTTTGATAGTACCGACTCTTGCCCGTGCGGAGGGTGGTGTCGAAATTGGGGCACTGGGTGGTGCCATGGCAGGCAGCCTGATGGGGCCGGGAAGTGATCGGGTTGAGCATGCTGTGATCGGTGCCGTTGTTGGGGCTCTGCTGGGTGCCGCCATCGATGCAGAAGAACAAAGCCGCTATGACAGCCCCACAACCACGTCATCCACATGGAGCGAGCCAGGATATGTCGCCACCCACCCAACAACCCGATACGTCATCGCGGAACCGCTTCATTACCGGGAGGGGCACCGATGGGATCGCCACAGACACCACCACCGATGGGCTGATCGCCATAGAAATCACCATCGCTGGGATCGGCACGATCACTACAGGCACGATCACCGGCACAACTGGGACTGACCGTCTGGTTCACTCACCTATCACTTTAGGAAACCTGATCGGATACCGATGATAAGGATGTACGAGCCACACCACCATCATTCTTCGTTCCTGCTGGAGGTGGAAATGGAGTCTTCGCGTGGGTTTTGGGTCTCCCCTATGATGGAGGCTGAACAAAAGCTGTGGGTGGCAGTATTGGATGAAGCGCTGAGGGACGCTTTATCAGGTGAAACTCCCTCCAGAAAAGAAACGGCCAGGCGTTGGTTCCGTGAAGGTGGACAGCACTTTCAGCTGGTGTGCGACTTGGCCAATTTTGACGCCAGCTTTGTCAGGAAGAAAATCTTGTCCGTGATTGACCGGGGGACTGCCGTCTAAACCATCCCTGCACCCACCCATACGCCTACCATCCCCTGCCGCCTACACCCCGTGGCATCAAGTTCGGGAAACCGACCTTGACTACCGTCCCGTGAAGGGAAAACAACTGATGGCAGACATACGTCCCCTGTTCAACCCATCGAATCATCACACAAAAAGCACCGGACAGGCATCCCATCCTTCACTTGCTCCAACACTACTTGGTGATGGACTTGGCCTGCGCCACCATATCGCTCAGATTCTGCTCAATCAGCCCCTTCAACTCGTCCTGGCTGCGAGACAACAAGTCCATCGTCTGCTTGGCATTGTCAACCATCATCTTGCCCAATTCCGTCACAATGCCAGACTGGGCGGTGACTACATCCTGAACCGACGTGAGATTGCCCATCCCATTGATTTGCTTGGAGCTGACCGAGACAAACGACTCTGCCGCATTGACCTGCTGCTCGGCCAGATCTTTCATGGTACGCTCGTTGATCTTCTGCAATCCAGCGATGGAGTTCAGCATTTTCCGATTCAGCTCCACTACTTGCTCAGTGATTTTCCCGTCCATCTCAGTCCCCTTTAGATTTGTTCAGGCTATGCTGCATCGCAGCATTGTTGCGATGCAGCATAGAACCATCCTTCCAAGATGTCAACTTGTTTTTTTGCGTGTTGCAACCTGCACCCCATTTTTTTTACAACTATCCCCACCAGCGCAGGCCGCCACCCCAGCCAGCATTTTCACACCGCCGTTGGTGGTCGGAGATTCCAACCGCGACGGTTCATCGGAAAACAGACAGACGACAGACACGTGGCGACTAATGCGCATCCCTTCTTGCCATCCCCCCAGCAGAAACACGAACGCCGTCCTTTCAACGGCCCGGCCACTTTGTCAGCCAGGGCTCGGCTATGGCATCAGGCGCCTCCGGCTCAGTGTGGGATCTGCAAAGAAGAGCCATACCAACCCTGCCACCGCCACCGTTATTTACCAGCAGTGTCAGAAATCGAGCCCAAAAGACACTGCCGCCACCGTGGCCGGGAGCTACCCATCCATCTTCGCCAACTGTCCACGCTCATCCAACCCCAGACAGCCCTCCTCCACCATCTGCTCCATCACCGCAACAACCACCTCTTCGGACATACCCCTCTGTTTGGAAACTTCAGAGGCGATTGGAGCCGCCACCCGACGGAACTCCTCTTGTGTCATCACTGCCGTGCGAGAACGCGCCGTTGGCTTGCTTTTGGCCCTCTTCCTGGCTGCTCTCTCTTGAGACCGCCGCCTTTGCGCATCCTTGGCCGACATACAACCTCAATATTCCTTGTACTTCCCAACCACCACCCCGCAAACCTTGACCACACCCTGCACCTCCATCAAAGGGTACCGGGTGTTCAACGGCTTCAGGTATGTCTTGCTCCCGGTCACCATCAGTTGCTTGAACGTGGCCGCTGTATCGCCTTCCGCGCAGGCGACAACGAACCGGTTGTGTTTGCCTGGCAGGGTTGGATCGACAACGATGAACTCTCCCTCCCGGAACTCCGGCAGCATGGAGTCATCTGGAACGCGCAAGGCGAAAGTGTGCTCACTACCTTTGGGGGCAATGGGAAGCCACGCATCCGCCGTCGGGTGGAAGGACTCGATGAGTTCCACGCATAAACGGTTGGCCTCTTCCCACGAGATGAGGGGAAGGCGCGCTAATACGGGCTGGCGGTAAATCCCGCCGATGGCAACCTCTTCTGGTGTTATACCACCCAAAGCCATCTCACCCCGTCCGGTTTCCAGCCAGATGGGATCAACGCCACAGGTGAGCGCGATGGACACCGTGTACCGGGATATCTTGTTCTTGCCAGACTCGAGTTTGTGAATGGCAGTCTCGCTGAGCCCAACCCTGTCAGCCAGTTCCTTCTGGGTGAGCCTGGCGTGCTTCCGTGACGCCTTGAGACGCTCATTGAATGTCATGCCTGGCCCCCGCCGCTCACTGCCTGCTTGATTTTGCCACTCATAAATCCTTGCCCGCCCAAACCACACGGCCAAGAATATCAACACCATGAAATTCTGCCGAGTCGATGTCGAATGCGGGGCTGAGTGGGTTGTCAGAATGGACCACAAGCTTGTTGCCGGACTGAACCCGCAACCGCTTGGCGTAAAGTCTTTGGTCCATCCGAATCACGAAAATCCGGTTGTCCATGGGTTCTTTCTGCCGGAGGTCAACCAGCAACACGTCTCCATCGCTGATCGTCGGGGCCATGGAATCGCCAACAGCATCAATAAGCGCCAAAAATCTTGGATTCAGGCGTTTTTTCTGCAGCCAGACGTTCTTGAAGGCCAAGTGGCCGATGATATCGTCGTTGGAATAACAATCCGCACCAAGTCCCAGACTGGCCTCTGCACGGATATGCGGAATCAAAGAAAAATCACGCAATTGCTCATCTGCATCCGGCGAGCAATCGCTCAGCACCTCCAACATTGACTCATCCATCCAACCGGAAAGCCTGGTGTACCCGCTTGCTTCAAAAACTGCTGCAAGATCACTGCTCATCGTGCCATCCTCCCATTCCGTTGCACCGTAGGTACAGTGTTACATCGACAGGGACATTGTCCGAACAGCAGCTACTCATGTCAATCCAGGACATGTTAATGCAACCAATTCGCAGGTGGCGGCCTCCCACCATCCTCCTCTGGCTCCTTCCACAGGACGAATCCAACACACCACCTCCTGACACGCATCATCATCCGGCTCCCGCCGCAGGCGTCTGTTGCGACGCGCCGGCCACCAGATCTCCCGACAAGCTTCTTCGCAGGATCCAGCTTGGCTTGAACCTCACCACCTTCCTGGCGGTGATCTCCACCGGTTCACCGGTTTTGGGGTTGCGTCCTTGACGCACATGCTTGGCCCGCACAGCAAAAGTGCCGAATCCAGACACTCTCACATTTCCTCCCTGCTCCAGCCGCTGCAGAACAGCTTCCAGCAGGGTATCAACGACTTCAGACGCCTGCTGTTTTGTCATGCCGGTCTTGTTCCGCACAGCCCCAGCAAGGTCCAACCGTGTCACGCTTGCCATTTCATATCCCCTCCCACATGCCAGACACCACCCCCACCAACACCACGCCCCCCGCCGCGTCCCTGCCGCATCACGCAGGCCAATGCCACCCACCGGCCAAACGCCGCGCACCGCGTCACTGTCTCGTGTCTGCCAAAAATGCGATGGATGGTTCTGCCGCCTGCCACT
>JAMOBH010000353.1:0-5821 GCA_039908085.1 Magnetococcus sp. YQC-5
GCCGGGGAATGCGTTTTTCATGGAGCAACTGCAACCACAGCAGGCAGATGTATACCACGATCCGGATCACCATCCACCGCTCCGACTTGGACTGGAATTCCAGCAGGGTAAGCAGGTAGATCGGTGTCTTGGAGCGGGTTGGAATCCGCCAGATAAGATCTCCCTCCCGCCTGCGCAGCCCCCGGACATGGAATTTGGCGTTGACCCGCTTCATGTGGTCAAAATCGAGATCCGCCACCCAGGGTTCCTTCACGAAATGCCGCATCATATCCGCAACCAGCTTGGGGTGGGAATAGAGTCGGTGGTAAAGATCGTCGTGCTTGCTCATGCCATGGGCATCCTATCTCAAGCCAGCTTTGTCCATTTATTCGATAAGGCAGGGTTTGCTGGTGTATTCTTTAGCGAATAGCAGTAACCTCACCGGGCTTTTCAGGTTGGCAGGTTACAAAAAATTACTTCTACCATCAGTGAGTTCGCTACTAACCCCTAGCATACCCTGCGCTTTCTAGGATTGTGGCTCATGCGCCAGTTGATTTTGACGAGTTTTTGTCATTGGCGCAGAGGGGAAACCCTATCAATGCATCCCGCGTAATCAATTCTATTCCATGGCGGATGGCACGTTCCTGTGCCTGGGGTGTAAAACTTCTAGCCGTTGTTACTGCCATCATGCGAATATTGTCTTGGCGATAGACAGTCCGTGCCTGCAGGAGAGCATCAACAGGAGAAGCATCGCAATAATGCCCTTGGCGGTGCTTGCATTGGATAATCAAAAATTCACCGGTTTGAGAATGCACAGCAATACCGTCGGCACCACCGTCGCCCGATCGGGGAGTGCGTTGCGATCTGTATCCGCTTGTTTGCAGCCGACGCAAAACCCAGTTTTCGAATTGTTCAGGTGTCATGCGGTCCAGTTCATCCGGGTCTAAATCCTCTACTGATCTTTCACGACCGTCGATGCTGCCGATGGTCTCTCGGAACAGGGTCGATTGATCTTCCCCAGCCAACGGCGGAACCAGAAGGTCGCGACTCAAATCACGTTTTTTTTCCAATAATGCGTTCAACTTAATGTCAAAACTGCTTTCCCCAATCCCGGGGTGAACCGCCATTGGATAATAGACCGTCACCGTCTTGCCTTGTCCAATACGATAAATGCGGTCGGTGCATTGATCCTCAACGGCTGGATTCCACCAACGGGACAAATGAATAACATGGTTGGCTGCGGTCAGTGTCAGGCCGACGCCGCCCGCCTTTGGAGATAAAATCATCACGTCGAACTCGCCGTAACGCGTCTGGAATGCGTCCACTGCCTTTTGGCGCTTTTCACCACTCACTTTGCCATTAATGAGCATGGGCAACTTGGGCAGATGGAACTCCCGCTTGATCATGGCCGCCAGTGCCTCCTGCATGTCCAGACTTTCGACGAACACCAGAGCCTTTTCACGCGCGTTCGCCACTTGACGCAGGATTGCAAAAGTGGCTGCCAGTCGGGCAGACCAAGCGATGTACTCATCATGAGGAATACCATGTGCTTGCTGAGGATCGATTGGATGCAGAGACACCCCCCGCATGGCATGGAGGATCTCCAGTATTGCGCCAGGGCCAGAGGCTTGACGACCACGTGTGACGACTTCCGCATAGCTGTCCGCCTGTTTTTTGGGCATCGGCTTCGGCAACGGAACCGTTCTTTTTTCCGGCAACCCTTCGAGTTTGTCAACCTTCATGCGGCGGATCATGACAGGGGGTACTTCACCGACCGGGTCCAGCATGATCGAACGCAAACGTTTGAGAGCCGCAATCTCCTCCGGTGGATAGATGTCAGAGAAACTTTTCAGGTCACCCAGATACCCCGGATAGGTCACATCCATGATGGCCCACAGGTCTTCAAGTCTGTTTTCCACCGGCGTTCCGGTCATGGTCAGGTTAAAATCCGCATTGACCGTCTTGGCCGCCCGGGCAAGCTGGGACGTTGGGTTCTTGATCTTCTGGGCCTCGTCGTAAACAGCTATGGCCAGTCGTACCTTGGCGAATGAATGGTGGTAATCGCGCAGCGTTTCAAAGGTGGTCAGAATCCAATCAGCCTCCTGAAGGCGGGTACTGTCAAGCAATGGCTGACCAAGATCCACGTCACGCCCGCGCCAGCCATCAACTCGGAGTTGTTTCAAGTCGTTACCATAAGCGCGTAACGGAACACCCAGACCCGGCGCACTCAAATGCCGTTCATGTTCCGCATTCCAGTTTGCCAAAAGACCCGTTGGGGCAATGACCATCATGGGCAGGCGTTCCATGCCAAGCTGGGCGCGGATGTCAGTCATCCACTTAAGGAATGCCAGTGCCAACAAAGTCTTGCCGAGACCCATATCGTCTGCCAATAAGACCCCCGGAAATCCGGCACGCCATGCGGACTGCAGCCAAATCAATCCTTCCTCCTGATGCGGTTTGAGTGAAGTCAACAATGACACAGGAATGCCGCCAATAACTTTCGACTCCCGAATGGTCAGGTTGCGATGGTAAGAGACCTCCTCATAATTCTCATCAACGATGAGAAAAATTCCAGATGGCACAGGATTCTCTGTTTCCCCAGGGACATCCACGTCACCTCCGTTCCTCTTGGTATTAACCGGGGTGACATCCGGCTCGGCGAATCCTATCAACTGATTCAAAATATCCACAGTCGCCTGATTGGCCGGGACGTCATGCCCTGCGATGCGGGCCGTAGTGTCACCACGGGCCATAGCCTCTGCCACAGCCTTCCTCGCTGGTTCGATTTCTTTGGAACCCAGTTCGATACGATGTTCCCCAATCTGGATGCCGAACCGCTCCGGCAGCCAACTGTTTGGCTCCCGCTTCAGCCAAGGGAGAACCACAGATTGCCAGATCCCCAGATCCACGACACGTTGTGAATATTGTTCGGTGGCGATAAACAGGTGGTCGACGGCTTCGACGGCATCGCCCAGGGCTTCCTTTAGGTATGTCTGAGGATTGCGCGCAAACATGCGTCGAGTTTCAACATCTGAAGTTTGAACCTTGCGGACGACGGTCAGCGCTTTCTGCAATCCCGGCTCGATATAGACATAATAATGATTGCCCAAGCCATAGCGGTCTCGGCACTCATTCCATTGCGTAAACCGTTCTTTGGAGAAGACCTCTTGCAAAGCCTCAGGCAACAGGCTCTCAGCTTCGCTGATGGATGCTTCGCCATCGGTATCCACCCAGGCTTCCTTGACACGCCGGGCAAACAGGACGGGGTCGACCTGGAAACCATCCAATCCTGTATGAAGCCGCAGTGAAAAGGCGGCGGCATGCACAATCCTGGTGTTCCGAATGTAAGCGTCGGTATCCACCCCAGTGTCGTTGCGGTCGGGAATCAGCTCGCGAAGCGCGGCCAAGTGAGCAAAACGTGTGCGGTCATCTTCCCCTGCAGCCTCGTTGAACTGTATGACGCCATGCCAGATGGAAAAAAGTGGTTCCGGGATTCGGTATGCCTGACCACCATGTTTCAGAATGCACCCTTCAACATTGGTCCTCCGGGCTGGAACCGAGGTGCCCTCCAACCACTGGGCCGTGATGCTGAAATCCCGCTGTGAAATGTTGCCCCGTGATTGCAACCCGATCACAAGGGACGTAGAATCTGGCAGATTGAGAGCATGAGCATTCGCGTCAGACAGACCCGAAATCACAGAATGCTTCACCCACAGACGGTCGTCCATCTGTTTGGCCAGGAGGCATGTTTGATCTTCTTCGTCCAACAGCCTCAACAAATTGCCTACAGCAAACAGACGGTTGGGTTCAATGGTGCTGATCCATTGATCGACAGGGATAACCTTGACTCCAAGAACTTTTTTCTGCTCCAGGCGTAATGCCATGCCATCAGTTAAGCTCTCCCATACAAATTGAAATTTTGTCATCATATATAACGCCTTGCAGTTATTGTTATGCCTGTATTTCGTCGAATGAATTCATGAACATCATTCTGCCAATCGCCATTATGTACTTTGTTAAAATCCGACCCATTAACCAACTCATCTCGATGATAGGTGCGACGATACAGTTTTGGTGCATTCACATTGTCTGGAAGCCAAATATGGCACTTCCCATTGTGGCTCCAATCAGCAACCACGAGATCGCCAATTTGCATGATCAATACAGCATGATTTCTTGACACGCCACCGGATGCGAGCGCTCCGAAATTTCCAATAGCGGGATTTTCTTTCTCGGCAGCCAGACGTTTTGCGAAATTGGAGCCGTCTCTTGCAAAGGCTACCCAGGCTTCAAGCATGAATTTGCGTTCGTAGTAAGCACTCCAAAACTGCCTCCGGGCTGCCCACATGTGGGATTGAGCGGTGCGGTCCACGACATCCAAAAATTGTTCGAGAGATGCCCGGGTCAACCATCGACGCATGACACGCTGGGCCTTTTCATCCACATCAAGCCAACGTGACCGATCAATCCGCAGATCATGTAACAGAGAAAGAAGATGGGACTCAATGAAGGCCCTGACATCATCAGGCGCTACCCGGTCAACCCATGGCAGCAATAGCGATTCCGCCATTCTGGCTATCGCCCTGGGTGTAGATTCAAAAGCAAACCGTTTATCGATCATTCCCCAGCTTACAAAACGCTTGATGACCGGCAGTGACGAAGGTGTCTGGATGAGGAGACCATAGACATGTTGGGCGGCGAGCATGTAGGCATGTCCTGCCAACCGCGAGCCATAAAGTGACCCACCGAAACCTGTCGCCTCCATGACTGCATCCGGTGGGTCATCAACAGACTGCATAAGATGATCCGCAAGCATCCTGGGGGCAGTTGGCACATCAAAAATTCCAAACTTGGCTTGCCGTTCCGCCCAACTCCATCGCCACTTCGTCACAATTTCCTTGAGGAAGGTGGCAATTGTGTGGATTCCAACATGGGATGGCTCAAAATATATCAGGTAAAAACGAATCAACCGTGAGACCGCCAATCTGGATCGTTGCCCGCGAAGCTGCCCCAGATATTCTGCGAGAAAGCCTCTGTCTTCAATCAGCGGGCGCTGGCCCATACCAAGGCATTCAGCGGCATAGCGCCAGTCACGGGAGGAGATGGTTTTCCATGTGCCTGTTGTTCTGGCCTGGAACAACCGGTTCCGCAAGTCGTTCATGTCAATGAGATCAACAGAGGCACTGACGTCGCGCAAACGTTTTGCCACAGCATGACTGGCGTGAACCATCTGGGGCGTTGGTGGAAACGCCAGTTTTTTCGGTGTCCATGCGGTAACTTTCTCCAGCGCGTCGTCCAGGTTCACTGGTGTCGCTCCTGAACCTGCTGTTCAACCTGTTCCAGTTGGCTCGCCTTGGGTGTGGTCATAATAAAGCGCAAATCAATTCTCCGGTTTTGGCGCTTGTTGTCGGCGGAGTCATTGGGACGGACCGGTCGTTGTTTGCCGTAACCCGACACGCTGAGAACGGCCTGAGCTTTGGTGTTTCTCAGCAATACGAGCTTTGGGTTGCCGTCAATCATGGAATGGTAGGTCTGAAGCCCACGCTGGACCGAAAGGTTCCAATTCAGCGCGTCATCCCCATCGCTGTCGGTATGCCCCTCGACAAAAACGGCTTCAATGGTATGCGGCGTGTCTGGACAGGATGCCGGTCGGTCCTCGTTTGGTACTGTTGCGAAGCACGGCAATACCGCGTTCAAAGACCGACCGAGGACGACAATGGCATCTCGACCTTTTCCGGTCAAATCTGCACGATTGCGATCAAAAAGGATATTCTCCGGAAGACGGAGAATGCCGTTCTCGATATCGATCTCGACCGCAATGCCTTGATCTTTCAATGACTTC
>JAMOBH010000354.1:0-5816 GCA_039908085.1 Magnetococcus sp. YQC-5
CAGGGGCGAAGCCCTTGGTGGGGTCCAGGGGCGAAGCCCTTGGTGGGGTCCAGGGGCGAAGCCCTTGGTGGGGTTTGGGGCGAAGCCCCAAAACTAACCATCCCAAGATGGTCAGGGTTTAACTATCTACGAACGTTGATCCATTGATCAGCACGGCTCATGCGCGGTCAAACGGGAATGCCATCACCGAGGATAATTCCTGCCCCCCAAAAGCCAACATGGCCAATCGATCCACACCCAAGGCAGCTCCCGCACACTCTGGAAGTCCGGCTCGCAAAGCCGCCAGAAAATGCTGATCCAAAGGAAGAGCCGTCTGACCAGCCGCCTGCAACCGTTGATTGGTTTTCAACAAACGTGCTTCCTGTTCCTTGGCATCCGTGAGTTCCTGATAGCCATTGACCAGTTCCACCCCCTGGGCATACAACTCAAAACGCAAGGCCACAGGTGGTGGACCAGGATCCAGTCGCGCCAGTGCCGCCCGTGCCTCAGGAAAATGAGTCAACACAACCAATCCCCCCATGGCCTTGAAGGCTGGTTCCACCCGTTGACTCAACACCAGATCCAACACCCCCTCCCGATCCAGATCCAACGGAACCTGACAGGGAAGGCAGTCAACCAACTCCTCAAGCGATGCCGTGAAACAACAGACACCAGCCCATTGTCGCACAGCCTGCTCAAAAGTAAACTCCCGGACCGGACCGCCCCCAAGCACACTTTGTACCAACGCGATGGTCTCATCAATCAAATCGCGCCACGAAAAACCAGGTCGATACCATTCCAACATGGTAAATTCAGGATTATGCCAAGGTCCACATTCATCCTTGCGAAATGCACGGGTGATCTGGTAAATGGGACCGCTCCCCGCAGCCAGCAATCGCTTCATGGGGGCTTCCGGCGACGTGGAAAGAAACAGGGATCCGCACGTCACGGGTTGAATAAATTCATCAGGCAACGCGGCACGGCTCAACAAAGGAGTTTCCACTTCCATGACGTGACGTTGGGCAAAAAAATCACGAATGCGGCGCAACGTCTCTGCGCGCACGGCCAGTCCTTTCAGACTGGCCGCAGGAAACCAGAAATCCTCCATCAATCCTTGGCCCGTTCCACATATTGACCACTGCGGGTATCCACGCGGATGCGTTCCCCTTCATTGACAAACAAGGGCACCTTGACCTCTGCCCCGGTTTCCAGAATGGCCGGCTTGGTGGCCCCGGAAACCGTATCCCCTTTGATGCCAGGATCGCATTTGGTAATGGTCAGGTTCACAAAAGGGGGCGACAAAACCGCAATGGCCCGATTTTTCCACAGCGTGACCAGATAGGTCGCCTGCTCCTTGAGCCAAAAACGGGTCTCTCCCACCTGTTTGGCATCCAGGGCGGATTGTTCAAAAGTTTCCGGGTCCATAAAATGCATAAGCTCACCGTCATTATAAAGATATTGCATCTCCTTATCAACGACGTCAGCCTTGATGACGGTTTCGCTCGATTTGAATGTTCTTTCAATGACGCGACCGTCAATGAGGTTCTTGATTTTGATTTTGGTGAATGCCTGTCCCTTGCCGGGTTTGATGAACTGGGCGTCCACAATGATCCATGGCAGATCATCGATTTCCACCCGCACGCCTTGGCGCAATTGGTTGTGGTTTAGCATGTTGTCCTCGGTTGAATGCGTTTTTTGGGCCATTCGGTTGATGAAGGGTTGATGATGACATCTTTTTTCCAGTATACCCCCAATGCCCCTCCAGATCACCCTGTTGTGAACTCATTGGCAGAACGTTTGCGCAATTTGTCGCCCGATGCCATGGAAGCGGCCCGTCTTTTTCCCATGCGTCTGCCCCGCGCATTGGCCAAACAAATCCCCTGGGAGCATCCAAACCACCCCATGGCCAAAGAATTTTTCCCGGATGACGCAGAATTGGCCCATCCCCCTGGCTATTCGACCGATCCTCTGCACGAACAAAACCTGGAAGTGATTCCAGGCCTGATTCACAAATATTCAGGACGGGTCTTGTTGCGCGTCACCACGAATTGTGCGGTCCATTGCCGGTTTTGTTTCCGTCGCCATGCCCCAAGAGAAAACATTCCCGTGACGTTTCGGGAATGGACCCCGGCCTTGACCATGATTGCCCAGGATGTCAGCTTGCGCGAGGTGATTTTTTCCGGGGGAGATCCCTTGACCCTGACCGACCGGCGGTTGTCTCTGTTGGCCCACCGCCTGGCAGAGATTCCTCATCTGGAACGTTTACGAATACATACGCGCATGGTTGTCATGGTCCCGGAACGAATTACCCATGCTTTTCTGAACTGGTTGACAGCCACACGTCTGACGCCTATAGTAGTCATTCACGTCAACCATGCCGAAGAACTGAATCAAGCAGCCTTGGCAGCCGTTGAACGACTGACCAAGGCTGGCATTCCCCTCTTGAACCAGTCGGTTTTGCTCAAAGGGATCAACGACACCCCGGAAACTTTGGTGACCCTATGCGAAACATTAGTTAATGCAAAAATCATTCCTTATTATTTGCATATGCTGGACCCGGTGCTTGGAGCTGCTCATTTTCATGTGGAAGAATCTATAGCGTTGAATCTCATGGAGGAGTTGCGCAGTCGTCTCCCCGGTTATGCCGTGCCACGCCTGGTTCGTGACACTCCAGGGGCTGCGAGCAAGCAGATGCTGTGGTGACGCGAGGTGCTGCATTTTCCAGAGGAAATGAGCAAGCTTGAGGTGTGACGCTTGCCCGACGATTGTGACGCTTTTTTCTGGAAGAGAGAATCTCTGGACAGTTTTGCAGCAGACGGATTTGATTCTTGATGGCAGTCAAATCCAAAAGGGTTTGATCCACATGTCTGGCCATGGCGTTCAGTTGGTCAGTGATTTTGATTGGTTCGGGAGGAAGTGGCATCGTTTCCTCTGGCTTTTGGGATGGGATTGTAATCATGTCGCCAACACCGGTTTCCAGCCAGACAGGATTGACTTGGCAGACCAGGGCGATCAAAACGGTTTTGCGTGAGCTTTGGAAATGTCCAGCTTCCAGTTTATGGATGGCCGCCTGGCTGATGCCTACCAGTTTGGCCAGGGCTTGTTGTGTCAAACCAGCATGTCGGCGCGCGGTTTTGAAGCGTTGGGAGAAATCGATGTTGGTTGATTCATGGGTCGTCATGGCTGACCTTGAGGTGGTTGAAGTGGTTAAGTATTGGTCAAATAAACATTTTTTTTGTATGTTCCATTTCGGATACTATAATGCCACAAACAACTTGCTGAATCAATAAAAATGGTGTACCTTGATACGAAGTAATTTATAGATGTCTTTAGCCACAATAGCAAGAAAAAAATCAAAGAATGATGCAAAAATCCACAAATTCTCTAAGTGTGCGTCTCAGAGCTGTTCGCAAGTCATTGGACTTGACTCAACAGACTTTATCAGAACGCATTGGTGTCAGCCGCGCATACATTGCGGATGTCGAAGCGGGGCGCAAGGATCCGTCCAGAAATTTTATTGTCAAGTTGACTGAAAAGATCAATATTTCTGGTGATTGGTTTTTATCGGGCATTGGTCGCATGTTCCTGGATGGGACACGGGGCACAATTCGGGATCGCCTGGTGGAAATGTTGTCCGCAACCGAGCGGGATGTGGATTCCTGGATGATCACAATGGGCATTGATTCCAGGTACATCACTCAGGAAGACAATCTGGAAATGCATTATGAGTCCCTGTTCCTCCGGGCGCAGCATCAGGAAGGGTTTCGGCGGGAATGGTTGATGCAGGGTCTGGGAACACCCTTTCCAGGTGGACGTTTCCGTAGCGACACGGATGCCAAGGGGCGTCTGGATCTGCTGCTGACCTGGGACAAAGGATGGCATGTGTATCTGGTGACGGATCGTGACGTTTTTGGAGTTTTGTTGATCGCTCCAGCCTGGACGGAAATCGATGATGGTCAATCGTATGAATACACCATCATGGAAGTGATTGGTGGTGCGGTGGGTCGTCGGACACTGGCAGCGGTGCGCAAATTGTTGGGCACTTATGCAATTTATATAGTTGTCATGGAGACTTCCAATTTGTGGCGTCTGGTGGATGGCTGGATGGGTACTTATGAACTCATGGGGCGAGGCAAAGTCCTTGGGTTGTTGGATGGGGCCATCAAAATCGAACATTCAGCCCAAGTGGATGAATACATTCCAGAACCAGTGGCACGAATTGATCCGGTGGAATTGGAAAAAGTCTGTGGCCTGGCTGCGGAAGATCCCCAATGCGCCCGCATTCTGTATTGGCTTTCCGGATGGCTGCCTCATGCAGACCCGGAAGATCGGGTCTATCTGGAAGGATTGCTGAAAAGAAATTTTCCTGAATTCGGCGAACCCATCCAATATGAAGAATCGTGATTTTTGTTGATTTGCGTGTCTCGAAAAAATCAAGACCTTGGGGGGCGGTGAACCGCCCCCCATACATCCTAAATTTTTTATTCTTTATTTTTTTAAAATATTAAAAAAAAAGAGGGGGTCTGGGGGATTCATCCCCCAGGGTTTTGACTTTGACTTTTTTCCTGCATGGCATCATTTCACCCACCAAAGAAGCCTGTCATCGATATTTTTGCTTGCCAAAAAGTCAAAAAAGCTGCATTTTTTTGATCTCCCTCCTTCATCAATCCAGTTGAAAAAAAATTCATGACCCCATTTCCAAACATCAGCAGACCCATCCTGACCAATATACCCTTGGCGACCCGAACGACCTGGCGGATTGGTGGGCCTGCAACTTGGCTGCTGCAACCGATATCGGTTGCGGAATTGACACAATTACTGCAACATTGGCCCCAAGAGATGCCACGCTTCCTGCTGGGCGGGGGCAGCACTATCCTGATCGCAGATGCCGGATTCAAAGGTGCGGTTCTTGATTTGACCCACGGCATGAAAAGGATCTATACTGATCAGGAAGAGTCCATAAAAAATGAGTCTGCCATCATCCATGCCGATGCCGGGGCTGCCACCCGCACCCTGGCCCACTTTGCCCAACACCTGGGCCTGACCGGAGCGGAATTTCTCTCCGGCATTCCAGGCAGCGTTGGCGGGGCAGTGCTAATGAACGCCGGGGCGTATGGCAGTTCCATCCAGGATATCCTCCTGGAGGCCGATCTGCTGGATCCCTCTGGAACCCCGCATCGATGGCCAGTAGAGCAGCTGGGCATGGGATACCGAACCAGCGGCATTCCCGAAGATTGGATCGTCACTGCTGCCCGGTTTCGATTCCAACAGGATGACCCGGTACGCATACGCGACCGGATGCGTGGCTTCAACCGACAACGACGAGCCAGCCAACCACTGGAATTCCCCAGTGCAGGCAGTGTCTTCAAGAATCCTCTTGAAGGCCCCAAGGCCTGGGAACTCATTGATCACGCCGGATTGCGAGGAATCTCCATTGGAGATGCCCAGGTTTCGACAAAACACAGCAATTTTCTCGTCAACCGGGGACAGGCCCGCGCCGAAGATATGATGGCCCTGATCCATCACGTCATGGACAAGGTCGAAAAAAACTCCAATATTCAACTGGAGCCAGAAGTCAAATGGATCGGTATGTAAAACCTTGGGGGGCGGTGAACCGCCCCCCAAACGCCCAACCCATTTTTTTTATTATTAAAAAAAAGATGGGGTTTGGGGGATTCATCCCCCAAGGTTTTGCCTTTGATTTTTTGCCCGAAGGGCATACAAAGTTCAAAAAAAAAGTCAAAACCTTGGGGGGCGGTGAACCGCCCCCCAAACCCCCCACCCTTTTTTTTTATTATTTTTTTTACATCTGATTAATGGAAAAGTGTCCATGTCCT
>JAMOBH010000355.1:0-5814 GCA_039908085.1 Magnetococcus sp. YQC-5
GGGGCGTTGCCCCTGGACCCCACCAGGGGCGTTGCCCCTGGACCCCACCAAGGGCGTTGCCCCTGGACTCCACCAGGGGAAATGATTCCCCCTGGACCCCCCAATATTTTGTTTAATCTACATCCAACAGGTTATTCTTCCTGTTTCATGATATAACCTTGTTGAGCAATGGAAAGAATGTTGTTGACCAGCCAATACAACACCAAACCAGCAGGAAAAGAAAGAAACATGAAGGTAAAGATCACAGGTAAAAACATCATGATCTTGGCCTGAACAGGATCAGCCGGAGCTGGATTCAATTTGGATTGGACAAACATGGAAGCACCCATAAGCAGGGGCAACACATAATAAGGATCCATCACCGAAAGATCATGGATCCAAAGAAACAATGGTGCGTGACGCATTTCCACCGAAAGAAACAATACCTTGTACAAGGCAAAAAAGACCGGAATTTGCACCAAAATAGGCAAACATCCACCAAGGGGGTTGACCTTGTTTTCCTGATACATTTTCATGGTTTCTTGTTGCATCAGGGTTTTGTCATGGGCATACAATTTTTTCAACTCTTCCATTTTGGGAGCCAATTTTTTCATGGCATTCATGGAACGATAGCTTTTGGTGGCCAACGGGAAAAAGAGCAACTTGATGATCAAAGTCAACAAGATGATTGCAATTCCATAGTTATGGAAAAAGTCATTGAAGAACAGTAAGACTTTCACCAACGGAGCGGCCAGGAAGTGAAACCAGCCATAATCGATGGAGCGTTCCAGTTTCAAGTCCATGGATTCCAAAGTGCGCAGCTCTTTGGGACCGATGTACAAGCGAGTCTTTTTTTCCAACTGGGCACCGGGTTGCAGCTCTTGTTTGGGGACCACGACACCGACACGATGGGTTGGGTCGTCAAAATCGTAGTAGAATTTTTTTGCACTGGTCATTTGTTCAGGCACCAGAGCAGCCAAAAAATACTTGTCGCTGAAGCCGGTCCAGCCTTCTTGAGCGTTTACACGCTGATCGGCTTTTTTCAGTTCCTCATAGGGATGTTGAACGCGGACATTATCCAGGTAGCCCATTGGTCCCTGAAAATCGGCAACAGCCATGGCCAGTTGACCCTCAGCCAAATTTTCGATCCGCAAAAAATGGGCAAAATGGAAAAGGGTAACAGGTTTGCCAGATTGATTGATGACCCGGTCCACGGTAGTGATCAAATAGGAATTGGTTTCGAAGGAAAATGTTTTTTCGAAGCGCAAACCTTTATTATTTTCCCAATATAAAACCAGTGGAGATCCTGGACCGATGTCACCAGTTCCTGAGCGTTGCCATTGGCTGGCACGTGAGGGGAGATCCACACCGACTTCGCCCAGAAACCCGCTCTCCTCAAAGAAGATGTGTGGCCCTTTGTCTTGCAGGTAGCGAATGGGTTTGCCATCCGGGGGCAACGTGTCGAGATGTTTCAAGAATTGCAAATCGGTGAGTCTGGCTCCCAGACTGCTGATGTGGCCCTGGATGATGCCATTGGAATAAGAAAATTGGATCTCTTGGGCGTCAGAAACAGGTAAACTTTTGGCAGGTGAGGCTGTCACGTCCGGTTTGACAGGCAGACTGGTTTGTGTTGCCTCTGAAGATTTTTTGTCCGTATTGGGATCCAAAGCCTGTTGTTCGATGACCTGGGGTGGTGCCAGATAGAGATCTGAGATGGTCTGATAGACGACCAGGAGGATAAATGACAATGTGATGGCCAGGAGAGTACGCTGGTCCATGGGCTGATCCTTCATGTAGGGTTTCAAGGGACGGGGTCGAATCCGCCAGGGTGGAATGGATGGCATTTGCCCAATCTGCGCAGGGCAAGCCAACTGCCTTTTGTTGATCCATGCCGCGAGACAGCCTCGGCAGCGTAATGGGAACAACTGGGGTAGAACCGGCAACTGTTCGGCAGCACAGGCGATATCAAAAGCTGATAGAGGCGGATAAAGCCAAGCAGTATTTTTTGCATCTCACGTTCAACCGATGTCTCTCAAGCCTTGTCATTCATGATGCGTTGAATCTGGTGAACAAACCATACAGGGCTTTGGTCAATACGGCATTGATGGTTTGTCCGGCCAGTGGTTTGGCAATGATCACGCATTCAATATCGGGTTGCAAGTAGGGTCTTCGCAGTCGAAAGAATTCTCGTATGACTCTTTTGACTCGACTGCGAATGACAGCATTGCCAATTTTGCGACTGACAGTAATGCCCAAGCGCGTTTGTGATTGCCTGTTCGCTGTCACCAACAAGTTGAAATAGGGTGACGTGAATCGGCGACCATTGCGCATGACCCGTTGGAATTCCCTGGATGTCAGAATTCGTGCTGACTTGGGAAACCTAAAACTTAAATTTTCAGTCTGGGATAGATCAACATTTTGATCGTTTTGAGTCATCAAAGGTTATTTAACCCATTACGGGATGAGTTTATGACGTCCCTTGGCACGACGGCGTGAAAGGACATCGCGACCTGATGGAGTGGCCATGCGTGCCCGGAAACCATGGGTACGTTTGCGACGGATGATGCTGGGTTGAAAGGTTCTTTTCATGCTTTATTGTCCTTGAATGATCGGGTCATTTTATCTTCTTGATTGAACCCCGCATAGTGCGCTTTTTTTTCATGGGGGTCAAGTTTTTTAATCGATAATCTTAAACTAATACAATAAAATTATAATAGATTATTGTGCTGAAATATATTTTTAGAAGATATTTCAGGAATGCTTATTGTATTTTATTGTTTGGTTGAGATCAATTTATTAGTTAATATATCAACCAGACATCCGAGTTGCAGCGGTGAGCGTGTTTTGGAGCAGCATGGCGATCGTCATGGGGCCAACACCGCCAGGGGAGGGGGTGATGTATGCAGCGTGGGTGGCATTGGCGAAATCAACATCACCACAGAGAGAGCCATCAGGCAAACGGTTGGTGCCCACGTCGATGACCACGGCTCCTGGTTTGATCCATTCACCTTGAATCATACGTGGACGGCCTACTGCGGCCACCAGGATATCAGCTTGATGCACAAGCTGCGGCAAGTTGGGTGTCCTGGAATGGCATACAGTCACAGTGGCATGCGCGGCCAACAACAACAACGCCATGGGTTTGCCCACAATGTTGGATCGTCCAGCCACCACCACCCGTTGGCCTGACGGATCGATTCCTTTTATTTTTAATAATTCCATGACCCCTTGCGGCGTGCATGGCGGAAAGATCGGCACTCCAAGTGTCAACAATCCGATATTATAGGGATGAAATCCATCCACATCCTTGTCAGGCGAAATGGCTTCCAGGATCCGTTGCTCCCGAATATGCGCTGGTAGTGGCAATTGGGTTAAAATCCCATGGACATCCGGGTTCGCATTGAGTTCATGTATCAGATCCAATACCGCCTTTTCGGTGACATGAAAGGGCAGTTCATGATGAAATGAAGCCATGCCTGCCGTTTCGCAAGCTTTGCGTTTCATGCGGACATACACCTTGGATGCGGGATCGTCTCCCACGATGATCACGGCCAGTCCAGGCATCACTCCATGACGCTCGCGTAAGGTCTGTACCTCCAGTCGCAAACGTTCACGAATATCGCTTGCTATACTTTTGCCATCAATAATGTGGGCCATGGTTTTCCTGGTATCCGCAGTATCTGTCAATATCACAAAACAAGTGATCCGTTTTGTCGAATGGAATCAAAGTCGTCTGTTGGATTTTTGGAACGTAGGAGGCTTTTGGATGTTCCCGGTCATGCAGGTTTTTATCAATGGATTGGAGAAGGGCTGATCCAGTCTATGCTCATCTCCTGTGTTGGTTTGAATTGGGTGGATTATAAATCGCTTTGGGATAATTTCCAACGAAAATTTCCTTCGGATCGCGACCATTGGGGCGCAACGATTTTTGAAAAGTCTTGTCAATGGCATTTCGAATTGGATTTTTGTTCATTATGATAATTAAAGCAAGAAGAAAAATAACTAAAGAACATATTATCCATAAAAATCCCAAACCTGGCAGTAGGGTGCGTGCAATAAAGGATTCTGATGGATTATTTGGATTATAATATGTTTGGACGGTTTTGCCAGCAGGATAGCGTTCCACAGTCACATTCGCGAATCGTTCAAACATGAAAACGGCTGCATACGGGTCTGAATCGATTTGATTGCCAAGATACTCCGTGTCTTGTGCCTTGAACTTGTAGACTACTTCAACGTGATACAATGACAATAATCCAAAAAAAACAGCCTCTTCCATCTGGATGGACGATGAGATGATGGTGCCTTCTGCCTGTGGCCATTTCGAGGATTCTGAATATTTCAAAATCGGCTGCACAAAAATTATAAAAAATGTAACACCCAGTACCAGGGCTAGATTGCGTGACAGCAAATATAAATTATGTCCCATCCGTGTCGATCCTGAATGATAATTGCTGTTAACTGGTGTCTTCTGTTTCTAATCAAACTCCATTTTACACGGTCTTCATGACAGACACCATCCCTTTTGATAAAATGGGCTGAATCAATTGAATTGATTCTTTCTGTCCAAGCATGGGGTAGTGTCATATTTTAATAAAAGCAATTTTTATGCCATTATAAAAGAAGCATGATCCGGCGGGCTGCCCCACCGGATCATGGAGAGCATCCTTGTCCAAGGGATGTAGGTATCATGTCGGTCAAAATGGGCTGGGAGTTTAATGAATTTTACAAGAATCGATCATGGCTTCAAACGGCAGCAAGTGAATGATTCCCTTGGAACATCTCATGATTGGCTACTCTGCATCAGTCAGAAATAAGGAGTTGAAAGGCAATTGTTTTATAATTTTTAAATGTTTTTTTATTACGTATTAATGGCTTGGATTGCTCGTGGCAGGCGATGGTAATCATACAGCAGTTCTGGTTCCGGGAATCCTGCCAGCAGAAACAATTCCAGTGCCGCTTCAGCCTGGTCACAACCGATTTCCGTCACACATAATCCACCAGGCACCAATCGAGTTTTGGCAAGTGTCGGAATTCTCGATAAAATTTTCAAACCATCCTCTCCGCCATCCAAAGCCATGTGAGGTTCCCAATCCCGAACCTCTGCTTGCAATCCGTTCAGTTCACCCGTGGCAATATAGGGTGGGTTGGCGATGATCACATCAAAACCATCCGTCGGCGGCATCATGGTATCCAAATCGCTTTCCAACCATTCAATACGTTCTGCTACACCGATTTTGGCAGCGTTCTTTTGTGCCAGTTTCAAGGCTTGTGATGATAAATCTATACCTGTTCCATGCGCTAAAGGGTATTCTGTCAGCAGACTGCATAACACCGCACCACTGCCTGCACCCAGCTCCAGAATGCGCATTGGGGTTTGACGTTCCGGTTGATAGGACAAGGTTGTCTCAAGGAGCAGTTCGGTTTCTGGTCGTGGAATCAGTGCTTCTCGACTGGTCAGGAATTCCAAACCCCAGAATTCCTTTACACCTAATATATATGCTATCGGTTCACGTGCTGCACGTCGTTTGATCAGCAGTTTGAATGACGTCAATTCCTCAGCAGTCAGATATCGATGTGGATCCAGAAACAAATCAATCCGACGTAAATTCAGGGCGTTGGCCAGCAGCAGTTCGCTGTCCAGTCGGGCATTTTCCACACCTTTCTGTGTCAGCCATGGGACACTCCAGGCAAGCAACGTCCGTACAGTCCAAAGAGGGGTGGTTGACAAAGGTGGACTCCCATTCAAGGGGATATGATGTCGATTCCCCCCCCTCAATAAAAATATTAAAAAAAAAAGGGTGGAGGGGTCTGGGGAGGCGGTTCACCGCCTCC
>JAMOBH010000356.1:0-5805 GCA_039908085.1 Magnetococcus sp. YQC-5
TCACCGACATGGCTTATGATCCTTGCAGGATACAAACTTCCATCACAAAAATCAAGCATAAATAATTGTTCTGCAAGATATTTTGCTATTTTCTGCCAAGCACTAAGTACAATGGAGACCAACATGACAAGCATAACAGATTCCCCCCACATCACCACAAGGCCAAACCAATTGCCAGAAGATTTGCAAGCACAGCTGGACGATGTAACCAAGAAACTCAATCGCGGTGATTATGATTTTTTATTTAAAAAGCGCGAAAATTTCGGCCCAAGCTGTGCGGATGCCGTTTTCAACCCTTACGACAAATTTAACGAATGGGTTCAAACCTTCACGAACACATTACAATAAGCATTTTTTATCCAAATATTAATTTTTGATGTTTGGATAACAAAATTTAATAAATTTTATATTTATACAATTATTTTTCAGGAAAAATGATGCAAATACCTCAAACAACACCATTCCAACAAATTGCAAAAGCTATTGCCACAGAATACGGAATCCCTCAAACCATTCTGACTGATTGGTGTACAAATATCCGCAAAGAAAAAGAGGCTGATGAAACTGTAGCAAAATTTTATGCCGACACCAACTTCAATATGCGACAGATTGTACAAAAAAAAATGGCGTCACTCTCTTTTGAAGCATTGAAAACCAGTGTCAATCAGGTCGCATCAAATAACAAAATTCCAGAAAAAACACTGAACACATGGTGCAACAGTTTCCAGGAAAAAATACCTTATATTTTTCAACAATGCCAATATCATGGTGAAAAAGACAAACATGATATCAGCATAGCCATGGAAAGAATCTATCTCACCTATCAATTTTTAAGCGAGGTACTTGTAGCATCTGGAGTTTTGTCAACATGGAGGGGCACCACTCCAAACAATTTATACCATCTTTCAGGTGACATTGTAGCAGATGTTGCAATCCGCGTGCAACGTGACAAGGCCCGATTCTCATATTTTCATAATATCAAAGAAAATAGCGTAGACCCATGTAAAGTTGCTGGTTTGTTCATGTATTGGATGGCAAAATTAAAGCCTATATGTTTTAAATACCCTCAAAACACTTCACTTGAGGAGCCTGAAATTTACCTCAACGAATACTTGGCTATAATTTTTAGCGTTACTCGATGCGATCAAAAGAAAATTTTTAAAAATATACCAAAAATAATTCAAGAAGAATTGCGCTATAATTTACGTTACCGATCCTATTCCAGCGACGACTTGATTCTCCTGTTGCGCACCTTGCTGTCTGATTCGTGAACCATCAACGCTCCACCAACCCATCCCATAAATTGTACAACCATCATCAATATTTATTATTTGCAACTACAAGACATCCCCCAAAAAACAAGCAAAACGATCAAACATACCCTATTCAACCTCCCCTCATCACCATCTTCTTCCAGATTCACTTCCAATAAAATCTTTTGACTTTTTATTTACACTCCTTTAAAATTTAAAAAAATATGCAATAATACGGCATGCTTCCACTCCCCCCAACCAACCTATCAAGCAATCCAATAAAATCGGCTATTATGTAATAGCACAAAGGATTAAAATATGAAAATAATACATTCATTATCAGGAATACTGCTGATAATGCTCCAGATCGCCTCTCCCGCACCTCTTTTGGCTGCGGAGGAACCCTTGCTGGTGGCTGGTTCCACCACCCTGTTGCGCATTGTTTCCCAGGCTGCCAAAGATTTCACGGCACACTACCATACCTGGAACCAGGCACACCCTGCTTTACCAAACGAACCGATTGTCATTCTGACCTCTGGAGGGGGATCAGGATTTGGTGCTGAAGCAGCCATCAATGGCGCGGTACATCTGGGCATGGTGTCTCGCCAATTGAAAGAGAAAGAAAAAAAGGCATTGGGTGAGCATCAGACCTTTTTGGTGGGCTATGATGCCGTAGCCATCGCCGTCAACCAAAACAATCCTCTGGCCAAAATAAAAAAGGATCTTACCCAACAGGAGTTGGCCAGTCTGTTCTCCGGGGAGCAACGGACCTACAAGGAGCTGGATCCCTCTCTGCCAGATCATGAGGTGGAACTCTTCGGTCGGGAACCGGATGCCGGTTCAACCGAGACCCTCCAGGAAACCATCCTGAAAGAAAAAAAAATGGCCGAACATCTGCGTCAATTCGCATCCCAACAATCCTTGTTCCGTAAACTGGCACACGAAAAATGGGCCATCGGCTACCTGTCCGCCAGCTTTGCGATACAAAACAAACAGTTGCATGTTTTTTCCCTGGACGGTGCCCCCATGACGCAAGAAGCCATCATTCAGGGTCGCTATCCCTTGATGCGCCCACTGCAAATCGTGGTCAAAGGAGGTGCCACGCCCAAGGCACGCCAGTTCATTGACTACGTTTTATCCACCGGCCAAACCATTGTTAAAAATTTGAATTATATTCCTGCCCAACACAAGAATCAACGATGACCTGTCACGAGTCCCAAAGTGCCCAATAACACCCCCACCCCTCCTGCACCATTTTTTATTTTTCGGGGCATCGGCAGAAAACTTTTTTTATTGATTCTCGCCATTTCCTTGCTCCCCCTGCTGCTGATTGGCTGGTTCAGCTTCCAATATGCCAGAAATAATCTTGAAAAAGAGGCCGACACCCTTCTTTCAACAATACTGGAAATCAAAATCCAACATATGGAAGATTTTTTTTCCAATGAACTCAAAAATACCGATCTGGTGGCTTTTTCAAAAACCACTTTAATGTTTCTGCAAGCGTTGCAAACCTCTTTTCAGGAGAGTGGTCTGCCTTTGCAGGATTTTGTCAAAAGTTTTCAATGGTCGCGATTAAAAACCCAGTACCATGCAGATCTGATGGAATTTCAACAAACATTTGCATATACCAACCTGTTACTCATGAATCTGCAGGGTCATGTACTCTATACGACCACCGCCCACCATCTGGGCGATGATCTTCTGCGCTTTCCCCATGACAATACCATCCTCGGAAGGGCTGTTCACAAGGCCATGGACAGCAATCAGACACTCTTTTCCGGGTGGGAGCATGATAAAAAGTTTGGAGACGAATTGACTGGATTCATGTTGCATACTATTGAGGATAATACAGGCAGTCCAATCGGTTTGGTGGCTCTACAGATCCCGTTCAGAAAATTCGACCAAATTCTGCATAATCCAGATCAACAATCTGCAAACGTGGATATTTATCTGGTCGGTGCGGATCGTTTGATGCAATCGGATTCCCAATTCACACACCGATCCTCCAACCCAATACAAAAAGTGGATACCGACCTGGTCAATCAATGGTTGCAGGATGAACAAGAACAACCGGACAACAACAAAACGATCAGAGGAATTGGACGATCCTATCTTGATTACAGAAACAAGGAAGTATTGGGACGGTATACCAACATTCTCTCCCTCGAAGCAATCGATATGCACTGGGCATTGATTGCGGAAACAGAAGTGGAAGTGGCTTTCGCCTCAATCCAAAAATTACAGAATTTCATCGTGACGATTCTCTGCATGACCGTTCTGTTGATTTTTCCTTTGGCCGGTTTGGTGACCCGCTTGATCGTGGTCCCGATCGACCAGTTGAAAAATGCCGCACAGGCCATCGGAAAAGGTGATTTCAATAATAAAATCAGCATCCAAACAAAAGACGAAATCGGGGCCTTGGCCTTTGCTTTTCAACAGATGATCAAGGATCTTCAGCAGCAAATCCACCTCCAAAACATCCTCTCTTCCATGGCAGATACACTGCTGGTGATTTCTCCAGAGGGACTCGTGCGACAGGTGAATCGGTGCGCATTCCTGGGCTATGCCGAAGCCGAAATGATTGACATGCCCATCGGCCAAGTGCTGACGCAACCACAGCAAGAGGCCACGCCGTTGGCAGACACGCTCTGGCACAGCATGATCGGGTCTGGTTCCATCGCCAATGAAGAAGCATCACTGATGACCAAAGAGGGTCGAACCATTCCGGTCCTGGTATCTGGTTCCCTGTTGCGTGATGAGGAACAAACCGTCATTGGTATCATCCTCGTTGCCAAGGACATTACCGATTATCGCCAAGCCCAGGAAAAATTGGCAGAACAAACCTGGTTGTTGACCCATACTGCCAAGTTCGGGGGCATCATTCAAACAACCAGGAGACTGATTGATTTTGCTCAAACCCTGATCCGCGAACTGACGCCCTTTTTAGGATGTGTGCATGGCGCGCTCTACATACTGGATGAGGCGCGCCAGGGGTATCATCTGGCCGGATATCACGGCGATTTGACCCATCTGCCCCATGCCACGGCCTTGACTCAAAACGAGACACCCGTCATGCAATCTGCCATGACCAACCAGATCATCACGGCCAGCTCCGCCTCGGATCCGCTTGCGACTGGCGCGATTCTCGCACTGCCCATTGGCTTTCAGGAAACCGTTCTGGCCGTGATGGAGCTGGGCCTTGCACACCCCTTGACGCCATTGCAGATGAAGTTGCTGGAAAAACTTCTGCCCATCATCGGCCTAGGTCTGGACAATATGATGCGTGGACAACGCACAGAAACCCTGCTTTGGCAAACCCAGCGTCAGACCGAATTGTTGCAAACCCAACAAACGGCATTGGCATTGGCCAACCGACAGTTGGAGACCCAAAAACAGGAAGTCGAACAAAAAGTCATCGAATTGGCCCAGATCAGTCAATACAAATCGGAATTTCTGGCCAACATGAGTCACGAAATTCGCACACCGATGAATGCGATCATCGGCATGATCGATCTGGCTCTTCGAGCCAGCCCCTCACCCAAAATCCAGGATTATCTGCACAAAGCCCATGGCGCATCCCAATCCCTGTTGCGCATCATCAATGACATTCTGGATTTTTCCAAGATTGAAGCAGGAAAATTGGAACTGGAATCCGTCCCATTCCATTTGTCTGAACTGCTGAATCGTCTGTCTGATCTGTTTCGGAGTCAAATCGCGAAAAAAAATATCGAGCTGATCATAACTCTGCACCCCTCTTGCCCCACGGCTTTGTATGGAGATGCGTTGCGGATCGAACAAATCCTGATGAATCTGGTCAGCAATGCAGTCAAATTCACCCAGGAGGGAGAAATTGTTGTCGAGGCACGACAGATCCAGCACGATCATCCTACATCCGATCCGCGTATCCTGTTGGAATTCTCGGTGCGTGACACGGGCATCGGTCTGTCGCCAGAACAAATGGCCAGATTGTTCAACCCATTTGTCCAGGCAGATGGGTCCACGACCCGCCAATACGGCGGGACTGGTTTGGGACTTTCCATCTGCAAAAATCTGGTCGAAATGATGAATGGCACCATCCAGGTGGAAAGCAGGCTGAAATACGGCAGTCTGTTTCGTTTCACCATCATGTTAACGCAAGATTACACATCAAGCAAAACCAATCCACTTCCTCCCAAACCGTTGCAGGGTCTGAAAGTGCTGATTGTGGATGACAATGCAACATCAAGAAAAGTCATGAAAATGATCATGGAATCATTCACTTTTGATGTGTCATGGGCTGAATCCGGTCCCCAGGCCGTGACTCTCATAACCCAGGCATTGGCAGCAGGCACCCCTTATCAGTTGGTGTTGATGGATTACCGAATGCCGAAAATGAATGGAATCGAGGCATGCCAGCAGATCATCAAAAATCATGCCAACCACAAACTGCGGCCAAAAATGATTCGTAACTGCCCAGGTACCCCCGCAGAATCAAGCAGTGCGTAGGCGTTGGATCAAGGAATTCGGATCTTGCATAAGGGTGTGGATGATGTCCCAACCTTGCTTTTTGGCT
>JAMOBH010000357.1:0-5801 GCA_039908085.1 Magnetococcus sp. YQC-5
CCCCACCCTTTTTTTTTATTATTTTTTATTATTTTTTTTATTATTTTTAATTATTAAAAAAAAAGAGGGGGTCTGGGGGATTCATCCCCCAGGGTTTTGCCTTTGACTTTTTTTTTTTGGAAATTTTTCTCCCATGATGCGAACACCCAAGGATGATCTACTTTTTTTGGCTCATCGTATTCCTTATCCTCCGCGCAAGGGGGACAAGATTCGTTCCTATCATTTATTAAAGATGCTGTCACAACGCTATCGTGTGCATTTGGGAGCCTTTGTGGATGATGATGCTGACTGTGGTCATCAGGCTTATCTGAATGAGTTATGTGGTGGTGAGACACATTTGGTTTGGTTGAATCCCATGACTGCCCGTATGCGCGCCTTGCGGGGGTTGTGGAGAGGCACATCTCTCACATTTCCATATTATGACCATCCGAGCATGCGGAGTTGGACCCGTGACATACTCCAACGCCATGCGATTCGTCGGATTGTGGTTTATTCGGCGGCTCCGGCCCAGTTCATCCCGGATGATCTGGATCCAGGGATTCGTCGTGTGGTTGATCTGGTGGATGTGGATTCTCTCAAGTGGCGACAGTATGCCCAAAGAGGTCGAGGGTGGATGCGTTGGCTGTATGATCGTGAGAGCCGGACGTTGTTGGAGCAGGAAAAGGCTTTGGGGAAGGTTTTTGACGCTCTTTTGTTTGTCAGTGAAGCAGAGGCCAATTTATTCAAGAGCGTGGCACCTGCGTTGGTGGATAAGATCGATTATTGGGAAAACGGTGTGGATGTGGATTATTTCTCACCCGAACGGGAGTATCCCAACCCGTATGCTCCACACGATGCCCCGTTGGTTTTTACCGGGGCCATGGATTATTGGCCCAATGTGGATGCCGTGACGTGGTTTGCCCACGAGGTCTTTCCCAGGATACTGGAACAAGTCCCAGAGGCGTGTTTTTTCATTGTCGGAGGTCGTCCAACGCAGGAAGTATTGCGTTTGCAAAATCTGCCTCGGATCACGGTGACGGGTCAGGTGGCGGATGTGCGTCCCTGGTTGGCTTGGTCGAGGGCTGCGGTGGCACCGCTCAGGATTGCCCAGGGGGTGCAAAACAAAATTCTGGAGGCCATGGCCATGGCGCGACCGGTATTGGCCACGCCTGCGGCCATGGAGGGCATTCCTGTTGGACAGGATCTGCAACGTTGGGTGGCCGAGACGCCGGAAATTCTGGTCAACATGGCGGTCGCGTTGTTGCACGGGGAGGATGAAAACGAGTATGGTTTGGCCTGCGGTCCTCTGGGTCGTCAATTGATGCTCAACCGGTATGACTGGGCGGTCAATCTGGAACGTGTGGCTGCGTTGGTGGCTGGATAATGGGTGAGATCCTCAATCAGGAGACCAGCATGGTTGCTCGGCATTATCCGGTCACCATTGAATGTGGAACAAGCGTAGACGGTAGCGTGAGTTTCGGTGCCTTTTTTCCTGATCTCCCAGGATGCACTTCAGGGGGTGACACCATAAACCTTGCCATTCTTGGCGCGGAAACTTACATCGGAGGAGCAATCAGCTTGATGGTAGGGAAATAGGTTCGGTAACGTTGGATGTCACGGGTCAATAGAGGTAGCCCGACCACCGACGCATGCGCACCGATAAAAAAATCAGGCATGACTCCGCTACGGGTGCCACCAGCAGCTCGATAACGCTGGAATATCTTGCCTGCCAGGAAGAGGGCAGGGCGTGGAATCGTTGCCATGGTGATAGCGGCTTTCTCCAAGGTCTGATCAAGGGCTTCGATCCGGGCGAAACGCACTGACATTTCAGCGTATATCACGTCGTTGATAAACAGGGAACCTTTGAGAGCAGCCATCTCCAGTTGTCGGATTGACCAATCTGACCAAACAGGATCCTCCGTCACCATGTCCAGGAGGATGTTTGTGTCTACCAGTGTCACTTTTCGTTTTCTCCGCGAGTCATGGCCATGATTTCGTCAGTGCCAAGACCCGGTCCGGCACATCCGCGTAGCGACTCGAACCGGCTCGCAGGATGATCGGCATCGATCTTGCGCAAAATGATCCGTCCATCCAATTCCAATTCGAAAGTGACTGCGCTACCAGGCGTCATTCCAAGTTGGTCACGTATCGGTTTGGGTATGGTGACCTGACCTTTGCTGGTGACTGTGGTTGACATGACTGGCTCCTGTAATACTTGGTTGATATTGAGTATGACAGCATACTATTGCATGCTCCCATTTTTTTTTAAAAAAAAGGGGCGGAAGAATCCGCCCCTTTTGGGTATGCATCAGACTTTGGTGAAAGGGGACTTAGAAGTCCAGTTTCACAGAGGCTTGCAAATAATGCATGTTGGAAGCATTGGTGCCAGTGACTCTTGCAGTGGGTTTCACCCATGTGCCAGAGAGATCCAATGTGGTGGATTCCTGAATCTTGGTGGAGAAGCCTAAAGTGCCACCAAGAGCACGGTTATAAGTGGCTCTTCCAACGTTGGCAGCAATACCGGCTGCTGTGTCTGTGACGCCTGGAATTTTCAGGTTATCATCAACTACACGTGCATAGTCCAAGCTGGGCTTGATGGTCCAAGCACCCGCATTGATGGCGGCACCAATACCAACTCCCCAGATGTTCGATGTGTCGGTTGTCATATTATTACTGGCGGCGGTCGGTACTGCTTCACCAGGAGCACCCGTCAAGGCAACTTCCATCAAATCTTGTGCACCAGGTCCACCCGCATCCCATGTTGCGGACCAGTGAGCCTGATTTCCACCGGGATAAGCAGAGGTGAAGTTTTTGCTGGAATAGAAGCCATAGCCATTCCATCCTCCAAAGCCGGTTTTGCCTTTGATACGCAGGGCACCCAAGGCACCACTTTTGGCCAATTGGCTTTGAGGTGTCACGTTGGTCATACCGGTTTCATAAATGGCTGTACCGGTCAGGTCAATACCAGCGACCTGGGTTCCCAAGGTGAGTGCAAGCCAACCATCGGTTACACTGTTGTTGGTATTGTTCACTGCCGGACCAAGGCCATTTCTGGTCCAGTTGTACGCAGAAGCACCACCAAGCATAGATTGCATATTTTTTTCTTGATTCAGGTACAGACCCGTAACTTGATAGTCAATATTGCTGGCCTTGCCCAAGACGGAGAGAGCCCACAAATCAATATCTGCACTGGCTGTGGCACCGGCTGTGGGAAGGGCAGTAGTGGCGGTCGTCGTAATTGATGTATTTTGTTCAGCGACTTTAACCAAACCACCCACCAAGGTTGCGGGACCAAAGTTCTTGGAGAGCAGGAAAGAACCGTAGGAGGTGGTGTCATTATCAACCAGGATGCCGTCGTTCATGGCGAGGGGCATGTTGCCAGCTTTGATGCCAACGCCCCAGGCTTCGGTTTCCAACCACAATTGGCGGATGTTCCAGTTATCACCAGCGACAGTACTGACTTCTTGGAAATCAGCACCCTGAACGAAATTGTTGTTCAGCACCCGTGTCACCAAATGGGCATGAGACTTGTCGTTGGCTTTGAAGTCCATATTGAGTTGCAGGCGTTGGGCCATGAAAGATGCCGTCTTTTCGCCAGCCTTGTCATCCGGTGTGTTGTCCGTATTGACCATGCGGAAGGTGTAATTGCCACCGATTTTCGTTTCGCCAGCGTCAGCCGCTTTTGGTGCTGCAAGAGCCATGGCAGCCAAGGCAGCCGCACCCAACAGGATCGATTTCTTCATTGTATTTCTCCGAAAGTTCGTTGCTAGTTTTGTTCCCGGACAATTCCGGAAATCCGTTTTTTAATGAGTCTTCTGCAACACCTGTTGCTAAAGTGTCACAATATGGATATGAAGGCTTATACAGGGTTGCACCTTCACATGTCAAGCAAAAAAATCACCTTTTTTTCAAATCGAGTCCATTTTGTTTGATTGCCGGGTTTCCCCAGGCTTTTGTCAGGGGCAAGGCTTTATTTTTCATGCCTTTGTGCCGTGATCCCCTGCGACGAAATTATACAATGCAACAGCGGTGCCAATCTCTTTTGGGAGGTTCAAAGTGGCATTTTCAGCCATTTGTGAGGGGGTGGGGGTGTTGCAGTGGGATACTGTCCTCTTGGTCACACTGTCATGATCTTGCCACATGTGGCAAAAAAGAAACGCTTGGGTGGGGAGGAGAGACTTGGGTTTGGAATCGTCGGATTTCTGCTGTCAAGAAACACTGGACTGGGAAAGTGCAATCCCAATCAATAAAATACCGGATCCACAGAGGACACAGAGTAGCACCGAGGAAAAGCAAAGAAGCATGTATATATTTTTTCTCTGTGTTCTCTGTGTCCTCTGTGGATGGCTTTTGACTTTTTTGGTATGTTCATTTTTTGGAGTTGCCTTGGCACAATCAGATCCGACCTCGGTTGGCACCGCAGATCATGACGCGAACACCTCGTCCACGGAGTTGGCGAACACGATGTTGTCGAGCCATGCTTCGATCCATTCCAGGTTCGCCGACTTGACCTTGTCAGTCACCCAGTCCGGCGTCTGGCCAAATTTGCGGCGCATCTGACTAAGCAGCATGGCGGCAGCTGCTTCCTGGCGGGCTTGGTCCATCCACGGTTTGACCCATTCTTGAACGCTCTGGGCCAACATGGTATTCTCCTCATATAAGTCTGTTATTTCAGGGATTTCGGCTTTCGGTAAACGTTTGAGCAAGTACTTCGTCCACGGAGTTGGCAAACACGAAGTTGTCGATCCATACTTGGATCCATTCCAGGTTCGCCGACTTGACCTTGTCAACCACCCAGTCCGGTGTCTGGCCAAATTTGTGGTGCATCAGTTTAAGCAGCATGGCAGCAGTTGCTTCCTGGCGGCCTTGGTCAACCCACGGTTTGACCCATTCTTGAACGCTCTCAGCCAACATGGTATTCTCCTCATACAAGTCTGTTATTTCGGGAATTTCGGCTTTCGGTAAACGTTTTGGCAGCAGTACACGCCGCAACCATATGGCGAATGCCCGTCGCAAACTGGTTTGCTCAGGTGCTTTCAGCCATTCTTTCAATGTTCCGACCAATTCTCTCACGGTCTCAATGGATCGGCTCTTCTCAAGGCGGAACAGGAGAGCTGCCAGGTTGCGGAGAGATTCCAGTTCCGATTCCGCCATGGTGGTCACGTCCAGCACCAGGTAACGCATATGGACTTGATAGATGTCCAGGCCGGGGACTGGAACAATCATCTCGTTGACATCAAGAGGAACATTCCACCTTGGTTTTCCAGTATATATCACAACCGGCAGGATGGGGGGTAATTTTTTGTCATGCAATTGTTTGGCCCGGCGCAAATCCTGGTACAGGGAGAACATGTAATCTCCCACACGCAAGGGCATGAAGTCGTCTATCAATGATTGAAATTCCAGCAGAATATACACATACAGCCAGACATCACCAAAACGCAACCGCCAGATGACATCATCCTCACGGTCGCGGAACTCGTCACCAACAAACAGACCATTCACTTTTTCCAAGGTGGAAAAGTCGAGACGCGCCACCCACTCCCCTTGAACGAAACCGAGGATCAGATCGCGCACCATCTCTGAGTGGGAAAAAATCAGCTTGTAGCTGGAGTCGTTGTCAAGCCTGTTGGACATGGTCTCTTGTCCATTTTTCCAGGGTTCTTGTTGAAGGGTTTGTTTCCACGCTGTTCTGTTCAGCGCAGTTGACCCGCTAGTGGCTCAACCGAGCTGAATTGATGGGTAGAGCCGAGTCAATTTTATCCGAGCATTTTCGGATGTAAACTGCCAGTTCACTTTGCATTTTTCTTGGTTCCGTTCTT
>JAMOBH010000358.1:0-5801 GCA_039908085.1 Magnetococcus sp. YQC-5
TGGATGGATGGTCACGGACACAGGGCACCCGCTCACCCAACCGGCTACCTCACCCAAAATACCAAAAAAGCATGCGGAATGGTAGGGGGCGGTGCCGACTTTCTCCACTCCCGACCACCACGAGAGGGTGTCAACCATCCAGGACCACGGTTCAACCCTCCCACGCCAACCGAAACCAGTCGCAAACTGGCGTACCGTACCTCGTTTCAATCCCCTGACGACAGGAGACCGAAAATCAAACCGGTACGGAGGCGTTGACTTCGATACAAGACTGTTTTGATTTACTTTTATGAAGTACGCAAATTGCGTACTTCCGGGCTCGAAGTCAACAGGTTTTGGAGAATAGGGCAGAGAGGAGAAGAGAAGGGGTGAAAATCGGGGGAGAGAGGTACGGCAAACAGCCGGATGCCCCGTGAGATATGCCGCGCTAACCATTGGAAACATTGGCGTTTTCAGGCACAAAAAAACCGCCTTAGCGGGCGGTGAATTTGCAAAGAAAAGTCTTAAAACTTTAATTGGTGGAGGAGACGGGAGTTAAACTCGGGTCCATATCTTTATATTTCAAACACTTATCTGTGCTCACCCTTGGTTGTCCAATCCCCGATCGCTGACTTTCTTTAATTTGAAAAACTTCATTCAACGCATTGATATTGAAACACAAATTCATATTTTACAAATATTGGACCCGCAGAGGCCATGCCCGGAGAATGAGTTCAACTTCTGCTCTCGCCCCCCCTGATCCCAAACTTTTCTTCCGTCAAGAATCACCCTTCCCTGCGGGATCGGCACTTGGCTCTGCAGACAGATCGCCCTTCCTCTGCCGGTGCCAACGGCCACAACGCGGGCATTTATCTGGATGACAGGCTCTGCAAAAGGGCTTGTCGCAACCGGCACAAGAGGCCAGCCCGTCCACGCTGACCAAATGCAGAGCATCATCACAGACCAGGCGCTCCACACCAAACGGCAAGCCAGCCTCGCACGGCGGTACCTCCAACTGACGAATCGTCGGATGCCAATCCAGGTGAAAAAGCCGTTCCCCCTTGCGACGTTTGATCAGCAGGCGAAACCGAATGACACGAGACTCCAACAACACACTCTGAGTATGCTCCACCTTGATGGTCAGAGCGTATTTTTCCCAGAGATCGGCCGCCTTGGCATGGTATTCCCGTGCAACAGCCTCCAGGCGAAGTTTGCCACGCCGACGCTCCTCTTCCCATTTTTCCTCGCCCTTCTTCCTGGCCGCCGCCATGCGCGCAAACACCTCCTGCCGCAGATCCGTGTGATACCCGTGCAACCGGTCCAGATCCCGTTGTTGACGACGATGCAATCCGCTCAAAAAAGCGTGCAAATGCCGCCGCACCACGCCTGGCAAAAGGCGCTGCGTCAATCGCCCCCATTCCTCATCTGTTTCCGTCTCTGGACAACGCTCCAAAGCCAGTCGCTTCTTCCCCGGTTCCGCTATTTCCTGCAGACCCTCTGCCCGACCAGCACTCGACAGCATATCCACCCATTCATCCAGAACACCCCCATTGGAAAGATTGCGCCCGGTCTGAACCAGGCCGTCCCGTTTTTCGTCGGACACGGCAGAGTAACGAAAAGTGTGCAAAATGCAGCGCGTCCAAGTTTCCTCCACACCCTGCAGGCGGTAGACGGCATTATTCAACCGCAACTGGTGTTCCAGGACACGTTCCGGGTTGGAAGGAGCCACCACTGATGAAGCAGAAAGCGGCAGTCGCACCACTTTGCCGTGGTCCGCCAACAAGCCACCCAACCGGTCCAACCAGTCTGACTCCAGCATTACCCGATACCAACCGTCGGCAGCTTCTCCCGAAAATGCCAAAACTGCATGTTCGGGGAGTTCCAATGACCGTTGCAACGATACGGGCAAAATGACTTCCATGCCCATGGGGTCCACAACAGAGACCAGGGCATCGTTGGCTTCCAGCAAATTGCCGGCAAAGGTTCTGAATCGCTCGCTCATCCCGCCTCAAAGTCATCGCCAAAGAGATGTTCATCCAGTACCTTGGCCGCCTCATGCCGACTGCGCGCATCCTGCAACCGCTCGCCCAACGCGGCAAAAGCGGATTGACGTCCTTCCTCGGTGACCTCCACCCAGGCGGAAAAAATGGTCTCGGCAAATTCATTGGTGTCGTCCATCTCTCCCAGGATGGCATCCACCTCCCCCACCACCAACTCAAAAAGATTGAGTTTTTCATCCAGCAAGGTCAGCAGGCGATCTTCCACCGTATCCCGCAATGCCAGATTGAATATGAACACCTCCCGCGTTTGGCCAATGCGGTGAATGCGGCCGATGCGTTGCTCGATAGTCATCGGACTCCAGGGCAGGTCAAAATTGATCAGGGTGTTGCAAAATTGCAGATTGCGCCCCTCGCCCCCCGATTCGCTGCACAACAATACGGGCACCCTCTCCCGGAAGGCCAGTACCGCCGCATCCTTGGCCGGACCGCTCATCCCCCCTTCAAAACGCACGTGAGGAACTTTGGCATGATCCAACAACCGGGACAAACCGGCAATGGTCTCCCGATGGTGGATGAATACCAGTTTTTTCTCTTCGGGGTTGCGTTTCAACAGATCAAGCAACGCCTTGGCCTTGCCCCCTTCGGTCATCGTCCGATAGCGGTTCAGCAACGCCGACCAATCCGGTCTGTCGGGGTGTTTCATGACCAGGCGTTCCAGGGAAGCCATCACCGCCAAGGGCGATGATCCGGCGGCCGTCAGCAAATGGTGCAACGACATTTTTTGCTGAGAGGTAATGCCCTGCGCATGCTGTTCACGAATCAGACGGCTCAACTCCTGATAACAGGACAACTCATCCGTTTCTCCCGGTACGCGCATGGTCACCGCATGGCGCGGGGGTAGACGAACATCCACCAGGGCGCGGGTGTTGCGGATCATGACATCTCGCATCAACTCGCGCAGACGATCCGGGTGCAGGGGGGTACGAGGATTGCGCGACGAAACATGCTGGGCCCGAAACTCCTTTTCGGTCGGAAAAATGCCCGGTTTGAGCAGTGTCAGCAGATTGTAGAGTTCCACCAGGCTGTTCTGAACGGGTGTGGCCGTCAACAGGATCAAGAAACGCTTGTTCAGGCCATCCACCAGTTTCCAGTTGCGGGTGGCACGATTGCGCAGGTGATGGGCCTCATCCACGATGACCAGATCAAAACGATGTTCTGCCAGAATTCGGCACTGTTCCTCCCGTCTGGCCACCGCCAATGAAGCGATAATGCGCGGTTCCCGCCAAAAAGTATCTGGATCAGCCCGAAACGCAGCATCCTGTGTGGTCACACACGAGATGCCAAACTTGACCTCCATCTCCTCCTGCCATTGGCCAACCAGGGAGGCTGGTGTCAGGATCAGGATGCGACTGGCCATCCCGCGCAGTATATACTCCTTGAGCACCATGCCCGCTTCAATGGTCTTGCCCAGCCCAACCTCGTCCGCCAGCAAAACCCGACCCCGAAACTGCTTGAGCACCTTGCGCACCGTCTCCACTTGATACCAGTAGGTGTCCACCTGCTGGAGATGGGAGAGGCAAAGCAGCTCATTGAATCCTTGCAACAGTCCCAGGTGGGTGAACTCCTGGCGCAAGTCAAACCACCTTGTCTCGGCCTCTTCAGCCGAGACACCGGAAAAAACAGGTGCGGCCAGATCCGGCAGCTCAAAACGGACCGCAATTCGCACATCCAGCCTGGGCAGTTCCGGGAACTCCTCCAGCAGGGGATCTTGCGTGTCCGGCTTGGGGGGCGTTTTGGGAGAGAGTACTGGTGTAGCAGATGCGGCACGAACAGGCTGCTTGACTGGAGTAGCGGGTGACTTGACCGGAGTCGTGCGGGTCGGCGGCACTCCCCCCCTCTCAATGGCCTCCAGCCAAACGCGGGTCCAGGCAACCCGCTTGCACCCCTTCCAAAACACTTCAGCAACCCGCAACGCCCGCGTCTTTACCAGACCATGTTTCTCAAGAATGGCAGAGGCACTCGACCAGTGGCCGGATTGGGCATGAAATATGGCCATCAGCAGATGATCCGCCAAGATGGGACTGTAGTAGCGCAGCAGGCGTTTATTCAGAGGCGGATATTCTTTCGGCTTTTTTTCAACCAGTGCCGCCAGGCCCGCCAAATGGAGAATCATGGCCTCGTTGGGAAAAACCTGAAGAGCTCGTTTAGCCAGCGACAACGGTTGGCCGTCTGGCAGGGAGAGTGCGTGCCTGATGGCAACAATCCAACCATCAACATCGTTCGGTGTTTCCGAAAAGGTTGAGTCGGTTGTCCCCGGAGCAACAGGTTCACGTGGAATCATCAGATTTGTCTCTGCCTCAGGGTCAAAAGCGAAAAACCGTACGCAAGCACATCCGACTCAGGGTAGTAACGTGCGACAGGGTGCTGGTATCCTCCTGCGACCAAGACAACCCTGATCCCGCATACTACCAAACGGAACCATTTGCTGTAAAAGGGAAAAACCATATAAGCCATACTACCCACCAAGCAAGATGTCCGAACATCATGTTCAAACACCTTCCCCTCTTAAACCCACTTCCCTCTCCCTGTATGATGCCCACCATACAAAACATAACCGAAGGAGGAGGGCAATCTCCACCTGGGCTACCGCCGCAGGGGGAGTCGGGCATCACCCCCCCTCCGTCATTCATCCTTTTGCAATAAAAAGCACCCAGATACGAACCATTTTGGACTCAAGAAAATCAAGTTCAACTCCTGCAACCTTACCATATTACATTTACAAAACTATTCTCTATATAAAATACTATTGACAGCGCAATTTACATCTTTTACTCTTACGCATGATTCTGAACCTACTATCAGGAGTCATAATCGTATCCCAGGACAAGTGATCCGTTCGTGCCGGGATATATCCAGTCAAAGGACTTTCAGACCTCGCTGCCAGAACGGATAGAGTCCCCCATACACCACCCGCCCAATCAAGCAACAGAAGGAGAAACGTTATGAGCATGAAAGCCGTCAAACAGATGGTACCCTCGCCACTACTGCCTCCCCTCGCAAACGGAGAAACAAGGGAATGGCGTGAGGATGGCAATATTCTGGTGGTTCACATCCCGATGCAGCTCAAAAGGAGCCGCGCACGCACACAGATTACTTTGCCTCCAGGGATGGAAACGGCCCCACCACCGGATGAGACGCTCGCAAAACTGGTGGCGAAAGCGCACAGATGGCTGAAGTTGATCGAGTCCGGCCAGTTCAAAACCATGAAGGCTTTGGCGGAAAAGGAGAATGTCGACAACTCCTATCTGTCCAAGGTGCTGAGATTGACACTCCTGGCCCCTGACATTGTGCGAGCAATCCTGGATGGGCGTCAACCAGCCGTCATGACCTGGCGGGAACTGAGAAAGCCGTTTCCACTGCTTTGGACTGAGCAGCGGAAACTGTGGGGCATCCCGGAACCAACATGAACCCGTTCGCACCGTCGCACCGCGTTGGGTCCCCTCTGGACACAGCCAAAATGGCAGGGAACCCAACGCCCTGCGACGGTGCGCCCACGGGAGCAACGGCAGCGTGCATGTCTTCCACCATGCCCCACCGGCTCCACCTGCCGCAAGGGGCTCCCCGCTCACATCACGATGGCCATTTGGCCCCGGTTCAACATTTTCTGCCGGTTGTTTCGACAACCAAGTGCATTTTCAAACCTGTCCAACATTAGAAAACACTGTTAAACATTGAAATAACACGAAAAAAAGCGGGTCCAATCGAGTTGGACCCGCAAGGGGCGGGTCCACAGGTTTTGGAGAATATCGTCCAAAAGAGAAG
>JAMOBH010000034.1:0-26313 GCA_039908085.1 Magnetococcus sp. YQC-5
TCACCGACATGGCTTATGATCCTTGCAGGATACAAACTTCCATCACAAAAATCAAGCATAAATAATTGTTCTGCAAGATATTTTGCTATTTTCTGCCAAGCACTATGTATCCGATGGCACCATCAAGATGCTGGCCTACCTGACCCTGCTGTATGACCCGAAACCACACCCTCTGTTGTGTATCGAAGAACCAGAGAATCAACTGTACCCTTTGTTGCTCATGGAATTGGCGGAAGAGTTCCGCTCCTATGCCAATGAGGGGGGACAAGTATTTGTCTCCACCCATTCACCCGACTTTCTCAATGCGACGACCATCAATGAAGTTTTTTGGCTCACCAAACAGCAAGGATATACCAAGATTCAAAGAGCAAGTGATGACCCGCAACTGGTTGCATTCATGGCAGATGGAGATAAAATGGGCTATCTTTGGAAACAGGGTTTTTTTACAGGTATGGAGCCTTGATCATGCAATTGGTCCTGTTTCTGGAAGAAGAATCCGCCAAGGCGTTGCTCCAGGAATTATTGCCGCGACTCCTTCCGCAGCATATCACGCTCCGTTTATTGTGTTTGAAGGCAAGATCTGGAGAGACAGCTTCCCAAAAAACTTCGAACATGGAATGTGCCGGATTGTCGATTTGTGGTATTGCGCGACAAGGATGCAGGCGATTGTTACATCATCAAGGATCGGTTATTGACTCGATGCCGGGAAGGTGGGAGGGAAGATGTGTTGATTCGAATTGCCTGCCGTGAGTTGGAGTCTTGGTATCTTGGTGATTTGCTCGCCGTGGCAACAGCCATGAATATCAGAAAAGTAGCCGACTGGCAAAACAACCACAAATACCGCAATCCTGATGCGTTGGACAATCCTCTGCAAGAACTCGTCAGATTGGCACCCACCTATCAGAAAATCGCAGGATCCCGTGAATTGGGCAAGGTGATGGACCCACAATGCAACCGCTCGCACAGCTTCAAGGTTTTCATGCATGGCATTTTCCGCATACTGGGAAAAAGCATATAACTCAATTTTCATTTTTTTGGTTTGACTGGTTATTTTAAATCAATATCTTTCCAGATTGACGCAACTCAATATTGGTTCGCCTCGATCTGGAGCCAAAGTTCAGGGGCGCGACATCCCATGTGGATGTCGGAGAGGTGCAACCATCGGAGGGGTTTGTTTTGTGGCATGATTTTGTTTCGCCATGGAGTCAGGTACAAGTTGAAATGTTTTTATGATACAGGGGTATCTGAAAAGAGTCAACAGGTCTTTGTGGTGCTTGATTATGTTCACTCATGGCGCACATCCCACCAGAACTGCCCCATGGAATAAAAAATTTGACATTCCAAAAAATGCATGCAAAAATTTTTTATTTCTTCCGCATCCTAAAGGGAGGGCCTCCATGGAGTTTAATTTATCTCTTCCGTTCATGCCGATTGTTGAAGGATTGAAAGCTGGTTTGCGCTCCATGAAATATACTTGGATGGATAAAATAAACAATACTGGTTTTTATATTGAAAAATTTAATCATAACGTAACGATATACACAAATGGTCATGGCATTGCTGTGAGTATTTTTACAATTCGTGTTTTGAATAAAGAGACATTCGGATCTTTTACGAGGCGTTATTCACTGGAAGATGCCTGTCGAGATGTGGTATTGCCACCACTGAAAAGTATTCATGGTCAACCATTTGAAAAAAGATTTACAGAAAATGGTTTTTGGTATGAATCTGACCCAGCAGATTTAATAAGTAATTTTTCGGAAATGGATCAAAATCCAAGAACGCGTGAGTGGATGTTTCATTTCAACAAAGCGTCCATTACAAAAAAATCTGGATTTTTCAACGCCTACAAAAAAATTTCCTTTACCAACGCAATCAGCACACCTGGAATGCAGCCCATCAATCATGGATATTTTGATCTGTTAAAAGCCAACAATCAAGATCCATTATTTTCCAGACTTTTTTTCAGATATCCTGTCGGAGAAGTGATTTTCACCCTGGCATTTGAAAAATCAGTGCATCTTGATGGAGAGCCACATATTACATTCTGTCCAGAGGGTCAAGCCCATAAGAATGAAAAAGTTTCATTTATGGATGGTAGCAGTATTTTCTATAAAAGATTTGTATATAAAAAACAAAATGTCAAACAAGGGGCGGAGATTATTGCAACATTCAAGGTGGCTATACCCCCTGGTTAGTACTCCTCTTCAGGGATGAAAAAGTTCCCTATGTCAAGTCAGCAATGGCTGTTATGAATGGTGAATGCAAAAAAACAGCTTGATATTGTTCTTGCTTTCGTGTAAGGTGGTTTCTGTCTGATTTGGGATGATATCATCCATTCAACTCATGAAGCAGGGAGCATCGGAAAAAAACATGATTATTCAATCGCGTGATACTACATGGGTCTGACGATCATCCAGTCGTGTACACACAAAAAGACCCGTCGCAAGGCGGGTTTTTTTGTGTCGGTGACTGTTCAAAAATGGCACCGACATCATGAAAAGTCAGGAATGGCGTCGATTCTGTGAGGAGACCCCCGGTCAATTCCCCACCAATGTGCGGATCATCTGCCTGTTCCCGATGATTTTTTTGGCCGCCTCCCGCTGGATTTTGGATTGAATCGTCAGAGGCAGGGATTTGAATGTTGCTTCATCCAGTCGCATAACCAATGTATATGTCTCAGCCCATACATTGGCAGACCGAAAGTTTCGGGTCAGGAAAGCCAATTCTCCGAACGAGCTGCCTGGATCAACGATTCTGGCCAGAGGCTGGTCTGGTTTGTCCTCTTGCTCGATCCGAACCGCTCCTTCGATCAGATAGAAAAGGGTTTTGTCAAACCCATGCTGATAAATGATACACTCCCCTGGCGCGTATTCCGCAAAACATTCCATGGCCAACAGCGCGTCCCGATCCGCTTGGGAAAAAGATTGAAAAAAAGGGATGTCGGCCAGTTTTTGCGCCATTTTTTCTAGATTGATCATGTTGCTCCTTTCAGTATCAACATTTGGTCTGCATGGAACGAGGAACGGGCCAAAGGATGACTCTCCACCATGGAAAATCCCATGGCTTGGGCCTGCTGGCCAAAACAGGTAAAACGTTCCGGTTCCCAGTAACGCACAACCGGCAAATGGTTGCGACTGGGGGCCAAATATTGGCCTATGGTGAGCCATTCAACCCCGGCCTTGCGCAAATCAACCAGAACCGCCAGGACTTCGTCTTCTTCTTCTCCCAAACCAAGCATGATCCCGGATTTGGTCCGGGATCCCCCATGATGGGCGGCAACACGGGCCAACAACTCCAAAGATCCATGATAATGGGCCGCCGGTCTTGCCACAGGATATAATCTTGGTACAGTTTCCACATTGTGATTGAATACCTCTGGCGGGAATGCCAGAAGCTGTTCCAGAGCCGAATGCTTGTCCCGAAAGTCCGGGGTCAGAATTTCCACGGTTATGTGCGGATTGCGTTTCCTGACTGCTTGCATGCAAGCCACAAAGTGACCGGCTCCACCATCCGGCAGGTCGTCACGGGTGACCGATGTGATGACAACATGCCGCAATCCCATTTGGCTTACGGCTTCGGCCAAACGTTCGGGTTCGTCACGATCCGGGGGCATCGGGCGACCTGCCGGGACATTGCAAAATCCACAGGCACGGGTGCAGACCTCACCCAGGATCATGAATGCAGCTCCTCCCTCATGCCAGCATTGCCCGATATTGGGACAGGTGGCTGCTTCACAGATCGTGGCAATGCCCAATTTCCGGGTCAGTCGTTTGACTTGCAAAAATTCCGGGGATCCAGGGGCCTGAACCCGTAGCCAGCGAGGCTTGGGAGTGGGCACTTATTTTTCCTCCATGCCGATTTTCTTGAAAAATTTCTTGCGGATTTTGGCATCAAAGGCGTTCCACTTGACTTGCGCCAGATCCTCGCTGTCAGACCCAGACAAAAATCCCAAGGAAATCTCGAATCCCCCAGCTCCGGCCTTGCCACCGCCATAAAAGATGCCTTGCTCCGTGCGTCCCAGGACATCTTTCAGAAAGGCGTCCGGGCCAAGGCTGTTTTTGCTGGTCCGCAACGAACCATGAATGCATTCCGCACCATCAGCCAAAGTGACGATGCCATAAACCACAGCCGTATGCACCGTATCCTCGGTCAAGAGAAAATCCGCAGCCTGGGGAATGGCATCCCGGTCATCTCCACGCAAATAACCCACCCCGGAAAGACACAGCCCGGCCCGGATCACCCGGTTGGCCAGTGCCAGACGGATCACTTCCATGACTTTGTGGTTTCGACGTTGATGCAAAATGTCCATCAGCAGATCAATATCATAATAGGGTTGCAAAAATGCGGCTGCCGTGAAATCGAACGGTTGCGCCTGGATCATGGAACCGGTCTCGCTGATGATTCCATGCATGAGCGCGGTGGCCAAACGTCGATGTTCAGGCTTGGATGGCCGCAAATTCACCAATCCCTCAGCGAGATAATGGGCAAAAATGGAGGCACACGCCCCGACTGGCCGGATGTCCGAAAAGAGTGGGGCTTCCAATCGGTTTTGCAGGTCATGATGATCCACCACCGCCAATACCGGCACCTTGGCGGCCTCCAATTGATCCACCAGATTGCTGGTGGTCCCCTGATTGTCCAGAAATACGCATCCCTGGAAGTGATTTCTGGGGATTTCATCCGAGATCCATTCGGTTACCGGAATCTCCAGGAGGTTGATCAAGGCGATGTTTTCCTGATGACTGATGCGTCCACCGTAAATCAATTCCGCATGTATCCCCCGTTCTGCTGCCAGGATGTGATAGGCATAGCCGCAGGAGATGGCATCCGGATCGGGAAAATCTTGCAGAATGACCGCATGTTTTTCTCCTGCGCGACCTGCCAACATGGCTTCCAGTTGTGTTGCCTTGCTTTTTGCACTGAGTTCTTCCATTTTTTTAGCCTTTAGCCTGATCTTTGTGGCGCAATGGATGTTTGGTCGGCGGACGCTGGTTGATTGGGCGTTCGCTGCCTGGAATGGTTTTGATTTCACATGACGTCTTGCCAAAAAGTCGCCAACCTCGCACCATATCCGTTCAAGTTGGACCTTTGTTTCACTTTACCAAGGAGACCCGCATGGGGAAAGTCACTTCGCACGTCAAACTCATAGATGGCATACAAATGGTTGGAGAATCCGGCTCAGGGCACGTCGTGGTCATGGATGGCAGTCCTGACGCGGGGGGACGCAATATGGGCATTCGTCCCATGGAATTGCTGCTGATTGGCCTTGGTGGGTGCGCCAATATTGATGTGCTGACTATTTTGAGAAAAGGCCGCCATGCCGTGACTCATTGTGAAGTCAAGCTGCAAGGGGTGCGGGCCGAAACCGATCCCAAGGTGTTTCAGGAAATCCAGATGCATTTTATTGTGACTGGCAAGGACATCCCATCCAAGGCCGTGGAACGGGCCATTCAGTTGTCGGAGGAGAAATATTGTTCGGCTGCCGCCATGTTGGGCAAGACCGCCACCATTCACACCAGCTTTGATATAGTGGAGTCATTATGATGATCTCTCACCCCTTTTTGCGCATCAGCATGGTGCTGATCTGGCTTGCGCTCCTCCCGTTGGTCTGGCCGAATCAGGCCGGGGCAGAGTCGTTTCAACCCAAAGCCGGGATTCATTATGACCCCATCATTCCCCCGGTTCCGGTTTCTGGTTCCAAGCCGGAAGTGGTGGAAGTGTTCAATTTCAAATGTCCCCATTGTTACAAGCTGCATCCCAGAATGAACGTCTGGGCGGCCAAAATGAAAGATCGTTTTGATATCAAGAGCATGCCTATCGCATTTACCAATCAATCCGATCAGCCTCTGCGTGCCTATTATGCTGCGCAGTTTTTGGGCCAGGGTGATGCCATGAAACATGCCTTGTTCAAGGCTCATTTCGATGATCATTCTAATATCGATGCCCCAGAGGAATTGACTTTTATTGCCGAGGGGGTGAAATTGGATCTGCCTCGGTTTCAAGCCAATCTGAACTCTTTTGCTGTGAATGGCAAAATTGCCCAGGGGCGCAGCATGAGCCAAGCGTATGGCATTGTGGGAACGCCAACGTTGGTGATCAATGGTCGTTACCGGGTTTCACCGGGCAAACATGACAGCAATGACCCGGAACTGCTGTTTAACATTGTGGAGGCCCTGGCTGCTCAATGAGGGTGGTGGTCGCTGTCAAGCAGGTTCCAGACCCCATGGCTCCAGTGCGGGTGCGACGGGATGGGGGAGGGGTGGAGATCCAGGGAGCCAGACCCATCCTGAATCCTTTTGATGCCATTGCCCTGGAAGCGGCGTTGCGTTTGCGGGAGACCGGGTGTGCCGCTGAAGTGATCGCCGTTACGGTTGGACCGCTGGAATGGGAGGGGACGCTCCGTACCGCTTTGGCCATGGGTGCGGATCGGGCGATACGGGTGGAGTGGGGGGGGGAGGCATCCTCCCTCGCTCCTTTGAGCTGTGCCGGGTTGTTGGCAGCCTTGGTGCGTCGGGAATCGGCGGGTTTGGTGATTACCGGGCGTCAAAGTGTGGATTGCGATCATGGACAGGTCGGTCCCATGATCGCCGGGTTGCTGGGATGGGGGCAGGCCGCCTTTGCCATCGAATTGCGCATTGAAAACGGTCAGGTCATTGTCAAGCGTGAAGTGGATGGGGGCCAGGAAACCGTTGGTCTGGATTTGCCTGCGGTGATCACGGCGGATTTGCGGTTGAATACCCCTCGTTACGCCAGTCTGCCCGGTATCATGCGGGCACGCAACAAACCCGTGGAACAGATTGATCCGGCCATTTTGGGGGTATCGTTGGCAAGCCACGTGGTTCAACTGGGCGTGTTGGCCCCGGAACCCAGAAAACCCGGCATCCGGGTGCTAGACGTTGCGGAGTTGGCAACCCGCATGCAGGCGTTGGGTCTTGCTCATGGTTGATCATGGATTCGATCAGTAATTATTTATAGTTTTGTTTTCAAGGCCTCCGAGATCAAGTTCAAACATAGGACTGCCCGTAACGACGTTCACCATATGAAAAGTTTTACCTCTTTTCAACCCTGGCAAAACGCCCCGTCATCCATTTGCCATGAGGCCCGCTTGTTGGGTATGGCATCATCCTTTGAAGGTTGAATGGAGAACAGCATGGCCCCAAAAAAAATCCACGACACTCCTTCAACCCGCGTCATGGCCTACCGCAAACGACGCATGGAAGGCATGAAACGAGTCGAAATCTGGCTGGCCGACGATGAACTCGAACAACTGGATGTCGTGGTCGAAGAGACAGGCATCAGTCGGGCCAGGGTCGTGGCACTACTCCTGAAAGAATATATTGAAAAAAATGCTTCTTTGGTTCCCGTAACCCTGCCCAGTGTTGACCTGCCCAGTGTTGACCTGCCCAGTGTTGACCTGCCCAGTGTTGACTTGCCCAGTGTTGACCTGCCCAGTGTTGACCTGCCCAGTGTTGACCTGCCCAGTGTTGACTTGCCCAGTGTTGAGGTCTGCGAATCTGGCGACCCCACAGAATCACCAGGCTTCATTCCCGCCTCTGACCAGGAAGAATCACCCCCCATCATGGAGGCCTCTATAACCCTGTCCGCCAACATGACGCAGTGCGAAACGGACAAACCCACTGCATCTACCCAGGTGTTCATACCCACCTCTGACCTGAACGAACCCACCGACCCCTCTCTGCTCTTCCCCACCTCTGACAGAGAAGCATCACCTCGCACCCTTGAGGTCTGCGAACCCAACACCCCTCATGTACCCATCCTGGCCTCTGACAAGGATGCATCCCCAACCGTCACCAAGACATCCGATACCATTCAACCAACTCCAGCTCCCATCGCCCCCCCCCAACCCACCAAGTCACAAGACTTTATCCCTGCCCGACATCAAACTGTTCAGCAACAACCCCCTCTCCAACCCAGAATCACGTTGCCAGGCATTTTTTCCAGTGATCCTCTCAAAAATCGCACCCAACGGGGGCAAATGGTCTTCCTGGCCTCTCTGCAAAGCTTGAAAAACAAAACGGACTGATATTCGAATTTGACGACCGTTGCCCAACAGCCCGATGAAGTCTATCCTGTCTTCACTGAGTCCACGATCAGGCCAGAGCAAAACCACGCATTCGAGAGCTGTTCCATCATGAAACATGTCACCAATACCAATTGTACACCTGTCCAGGAGAAATCAGCCACCGGTCTGGGCATCGTCAGGGAAAGCGGTGCCATCCACTCGACCGACCCCGTGTTGCACAACCTGACCCGCTCCTGGGGATCCCCGGAAGCCTGGTGGGGTCGCATCTCCGCTGGTTTTTCCTATCCCACGATTACCCGCTGTCCACACTGCGGACTGGGACAACGTCTGGGCAAGCGTGAACATGAAATCGAGGTGCCCAACAGCACCGAACAGGTGATTTTTTCTATCGAATTCATTGGCCATGCCCACTCTTTGTCCCCGTCGCTGCTCGGCGACCTGGTTTTGGTGCGCGATGTGACCTCGGAACGTCACCAACTCAACACCACCAACCAGAAAATCAAGCAGTTCCATTCTATTTGTGACTTTATGGAGGATGTTTATTATCGCATTGATCACAAAGGCATCCTGCAATTCATCAGCCCGTCGGTGCAAAAACTCCTGAAACATCGCCCAGCCGAAATCCTGGGCCGTTCCCTGACTGAGTTCTGCGCCAATCCAGAGCATCTGCATGAAATGATGCAAATTCTTCAAACCAGTGACAGCGTGGAGGATTTTGATCTGGTCTTGTTGTGTCGTCGTGGCAAACAGGCACCGGTTTCCATGAGTGCTCATACCATCCGTGATGAACAGGGCCATGTGATCGCCATTCAAGGCATCTTCCGGGACGTGATCGAACGAACACGCATGGATGCGGTGTTGGCTGACCAGACACGGCGTTTCCAGGAGGCCATAAGCCACATGGAATATCAAAAAAATGCCATGGATGAACAAATCCTCATGAGCATCACCGATGCAGCTGGCACCATCACTTACGTCAATCAAAAATTAATCCAAATCAGTCAATATTCAAAAGAAGAGATCCTGGGGCAGAATCACAAGATTTTCGACTCGAATTATCATCCCAAATCCTTTTTCAAAGAGATGTGGCGTATGATCCAAAGCGGCCACATCTGGCGTGGCGAAATTCGCAACCGCAAAAAAAATGGAGAGTTCTTCTGGTTGGATTGCGCCATTGTGCCCTGTTTGACCCATTCCGGGCGACCTTTTCAATATATCACGGTAGCCTCTGATGTCTCCGAACGGGTCGCCACCGAGCAGCGATTGCAAAACAATCTGGAGTTTTTGCGTCGCGTCATGGATGCCATGGGAGACGGGGCTTATGTCCTCGACAACAAAGGCCAGGTTCTCGCCGTAAACCGGGAAGGAGAACGGCTGCTGGGTTGGCAGGAATCGGAACTCCTGAACAGAAATCTGCATGAACTCATCCATTACAAACATCCAGACAACACACCCTTTCCAATCCGTGAGTGTCCTGTCCATCAAAGTCTTTTGGGCCGCTCCTACCGGGTCGAAGAGGATTATTTCATCCACAAGGATGGCACATGGATACCAGTGGCCTATGTCACGACTCCGTTGATGGAAGAGACGACCATCATCGGTTCCATGGCGATTTTTCGCAATGCCGCCGTGACATTGGACGAAATCAACAAGCTGAAAATGTGCCGCGACCAGGCCTTGGAATCCTCACGTCTCAAATCAGCGTTTCTGGCCAACATGAGCCATGAAATCCGTACCCCCATGAATGCCATCGTTGGCATGAACGACCTGCTCATGGATACGCCCCTCAACGAGGAGCAACTGGAATTCGCCGAGATCGTTCGTGACTCCTCCCGCTCTCTGCTGGCTTTGATCAATGACATCCTGGATTTCTCCAAAATCGAGGCTGGCAAAATCGACATAGAGCGCATCGACTTTTCGCTGTTGACGGTCGTGGAAGGGGCGGCGGAATTGCTCGCCCCACAAGCCCACGAAAAAGGCATTTCCTTGATGACCCACGTCTCATCAAAAATTCCAGGGGCATTGATCGGCGACCCTGGACGGCTGCGCCAGATGCTGCTCAATTTATTGGGCAATGCCATCAAGTTTACCGAAGATGGGGAAGTGACCTTGCAGGTACTCCTGGAAGGAGAATCCAGGGATCAGATCATGGTGCATTTTTCTGTTTCCGACACCGGCATTGGTCTCGAACTGGGGGAGCAGGAAACCAAACGTCTCTTCGAGCCATTTACCCAGGCCGAACGTGGCACAGCACGCAAATTTGGCGGCACGGGTCTTGGATTGGCCATTTCCAAACGTCTGGCAGAATTGATGGGCGGCGAAATCGGTGCGCAATGCCGACAGGAAGGAGGAACCGTCTTCTGGTTCCGCATCCCCTTTCAACCCTCCAGATTGCCCATTGAACAGGAATGCGAATCGTTCCCGGTAAGCCTCCTGCAAGGGGTGCGCATTTTATCCGTCATGGAAACCATCACGGATCATGAGATTCTTGCCGACCTGTTCACCTCCTGGGAGATGGTCCATCAAGGAACCACCAGCGGCGAACAGGGATTGATCGCATTTCGAGAGAGTAACAACAAGGGCCAACCCATCCAGGTGGTGGTCATCTCCTCTGCGCTGTCGGACATGGATTGCCAAATCATGGCTGATCTGTTGCGCCGGGAAGCAGCCGAACACCCCCTGGCTTTGATCGTCTTGATGGATTGGGAAGACAAGGAGGAACGTGCCCAATTTTTGAAATCAGGCTTTTCGGCGGTCGTCGTCAAACCTGTAAGGCATGCGGAATGGCTCCGCTGTCTCATGGCACAAATCCAACCCGAAGCCTCCATGCCCGGCTTTGACGCCATGGTGGCACCCCAAAACAAAGAAACCACCACCAAAAATCCAGATGCCTATGATGCCCTGGAATCCGGCAATCTTATATTATTGGTTGAAGACAATCTGGTTAATCAAAAAGTGGCATTACTGCAATTGAAAAAAATGGGTTATGCCGCTCATGCTGTTTCAAATGGTCAAGAGGCGGTGGAAGCGATTGCGCACCTTCCATACGCCCTGATCCTGATGGACTGTCAAATGCCGGTCATGGATGGTTTCGAGGCCACCCACGCCATTCGGAAATCCGAACAGGCCGCATCTCGACACATACCCATCATTGCCATGACCGCCCATGCCATGAAAGGGGATCGGGAACGCTGCCTGAACGCTGGCATGGATGATTATCTGAGCAAACCCGTTGCCCCGGAAACCTTGTTGCAAAAACTGCAATACTGGATTCCAAAAAGTATCAGCGATCCCCCGCCTGTCGAGATCAGTCAATTACGTCAACTGTTCGGGGATGATGACGAGATGACTCGTGAACTTTTGCTTCATTTCCGAGCCTCTGCCAGAGAACTCCTGGACAACATTGCCAATATGATCCAAAAAGAGGATGCCGAGAGGGTGTTGGAAGACGCTCTTGAACTCAAGGAGGCCTGTTCCAACATGGGAGTCTCGGCCATGGCGCAACTGGCCAAAGTCATGGAACAATCGTCGATACGTAAAGAGTGGAGTGAGGCTGCCAGAACCATGGAACGCCTGGAAACAGCGTTCCGGCACGTGGAAAAATTCATTGAACATTTCTGAATTAAAGATCAGGCACGTTTCATGGAACCCTCCAACATCAAGGACAAAGCAACGGTGAGATTACTGCAAGCAACAGATGAAAATCATCGGCTGGCCGAAGAAATTTTGCGCCATGTGGCATACTTGATGAATACCCCATTGACTGATGAACAGCGGGACCGACTGCAAAGCATTCGACAAGCTGCCGAAGCATGGGCATTGTCAGGCATGGAAACGAACTTGCCTGAACCAGATTCAATCCAAGAATCCCTTGCAAACCAACCATCAGAACAGGAATGGACACCTGAGCCGCAGCCTGTCACGACCCCCAGACGTATTTTGTTGGTGGAAGACAGCTCTTCCACCCAAGAACTTATCTCCCGTCTTCTGACACGGCAAGGTTATCAGGTCACATTGGCTAAAAACGGTCAAGAGGCCCTGGACCACTTGGCGACATCCTCGTTTGATTTGACGCTCATGGACTTGCGCATGCCTGTCATGGACGGGTTTGTGACCACGCAAGCCATTCGCCACATGGAAGAACAACGGCGTGCGGTCCATATGCCCATTATCGCAGTCACCGCCCTGTTGCAAGAAGAGGACAAAAATCGCGCCATGGCAGTTGGCATGGATGATTATCATGCCAAACCGATCCAAATCAAGACGCTGTTTGCTCAAATGGAACGACTTTTGAGTCGTGCCAACACACCGCCCCAGGAGCCACCCGCCCCCCCTTTGATCGTGGACATCAAGCAGTTGCTCAAAACCGTGGATGGCGACCGGGAGTTGTTGCAGGAGATCACGGATCTCTATTTTGCCGATGCTCCCCGACAAATGGCCCGTATTCAACGCGCCTTGGCATCAGGAGATGCCGATGAAATCCGGGAGGCAGCCCATAGCCTGAAAGGGGCCACAGGTGCTTTTGGACGCATTGAGGTATACCACTTGGCCTTTGACCTGGAACAAGCAGGACGCCAGGGAAACTTACAACAAGCCGCCATGCTCTGGAATCAACTGGGAGAAGCGTTGCAGACCATGAAACAAATCATCCAAAAAGAAATTCAGGACCAGATGGGAGAATCATCGTGACCCTTTTGCAACCGTTTCGTGCCTGGAGGCCCAGATCCGGTCTGGAAGAACAGGTGGCGGCCCCGCCGTATGATGTCATCAACAGCCAGGAAGCCCGTGCCATGGCCCAGGGGAATCCCGTATCGTTTCTGCACGTCTCCAAAGCGGAAATCGATCTTGAACCTGGGATGAATCCGTATGATGATCGGGTTTACGCCACAGCCAGAAAGCGTTTCTTGGCCATGCGCACCGAGGGTCTGTTGATCCAGGACTCAAACCCAGGTTATTACATCTACCGTTTGGAGATGCAGGGGCGTGAACAGATCGGCGTGGCAGGACTGGCCTCGGTGGACGATTATCGGAACGAACGGATCAAAAAACACGAGTTCACCCGTCCAGACAAAGAAAATGATCGGACTCGTCTTGCCGACACGCTGGATGCCCATACCGGACCGGTTTTTTTGACCTACCGCCACGACCCGACCTTGGAAACAGCGATCAGACACGTCATGGAATCCCACCCACCGGCCTGTGATTTTGTGGCAGAGGATCACGTTCGTCATACCTTGTGGGTGGCACAGGATCCAACCGTGATCGGGCATTTGACGAACGGGTTTGACCGGTTGCCAGCCTTGTATATTGCCGATGGCCATCATCGTGCCGCTGCCGCCGCACGGGTCTGTCAGGCGCGACGGGCACCCCATGTCACCCCTGACCCGCATGCCTCGTATGACCGATTTCTTGTAGTGGCTTTCCCAGATTCCCAGGTACGCATTCTGGACTATAATCGTTTGATACGGGATTTGAATGGATACAGTGTCGAAGCGTTTCTGGAACAGGTCAAAACAAAATTTCATTGCACCAAGGCCACACTCCCGGTGCGTCCGACCCAGACACATGAATTCGGTATGTACTTGAAAAACCAATGGTATTATTTGGAGGCGATGCTGAAACCGGACCAGGAACACAATCCAGTGGCCAGACTGGATGTGACTCTGTTGCAGGACAATCTGCTGGATCCGATACTGGGCATTGTCGATCCCCGCAAGGATACCCGCATTGATTTTGTCGGCGGCATCCGGGGGCTGGAGGAACTGATGCGACGGGTTGATTCCGGCGAAATGGCTGTGGCTTTTTCCATGTTTCCAACCAGCCTGTCAGAACTCATGGCCGTGGCAGATAGCGGGCAGGTCATGCCGCCCAAGTCCACTTGGTTCGAGCCAAAACTGCGGGATGGTTTGATCCTTCAGGCATGGTAATGCAAGGTTTGTTTATCCCAATCTTTATCCTTCCGTTTATTGAAAGCTCGGATTGAAATGACAAGGAGGTATTTGATGAGTACTGACAAACGTTATCCAGTCAACCCTGAATTCGCAGCCAAGGCACACATCAACCGGGCCAGCTATGAGCGCATGTATGCCGCATCCATCGACAACCCGGAACAATTCTGGGCAGAGCAGGCGGATCAATTGCTGCACTGGTTTCGCAAGTGGGATACCGTGCTGGATTGGGATTTCAACAAGGCCTATGTGCGTTGGTTCGAAGGAGGCCAGCTCAATGTCTCAACCAACTGCCTGGACCGTCACCTGGAACAGCACGGAGATCAGGTTGCCATCATCTGGGAAGGGGATGATCCCACATGCTCCAAAAAAATCACCTACCGGGAATTGCATGCCGAAGTGTGTCGTTTTGCCAATGCCCTGAAAGCCAGAAATATCCGTAAAGGGGATCGTGTAAGTATCTATATGCCCATGATACCAGAAGCTGCGGTAGCCATGCTGGCCTGTACGCGCATTGGTGCCATCCATTCCGTCGTGTTCGGTGGGTTTTCCCCGGAATCTCTCAAAGATCGCATTCTTGATTCAGATTGCTGCGCTGTGGTGACATCTGACGAGGGCATGCGGGGTGGGAAAGCCATTCCATTACGGGCCAATGTGGATGAGACCCTGCGATCCTGTCCGAACGTGCATACGGTATTCACGGTGCGTTTGACCGGCAGCCCAGTCGAAATGCAACCAGGACGGGATGTTTGGTATCATGACGCCATGGCCGCAGCCAGCCCGGAGTGCCCGGCAGAACCCATGGATGCCGAAGACCCATTGTTCATTCTTTACACATCTGGCTCCACTGGCAAACCCAAAGGGGTGTTGCATACGACGGCTGGTTATCTTCTGTACACCACCATCACCCATCGTTATATTTTTGATTATCATCAAGGCGATGTCTATTGGTGTACTGCGGATCTGGGTTGGATTACTGGACACAGTTATATTCTCTATGGACCCTTGTCCAATGCTGCGACGACGTTGATTTTTGAAGGCGTCCCCACCTATCCAGACCCCTCACGTTTCTGGCAGGTGGTGGACAAACATCAGGTCAACATATTTTATACGGCCCCCACTGCGATTCGCTCTTTGATGGCACAAGGGGATACATTCGTCAAGCAGACGAGCCGCTCTTCTCTGCGCTTGCTGGGTTCGGTGGGAGAACCCATCAATCCAGAAGCCTGGGAGTGGTATTATCATGTGGTGGGAGAGGGACGTTGTCCCATCGTGGATACCTGGTGGCAAACCGAAACAGGTGGCATTCTGATCACCCCTCTGCCAGGAGCCATTGACACCAAGCCGGGTTCAGCCACCTTGCCCTTTTTTGGTATTGTGCCCGAAATTGTCGATGCCCAAGGCGTGGTGCAGACAGGGGCGACGACGGGTATTCTCACCATCACCCGGCCTTGGCCGGGCATGATGCGCACGGTTTACGGCAACCACAAACGCTTTTATGATACCTATTTTGCAGCCTATGCGGGTCGCTATTTCCCAGGGGATGGATGCCGCAGGGATGAGGAGGGCTATCATTGGATCACAGGGCGCGTGGATGATATTATTATAGTTTCTGGACATAACCTTGGAACCGCCGAGATTGAATCTGCGTTGGTTCTCCACGAAAAAGTCGCCGAAGCCGCTGTGGTGGGTTATCCCCATCCCATCAAGGGACAGGGTATTTATGCGTTTGTCACCTTGATGGTGGGTGAAGAGCCAACCGAAGAGTTGCGCAAGGAACTCAACACCTTGGTACGAAAAGAGATCGGTCCGATTGCCCATGTTGATGTCATGCAGTGGGCACCTGGTTTGCCCAAGACCCGCTCAGGCAAGATCATGCGGCGCATTTTGCGCAAAATCGCCGCCAATGAGCTGGACAGTATGGGTGATACCACCACTCTGGCTGATCCCAGTGTCGTGAAAAAATTGATCAGCGAAAGACAACCAACCTGAATATAACAAAAAAAATTCCTGACGGGAGGCGTGTCAATAAAAGACCAATACCCGTTTTGGGAAGAACCATTCAAATGCCGATACCAAACCGCCTTCCAGAAAGAAACGTTTCCGGGAGGTTGGTTTGGCGTCATTTCCTTCTGGCAAACTCCTGGATAAACCTGATATTCTGGCTCCATAAACGAGATTTTCCATTGCAAATGAGCCAATGGCCCATGGCAAAAAGCAAGAGTGAAACAATTATAGTATTGATTCATTTTGCAAATGCATGCACTTTTCAATCGTGTGGTGAGCTACAAATATGTATTTATTGTCAATCTTGATCTTTTTCTTGTTGGCATCCCCCTTGAAAGCAGAGACTTCAACCATCCCCCCTTTGCCCAGTGATCCGGGCAGTGCCCTGTATACCCTGGAGGATCTCTATAATCGTCTGAATTCAGGTGCAAATGGGGTCAAACGGACCGGGCCGTTTGTCCGACCAGACAAGGCTCCTGATTCTACCGGTCACACCCTGGATGACATCATGAACAAGGCTCCCTTGCCAGACAATGCCCATGGCGGGACAGCGGCAGATGTCTTATGCGGACGCATTTTTTGGGGCTTGCGCACAGACGGCACCTGGGGAGAACAGACCGGAACCGCACTCCCTTGTCCACCGGGCAAAGTTCAGGTCACCGATCCCTTGAATGGACAACTGACCTTGGCTTGGGAGCCTCCTGTGGGTGCTACGGCTTTCAATCTCTATGTGGCAACCCAAGCGGGAGTGACCAAAGATAATTATTCCAAGTTGCCCGGTGGCATGCTCAAAGAGAATATTTCCAATCCCTATACTTTGACAAAATTGACTAATGACGTGACCTATCATCTGCTTGTTTCCGCCGTGGGACCGGGCGGGGAGGGATTCGCCAGACCAGTCACATCAACACCCAAGTATGCACGCTTTGTCTCCAACAAAAATGGTACGGTCACTGATATCGAGACTAAATTAATATTACTGCAAAATGCTAATTGTTTTGGTGACATCAAATATTCAGCGGCAATCCAAGCAGCGCAAAAATTGGAACAGGGTCAATGTGGTCTGACAGATCATTCCACCGCTGGACAGTGGCGTATGCCGGACTGGAAAGCAGGTGAATTGGATATTATCTTACAGACTCGTATTAGTGGGGTTTTCGAAAATGTACAATCATGGTATTGGGGGTTCGCCTTGCCAGAGGTCGGAGTTCTGCCATATGCGAATTTTTTAACACGATCAGTTATGACAATGAGTCGTGATATGTATATAGGTACAAATTTTGATCACAAATTTTTGTGGCCGGTACGAAACGCGCAATAAAAGCAGATTGGATTCTGCTGTTGTTGGATGGCCCAAACAAATGGATGGATACGGAGTGTTGAGGGAGATGGCAGCATGAAACAATGGATTCTGCTACGGGTCGTCTGGATGAGCGGGTTTTTGGCCGCGACGGTATCGGCTGGTTCCCTGGAGGCCCCTGGCAAACCTGCGGATGTGTCGAGTGCCCTGTTTACCTTGGAGGATATCCATCAGCGACTCAAGTCCGGTGTCATCGGCAGCAGATCCCCCTTTGCCGGACCAACAACAGGTCCAGGAGTGCTGGTTGGCAAGAGCCTCAATGATATCATGGCCATTGCCCCGGCCAAAAATCCCGATGGGGCCAAACCCGAAGAGATGGCCTGTGGCAAAACGTTTTGGGGGCTGCTGGATGGGGCTTGGGGCTATCAGGTCGGTATTGCGGGCTGTCCCCCTCAACCAACCGGAATTCAGATCACCGCTGTCCAGAATGGGGTGGCCACCTTGACATGGCCTGCGGTTGCGGGTGCGACATCCTATACGGTTTATTTTGCGACACAAACAGGTTTGACGCAATATAATTATGCCTCCCTGACTGGGGGCGGGCGCAGGAATTCTGTCACCTCTCCTGTCACAGTAACCGGATTGACCAATGGCGTGATCAATTATCTGTATGTCGCAGCCGTTGGTCCTGGTGGAGAAAGAGTCTCGGATCCAGTCAGTACAACACCTGTTTCCACCAAAATCGATGTCAAGCGTTCCCAGAATGGACAAGCGATGCTCTCATGGACTCCAGTGGCTGAGGCGATCTCATATGATCTCTATGTGGCCACCAAAGCGGGATTGACCCTGGAGAATCATGCCTCCCTGCCCGGAGGGATGGTCAAGAAAAATGTTTCCACGCCCTTCACCCTGACCGGATTGACCAATGATGTGACCTATTATCTCTATCTCTCCCCAGTGACAGCGGGTGGTGCAGGACTTTCGGATCCTGTCACCACAACGCCTGTTTATGTGCGGTTTGTTGACAACGACAATGGCACGGTTACGGATAGGGAGAGTGGTTTGATCTTGCTCAAAAATGCAAACTGTTTTGGTGAAAAAATCTGGACCGATGCCTTGGGCGCGGCGGCCAGTTTGGGTCATGGCCAATGTGGATTGACCGATCTTTCACGTCCAGGGCAGTGGCGTTTGCCGAACAAGCCCAACGCGCTTCAACCTGAATGTGGTTATGACACATGCTTTCTCACAGGATTAACAGGTGAGTCAGGGGTTTTGATTGAGGCGCGAACCCATGCCGCATTCACCAATACCATGAGTAACGCATCGACTGGTGTACGATACTGGTTGAATGCTGCTTACGACGGATTTCTCCAGGGGAACAGCTCCAAAGATGCGTTTGCCTGGGCCGTGGTCTTGTGGCCACGAGAGGGGTTGTCTGTTGTCTTGACGGACCCGAAAACCAAGCCCCATTTCATTTGGCCTGTTCGTGACCCATAGGGGATGCTTGATCCTGCCATGAAACGTTTTGTCGATTCAATTTTCAGGTCGTTTTGCTCCTCCTGGTACTGGCTGGCATTGGTTTTGATGTTGGTTCCATGGCCTCTTGGCGCGGTTACACGGGGTATTCTGATCACCAACCCCTATGCCTGGTCTGAAAACGGGGGCTGGATCCATTTTCGTTCGCAACAGGGTGGGGTTCAGGTGTTGGCGGATCATCTCAAGGGGTTTGCCTGGGCCGAGAATTTTGGCTGGATTCAACTGGGCGCAGATGGAACCGGTCCTTATGCCAATACCAACGCCCAGGATTGGGGAGTCAACCGGGATGCCGCTGGCAGGCTCTCCGGGTATGCGTGGAGCAAGAATGTGGGTTGGATTGATTTCAACTCATTCGATAACACCACCGCAGCCAGGATTGATCCCACCAGCGGGGCTTTTGCCGGATATGCAAGGTCAGCCAATCTGGGATGGATCGCGTTGGATACTTTGATGGTTGGCAACATCATTCCCGCAGTCACCGACATCGCCGATCAAACCCTCAATGAAGATGGTCTCAAGGTGGCCATCGCCTTGACCGTCGGCGATGCGGATACGCCCGCTGGGAGTCTGTCTGTCACGGCCACTTCTTCGAATACCACTTTGCTTCCCAACGCCAATCTGATCCTGACAGGTACTGGCGCAAGCCGCAAACTTGAGTTTGTGACAGCCCCCAATCAGGCTGGTTCCTCAGTTGTGACTGTCACGGCAACCAGTGGCGCGCCCGATGATTTCACCAGCACGAAAAGCTTCCATGTGACCGTGGCCCCCATCAATGATGCCCCGACATCCACCCATCTCAATACCGCCGAGGCATTCACCGAGGATGCGGCCCCATTTGGTTTGAACAAAATGGTCGTCACCGATGTGGATGGTCCCACTGCCACTGTAACCGTCACTCTGACCCTCTCGCATGCCGGAGCAGGGAAGTTGTCCACAGCCACCTCCGGGGCCGTGACCTCGACGTTTGACGGAACAATCTGGAAAGCCAGTGGCTTGCTGGCGGATGTCAATGCCCTGTTGGCCGGGCTGACGTTCACCCCGGCTGCGAACTGGGACAAACATTTCACCATCACCACCTCGGTAAGCGATGGTATCGCAGCACCTGTGACCGGCAGTAAATCCTTCACGGTTACTCCGGTCAATGATGCCCCGGTTGCCACGGAGGGTTCTTTTTCCACCAACGAGGATACCGTGTATGAGGGAATACTGGCGGCCTCGGATGCGGAAGGCAATCCCCTGACCTATTCCATCGTCACTGCACCCACCAAAGGTACAGTCAAGATCACCAATCCGGCCACAGGGGCGTTTTCTTATACCCCCAACCTCAATCTCAATGGTTCAGACAGTTTTACGTTCAAGGTGTATGATGGCACATCCTATTCCAATACCGCCACCATGACGGTTGCCATCACCTCTGTAAACGATCCACCAACCATCACAGGTACTCCCCCCACCAAAGCCACACCCGGTGTTTTGTATTCCTTCAAGCCGGTCGCCAAAGATGTCGAAGGCGACACCATGACCTTTTCCATTCAAAACAAGCCATCCTGGGCAACATTCAATGCGAACAACGGCACCTTGTCGGGAACACCAGAGACCAAAAATTTTGGTGTCTATCAGGATAGTGTGATTGCAGTGACTTCCGGGACCGACACAGTGGCCTTGCCAGCGTTTTCCATTCTGGTGGAAGACATCGCCAATCCCGTGGCCGTGGCACTCCCGGATGGGATTTTCAAGACAGCCCAGAGCGTCACGTTGACGTGTCAGGACGACGGCTCTGGCTGTGAAGCGATTTATTACACACTCGATGGCTCCACCCCAACAACGGGTTCGTCACGCTATTCAGGCACCATCTCCGTGACAGCCAGTACGACCCTCAAATATATCGCGGTGGACAAGTCTGGTCGCATCAGCGAGGTGCGGACCACGCATTTCACAATCGACGCCAACCCGCCTCGGATTGCCATCACAGCTCCCGTGGATGGGGCCTCTTTGACGGGTGTGACCAGCATTGCTGGCACCTCTGCGGATGAATCTGGGAGTGGGGTTGCTTCCATTCAACTTCAGATAACCGACGGTGCCAGTTATCTGGAGAATCGTCCAGCCACCGGATTGAATTGGTATCCTGCCTCCTGGTACGCCAAGGATGCGTTGCCCTGGGTGACTCTGCCAGCGCAGGATTATGCCAACTGGGCCTATATGCCTAATATTACCTGGTCAATCGGAGCGACTTATACCGTGACGGCACGGGCAACGGACAAGGCAGGAAATGTTGCGGAACAGACCATTCTGTTTGCCGTATCTCTGGACGGGGTCAAGGCCTATACCATGATCAGCATGGAGCTTTCAAGTCAGGCCGTGCTTCAGGGCAAGACCCTGGATGTGACTGGCAAATTGACCCGTTTGCCTGAAACCTCCATGAGTCTGGCAGGACGGGAAATCAAACTTGCAATAACCGATCCTCAAGGAGTGATCGTCACCACAGCCACCACCCATACGACCGACAAGGATGGCCATTTCATCTTTCGGGGAGTAGGCGATTTCAAACAAAAAGGTCGCCATACCGTGGAAATCAGTTTTGCTGGCACCGCGTTGTTGAATGCGAGCAAGCCGGTTAACAGCAGTGTGTTGGTGGGGCAGAGTGCAGGCTATGCGGTGATCGTTCAGGGGCGGATTTCGAACAATGAAGGTCTGGCTTCCCATAACAAGACGACCAACCGTATTTATCAACAATTACTGAACCGTGGATTCGAGAAGGAACGGATTTTTTACTTCAATCACGACCCGACTCAAGCCGGTGTGGATGCCAAACCGACCAAGGCGGTCGTGGAACAAGTCATCTCCGGGACGCATCCGACCTTTCAACTGGCCTCGCTGATCAACGGTTCTCCGGCTCCGGTCTATTTCTTTTTGGTGGATCATGGGCAGATCGATAAATTCTATTTGAATGGTGATGACGAAACAATCACCCCGCAGGATCTGCAAACCTGGTTGACCCGGTTGGAAGCCCAATTGACCCTGGGGAAAGATGAAAAACGAGTCGTGATCGTGGGAGCCTGTTATTCAGGGAGTTTTTTGCCAGTTGTTTCTGGTCCGGGTCGGGTGGTGATCACCAGTGCGGCGGCCAACGAGGAGTCCTATAAAGGGCCACAGGAAGATGATGGCGTGCGTAGCGGTGAATATTTCCTGGAAGAACTCATCAAGCAATGGGGACGCGGGAATTCACTCTATCAGGCTTTTGGGGAGGGGGTGCGTCAGACCAGTATTTATACCAAACAGAGGTCAGGCCTGCCCAATGCGGTGCAATCTTTTTTGGATAATGCCGCGCAGCATCCTTTATTGGATGACAATGGTGACAAGAAGGGCAGCAATCAATTGAGTACCCAGAGTTCTGGTGATGGCAGGGTGGCCAGTGGGATGTTTCTTGGCACGGGTGTCAGTTATAATACCAATTCGCTGCAGAATCCTGCCGAGGTGACGGCGGTTACCGAGACCCTCTATCTTGGTCCCACCGAAGAGGTGGCGACGTTGTGGGCCAAGGCGAATGATGACAGTCAGGTGCGCAGTGCCTGGATCGAGATTCGCAAGCCCTCCACGACTCTGATCGCCAAGGGTGGTTCGCAGCAATTGGAACTGGATCTGGATCGGTTTTTGTTGGACTCACCCGTCAATGGTCGCTGGAGTGTCAACCTGACTGGGAAATTCAAATTTTCCGATCCCGGATTCTATGAAATTTATTATTACATGCGTGATTTGGTCAGCGGTGACATTTCTCCCATGATGCGGTCCTTGGTTTACAAGCAAAAGGCCAACAATACTGCGCCCGCTTCGTTTGCTCTGCTTTCCCCGGCCAAGGATGCCAAAACAAAAAGCGTGGTGCTTTTCAACTGGCATCCCAGTACCGATACGGAGGGTGTGACGTACAATTTGATCATTGCCAAGGATAGTGGGTTTGCAGAGGTGATTTACCGTCAGGAGGAAATTCAATCTCCAGCTGCTTTTGTGGATGAGACAGCCCAATTGGCCGATTTGACGACCTATTATTGGAAAGTCCAGGCAGTGGATGCTTTTGGTGCCGTGACCAACAGTCAGGAAGCTTGGAGTTTCAAAACAGATAATACCAATGGCATCCCAGGAATTTTGTATGGAATGGTCAGGAAGGGCGACTCAACACCTGTGGTCAATGCCGTGGTCAAGGTGAATGATACCATGGTTCAGACAGGTGCGGATGGCCGTTACATGTTATTGACCGAGCCTGGAACTGTGGCGGTTTCTGGGGGTCAGACCAGCGTGCAGTCCAGTGATGTGACTTTTCTTGAGATCAAGGGCGGCAAGGCCATGCGGATCAACATTACTCTGAATGCATTCTCCAGTCCGACAACCAAGGTTTTGGATGTGGACAAGAGTGGCGCGGTGGATGCCACGGATGGGGTATTGATTTTGCGTCGCTTGAATGGTGCGTCCACTCTGGATACCGGGGTGGTGCTGCCAACAGGGCAGACCAATGCCACGCTCCTGACCACGATAGACACTCTTGGCTTGGCGTTGGATGTGGATCAAAGTGGAAGCATGGATGCCACGGATGGGGTGTTGATTTTGCGTCGATTGACTGGTGGATCGACCATTGACACCGGGGTCATCCTGCCGACCGGGCAGAGCAATGGGACGGTGGTGAGTACCATCGACAGGCTGAAATGATAATCGGATCCCAGTGCCCATTGTCACTGTTTTAGCAAGCAACCAATCAGCTTCATTTTTTTGTATGGACACTTTTGCATATTTCAGAGGCACACGATCATGAAACGACGCCAGTTGATCAGTTTTGATTGGGCCTTGAAGCGGCTGTTGCGTGACAAGGCCAACTTTGAAATTTTGGAAGGTTTTTTAAGCGAACTTCTTAAAGAAGAGATTCATATCCAGGAAGTTTTGGAGAGTGAAAGCAACAAGGAGTACCGACTCGACAAATCCAACAAGCTGGACATCAAGGTCAAAAATGTGCAGGGTGAGTTGGTGCTGGTGGAATTGCAATATGAACTGGAATTGGATTATTTGCAGCGTCTTTTATTCGCCACCTCCAAGGCGGTGACTGAACATATTGCCGAAAAAGAACCCTACTCCAGTGTGGTCAAAGTGATTTCAGTCAGCATTCTCTATTTTGACTTGGGTCATGGTACTGATTATATCTATAAAGGAACAACCGTTTTTAGGGGGTTGCACACCAACGATGAGTTGCATCTGAGCGCAGGCCAGAAAGCACTATTTCAACGTAACTCAGTACCTGAATTGTTTCCTGAGTATTATCTGATCAAAGTGAAGCGTTTCAATGATGTCACGCAAGACACTTTGGATGAATGGATCTATTTTCTCAAGAATGAAGAGATTCGTGCGGAGTTCACCGCCCGTGGTCTTGCCAAGGCCAAGGAGCGGCTTGACATATTGAAACTTTCAGAAGCAGAGCGGCTGGCCTATGAATATTATCAGCAGGATCTCCACTATCAGGCCAGTATCGTGGAATCCACATATGGTATTGGCAAGCTGGAAGGCAAGTTGGAAGGCAAGCTGGAAGGCATTCAGATCGGTGAGCAAAGAGGCGAGGCCAAAATGTTGATGCGTCTGTTGCAAAGTCGTTTTGGTGCTGTACCTGACTGGGCCGCGCAAAAAATCGCCAAGGCTGATACGTCTGCTCTGGAGATATGGAGTCTTAGGTTTGTGAATGCACAGTCATTTGATGAAGTTCTGTTGGATCGGGCGTGATGTTCGGCATGGTACGGTTCAATCGTGTGTGATCACAAGTTTTTTATCTTTCGATTTCACTGAAGGGTCTTTAAGAGGGTCTTATGAGTTCTTTTGTCCAAGAAGTGCAACGGCGTCGGACATTTGCCATCATTTCGCATCCTGATGCCGGCAAAACGACACTTACAGAAAAGCTTTTATTGTTTGGCGGTGCCATTCAAGAAGCCGGCCAGGTGAAAGCCAGAGGGGAACGTCGGCGGGCCAGATCGGACTGGATGAAGGTGGAACGGGAACGGGGCATTTCTGTCACCGCATCTGTCATGACTTTCGAATACGATGGTATTGTCCTGAATCTCTTGGACACGCCAGGTCATGCCGATTTTTCCGAGGATACCTTTCGCACCCTGACAGCAGTGGATTCGGCGGTGATGGTCCTCGATGCGGCCAAGGGCATCGAGGCCCAAACCTTGAAGCTCTTTGAAGTTTGTCGGTTGCGAAATGTCCCGATTATAACATTCATCAATAAAATGGATCGTGATGGACTGGATCCGTTGACGCTCATGGATGAAATTGCCGGACAATTGGCCTTGGATGTGGTGCCAGCCAGTTGGCCAGTGGGCATGGGACACGATTTTCTTGGTTGTTTTGATCTGTTCAGGGATCGGATGCTGTTTATGGAACGGGGTCGTTCTGGTGTGGCGGATGATGGTGAGGCCTGTCAGGGGATCGATGACAGCAAGCTTGACCAGATGCTTCCTGCCAAGGCCTTGGCCCAGTTGCGGGAAGATGTGGCCATGGTGCGTGGTTTATGTCCCCCTTTTGATCGTGATGCTTACCGGGAAGGACATTTGACTCCGGTTTATTTTGGTAGTGCCATTTATGATTTTGGTGTGCGCGATCTCTTGCGGGGGATTATTGATCTGGCACCTTCTCCCCGTGTTCAGCAGGCCACACAACGTTTGGTTGCTCCAGATGAGGAAAAAGTCACGGGATTTGTCTTTAAAATCCAGGCAAACATGGATCCCAACCATCGGGATCGGATCGCCTTTTTGCGCTTGGTATCCGGTCATTTCCGGCGTGGCATGAAATTGCGTCATTCTGTGACCGGAAAGATTTTGGCGGTTCACAATCCTTTATTGTTCATGGCCAGAGAACGGGGTTTGGTTGAAGAGGCATGGGCAGGGGATGTGATTGGTATTCCCAATCATGGCGTGTTGCGTATTGGGGATACCCTGACCGAGGGGGAACCTTTGAAATTTACCGGGGTTCCCAGCTTTGCCCCGGAATTGTTGCGCAGAGTGCGACCAGAAGATCCCATGCGCGTCAAACACCTGGAAAACGCCTTGCGTCAGTTGGGTGAAGAAGGGGCGGCACGGGCTTTCAAGACTTTCTTGGGGTCGCAATGGATTGTTGGGGTTTTGGGGGCTTTGCAATTTGAAATTCTCGCAGATCGCATTCGTACTGAATATGATGTGCCGGTTCGTTTTGAGGATGCAGGCTATTTGACGGCCCGTTGGCTGGAGTCGGATGATGTTCGATTATTGAAACGTTTTGTGGATGGTGCCCAGGCGGAAATGGCTGAGGATTATGATGGTGCCCCGGTTTTTCTTGCCCGCAATGCCTGGAGACTGGAAGATGCCATCAAGGAGTGGTCTGGCATTCGTTTTTTGAAAGTCAGAGAGGGGACGACGTAAAAGGCAAAACCCTGGGGGATGAATCCCCCAGACCCCCTCTTTTTTTTT
>JAMOBH010000359.1:0-5742 GCA_039908085.1 Magnetococcus sp. YQC-5
GTTTCTACGTACATGGGGATAATTTTCCCATATACAAAAATGTTTGTAAAGGAAAAATTTATAATTTACATGGCAACAAATTTTTGATGCATCCCAAATAAAATCAAATAGATAGTGTGTTTTTCCGAAGAAAGTCCGGTCTAAAGCCTGCCCATCCTGAATCTTTTCTTCTTACTACAGCCCTTGTAACAAACCTCGATTCAAAGTTATTTGGAAAATCCCAACCTTGTACATCCGCCGCAAGATGAACAACAATGCCAGCCGGTTCAGGTCTGTTTAGCACTTGTTCCGCCAGTTTGTTCAATGCTTTTTGCATGTTTGATGAACCAATACGCCGGATGGCTTGAGGGGAAACCTCAATTTTCAAATGGGTCTCTCTGCTGGTTGCTGAAGCGTGGAATCGTTTGAACAGCAAAATAAATCCTTCCATATTATTTTGCAGCTTATACTGATATCCAGAACTTTTGCCCATTTTTGATAAATACCATGGTTCAGAATCATCCGAAAAATAAAAGAATTCATCATTTCTGTCGATGACGCTCCGAGCCAAGTCAACCAATCCTTCCTTCAGAGTCCCTCGATAAATTTGACGAACTGTATCCAGGGAATGTCCAATGACATGAATGTTGGAAAGATCGTGAATGCCTGCTCCGGTAAAAATCAGTCCCTTCGGATCTTCCTTGTCACCATGGGACAAACTTTCATGGCTGTATCTGGGATGAAACATTCCTCTGCCCATTGCTTAGTGCTCCAATGTGAGTCAATGACATGCCAATGAGGTTTTCACAGCGAGTTTATGAGAAGTGTAACAGGGACTTCTCACGCAATTTGACCCCCTTAAAAGTGCCCTGCCGAGAAGGTGGAAGCTGCGTCGCGGACTCCGCAGCTTCCACCTTCTCGGCAGCACATCCGGATCATGGGTGATCCTTCAACGCATCCCTTGTCAACTTGGCAATGTTCACAAGTCGATGCCGACCGAAAATCGCAGTTGGAAGATACCCCTTGTCCATCCAGCCCCGAACCACACCGGGACTTTCTCCAATCAAACCCGCAAAGCGATCCGGACTCAGAAAGGGAGAAAAAACAACAAGGGGCAAAGGGGAGACAAATGCTTGACTGTCAGGGCTGTTGTCCATAATGTTACTCCAAACAATGAAGGTCTGCTGGCTACATTTTGAAACCAACAATAGACACAAAACAAAACCTTGTCAACTCTTTTTCTGTGCATTGGTATACTATGAATGCTGAACTCAAAGATCCCGAATTCCATCAAAGGCTTACGGAATTAATAGGGGAAGAAAAACCATTTTCTTGGGCAAAACGGTTAGGCATTCATACCACTACATTCATGCGGATGTGGAAAGATGGATCAATCCCAAGCGTGAGTGTTTTATTGCAGATAAAAGAAAAAACAGGGGTGAGTATTGACTGGTTGCTTACTGGAGAAGAAACTAATACGCAACAAAAAAATAAATCATTATCATATTATTGGGAGGAATATGGAGAAGAATTTGTATTCGATATGTATGAATGGGCTCAAAATATCTGCGGTCTAAATGATCCTGATGAAGATACTATTTGGCCTTCCAGGGAGGAATTGCTAGATTTGGCCTTGGCTCTTTGTCCGATTCATATCAGAAGGCGTGATCGAGAGGCCCAGGAAATCCCAAACAGGCCGCAGCAGGAACCGCGAGGCCCCGGAAGGGTCTCAAGGCCCAAGAATCCCCGAAACACCGAAACCGCCTCAAGGTAAAATCAAAAACAGCCGCTGGAGCGCGAGAGAGGGGAGAGGCACCGCGAGTCCTCGTCACGCGAATCGGCGCCAGCAAGGCTCAGAGGTAAAACACAGTGGTCTCCTCCGGCAGGGACTAAAAGCAGTTGATTCCTCCCCTGCCCCCCCTGCGGGGGGGGATGACTTTGGCCCAGGCAAGACCGCAGCGCCGCAGCGAGACCGAGAGGCCCCGGGAGTCACCACCTGGTGCGCCGCCCAGCGAGACCGAGAGGCCCCGGGAGTCACCAGCTGGCGCGCCGCCCAGCGAGACCGAGAGGCCCCGGGGACCCCGCCAAGCCTGGCTTATCCTTGTATCTCGAAACCCACCTCTTGTAAGAGAGATCCAAGCTGCTCGCTCAAGACGCGCATCAACGAAGCCATTCCCGATTGCTTGACATGATCCAGGAACGCATGGTCCTGAGGGACAAAGACAGGGGAAAGCAAGTCAGCGACAGCACTAAACGCCCCAGCTATATGGTAGGCTTTGGATTCCTGCTCAGCTGAAAATTTTCCCAGATCCTGACCTTTCGGCCTGTCCGCCTCACGGAAAGCGGCAAACTCTCCCATCCGCCCAATGAGCCACTGCATGAATGGCTTGGCCTTCTTTCTGGCAGCACAGGCAATCAGAGAGTAAACGCCGTTTTGGTTGATGTAATCGGTGCCTTCATGCTGCATGCAGTCTTTCGCCCTGACGTGGTTCGCCAGAGCCTTTGTCGGGTTGCTGTACCCCAGGGCCGCGCAAACGTTGTTGACGTTGAGCCATGGATTTTGCTGGTCATCCACAACGACATGGATTTGGCTGGTCTCGAAGAGGAGGGAAAACGGTACGGCGGAAAAGGTTGTGGTGGTGCTCATGTGCTTGCTCCTTTGGCTGCGATGGCAATGGCCGGAGCAAGGGCGTGTTTCAAGCGTCCAAAGCTCCGGGGGTGAAACACCCGCCAAAGGTCGGGCCTTCTGGTTTTAGGCTTGCGCCCTGGACATGCCAGTTGCCCCCGGAGTCTGACGAAGACGGAATGCACCTTTTGCGCCACGGGATGACTGCCGGGCACAAAAAAGCCGCCAAGGATGTCGGGTGCGGTTGGCCGCCTTTGGTTGAGGAGTGTTTCAAGCTCCAGGGATGATGGTGCAGGATCCTGGAGGGGGAGGCAAGAGATTTTGGCGTACAAGGCGGTTTGGCCATGACGGCCTTGACTTTGTAATTTATAAATCACAAAATAGGGCCATGTATGAGATACAGGAATATGTGGCCCTGGACGACCAGAAGCCTTTTGCCGCTTGGCTGCTTGCCATCAAGGACAAGCGGGCACAGGTGAAAATCCGTGCCCGGGTTGCCCGTGCCAGCCTTGGCAACTTCGGCGATTGGAAGAGCCTTGAGAATGCGAACGGAATTTGCGAGATGCGGGAGCATTATGGGCCAGGCTATCGCATCTTCTACAAGCGGATCGGGAACCGGCTTGTCCTGCTCTTGGCCGGGTCGATGAAGGCTGATCAGGAAAAAGTTGTGAAGCTGGCCAGGGAGTACCTGGCAGACTATGAAAGGAGGATCAAGCCATGAGCCGTAAACCATCCGTATCTTTCGATGCCACCAGTAAAGCCATGCTGCAAGACCCGGAAACGGCGGCCATGTACCTTGAGGAATGCCTTTCGGATGGGGATATAGAGCTGTTCAAGCTGGCTTTGAAGCATGTTGCCGATGCCCAAGGGGGCATGACCGGCTTGGCCAAGGCAACCACCTTGAGTCGCGAAGCCCTTTACCGCTCCCTGTCGAAGAAGGGCAACCCCCGCCTGGATACCCTGGCCAAAGTGCTGGACGTGTTTGGATTGCGCATTGGTGTAAGCGTCAAGGGCCATGCTTCCAGCATGCACGCCGGTTGACTTGCGTATTGTAAGCAGAAGCCTTTTTCGTGTTCCAAAAATGATCCATGACAGGATTGAAGGCAGTCAAGAATGTTGGGTTTGCATGGGTATACCGCATCATCTGGTTTTGAAGATCCCATTGAAATAAAGAGAAATTTTAACAAGGAAGCCCCTTGACACGGTAGGGGTCATAGGTTCAAATCCTATACTGCCCACCAATAAAATCAACAAGTTACGGCCACTCGCAAGGTGGCTGTTTTTGTTCCAGTAAGCAGCCAGTAAGCAGACGAAAAAAATTGCATCGTCGGCCAAAATCCCGACACGCCGGGCAATTTGCCTGGATTCCTCCAGGAAAAGGATCGCTACGACAAACTTGCCCGTCTGGTATCTGGGATGGGGAGTGCGGCGCTTGCCTTCCAGGGGGGAGAAGCCCAGGGCCTTCCCCGTGGTGGTCGTGCGATCCGCGCCGGAATCGCTCCCGGCCTCTGCTTCTCTCCTGGCAGGGGAAAGCCGCTCCACCTCCTGGCCGTCTCCGCGTCCATGGCCTCCACGAGTTCCGGAGTGCCTTTCTCCACGCCTGCTTGGCCTGGCGGAAGGTCTCCGCGTTGCCGAAGCCTTCGGCACGGGCGATGATGTCGCGGGTTTCTTGGCCGGGAGCAACTTCCGCAAAATTTTGCGGAAGTCCCGTGCCATTGATGTCCGTCCTCTGTCCGCGACGGTTGCCAAGCATTTCCTCCATCACCCGCGCAATCGCCACCCGCTCCGACGGGGTGAGTCTTTGCCTCCCAGGTGGAGCAGAACCGGCCTCACCTGGATGGCCTACAAGCGTTTGATCGGTGGCGGGGGTTTTTCAAGTCTGGAAATTTCGGCAAACCCATTCACCCGATTGGCCCGGAGTCTCCACCTTGCTGCACCATAAATGTGTGCGTTTCATCACCGTTTCAGCCCTCCGGCTCCCGGCCAGCGAGATGCAGGCAAAACGCCCGTAACGCTGCCGGTGATGGAGTCCATCGGCGCCACGAAAAAAAGGGGGAGCAGTCACCCGCTCCCCCTACACCTTGCCTTGCATCGCCACGCCGTGCCAAGCCCGGCCCAGCAGAGCCACGCCTTGCCCCGCCGCCTACTGAACAAGGAGCCTACCCGGAAGCCCCGCCGGTGTCAAGCTGGGTGGCTCCGTCCTGGATCGGCTCCGCGTGGTGGGTGGTGATTTTTCGTCGTAAGGAAAGGCGGGTGATCAGTGCGGAAAGAAGGATTTCAGGATGATCATGATGATACCGCCAACCGTGATGGCCATGCCCCACTTGAGCGGTGCGATTTCGGCGGCGATGCGCAGTTCGAGTTCCTTGATGTCGCGCTTGACATCCTGGATGTCTCCCTTGGTGGAAAGCTCTTTCAGTTGCGCATCCTGAACATCCCGGATGGCTTCCGAAAGCGCCTCGGCTTGTTTCTCGTCAACGCCAGCATCACGCAGGCGACGGACGAATTTCAAAGTATCGAAGGTGACAGCGGCAGAAGTCATGATCGGCTCTCCAGATCAGCAGGTGACAGTCACCCACACCATACCACAAATCCTAAACCAGAGGGGTACAAAATATTCCATTGACATCCCTGGCCGCCCTGGATCGCAGGAGCTTGGTAACCTCCCCCAATCACCACAGGCGGACAGCCGCCCCGTCAGTCTCGCGGATTTTTTTGTGCCCGCCGTCCAGGTGGGTACATCTCCCGAATCCATTCCGCGTATGCTGCTCCGGGGGAATCCGGCATGTCCAAGGCGCAAGCCCAAAACCGAATTGCCCAACCTGTGGTGTGGTTACCAACCCCCGGAGTCTTGCGCGCTTGGTAACCGCTCATGCTCCGGCCACCAGCAGCCACAGGAGCAACCGACATGAGCACCACTCGCGCCACCCGCCGCACGATCACCCTGGAAGTTGCCGACAATGGCACCTTGCACCTGATCACCCATGACGATCCTATCGACAGCCTGCCAGATCTGAACTTCCCCCTGGAGACTGCCATGCCCGTTGGGGAAGGCGGCCCGACCAACGGTTACATGCGCTGGGCAACATGGCTCAACACCGTCGGCAACGAACAGTGGCGGTGCCCGGTCTGGTCTC
>JAMOBH010000360.1:0-5738 GCA_039908085.1 Magnetococcus sp. YQC-5
CCACCAAGGGCTTCGCCCCTGGACCCCACCAGGGGGATAATCCCCCTGGACCCCTATAAGAAACTTCACATCCCGAAATGGTTTCGGTTTAAGACGGTTTGCCGGAACTCTTGGGGGTTCGGAGATCAAGAGGCGTGGAATCATGTGTTCAGATGACTGATTTGATGGGCCAGTCGCAAAGCCTTCCATCCATCAGCAAGTGTTGCTCCTGGTTGACCTCTTGTTCGGACTGCATTGATAAAGTCTTTACAGACCAAAAACGCGGTATCTGTCACCGGGTGGTTTCCAACCGGTTGTCTCAGGATGAGTCTTGCCATGTGTTCTCGCAGAGTGTTGGGTGGAGGCGATCCTTTGAGCTTCTGGAAATCCAGCATGCCGCCTGGATAGACCACGGAAAAGTGATCTGGTTCTTTAGTGGTGCCAAAACTTCCCCCTGAGACCACTGCGGTCACCTCCCCTGGATAATCGATCAAAGCCGCGCTCATATCTGCACAGCGTAAAAAGGGGCGTGTCACACGGGAGGTGGCGCATACTCGTAATGGGGAGCCAAACAAACCATTCAAGGCATCCAACCAATGGATTCCTTGATTGAGGAAAAAGGGGCTGTAATCCATGCGCCAGCCATTTCCTTGTTCATAATAGTGTTGATTGCGTGGCCAGAGGCAGCGCAGGGAGGCCAGTTTGGGCAGGTCACGGGCTTCGGAGTCCAAGCGTTGTTTCATTTCAATCAAGGCCGGTTCAAAGCGATAGGGCGAGACAATGCCAATGACTTGATTTGAACCAAGGGCTGCTTCCAGCAAGAGTTCCCCTTTGACTGGATCGACATCCAACGGTTTTTCGATCAGGAGATCCTTCCCGGCTTGCAGAGCCAGCAGGGCGAGATTCACATGTCGCATGGGTTCAGTAAAGATCATGACTACATGGACAGAGGGATCATCCAGGGCTAATTCTAGGCGGTTGGTTCCTTTCTGTATGCCCAGTTTTTGTGCAAAGCGTTCGGCTCTGGCCAAATCACGACTGACGATCCAGCGCAAGGTCACATGTGGGATTTTTTGCAAAGAGGCGACATGTCTGGCAGCGATACCAGATGTGCCGATCAGTGCCACGCCAATATTGAACATATGATGGTCTTCTGTTTGTTATGCCAGGATAAATGAATGGGGGTGGGATCCAGGTGCAAAGCCCTTGGTGGGGTTTGGGCAAGATATCCAATCACTCCAAATGATCCAGGCTGTGCCGCTCCAGTGGGGAGGCTGGAATGATAGTATTTCTTTATTGGTCATATTTTACAAAATGTGCGTGTTTTGCGCAGGGTGCAGCGGGTCACCCAGAGTCCTACATGAAATCCGTTTTCTTCGGGGTTGCAGCATTCCACGACGCAAGGGAAAGTCTCCTCAATGCCAGTCAATGAGCAGATGATGCGCACAGAAGTACCGATGTCAAGGGGGGATGCCATATGGAGTCCAAAACCACGGGATCCCATGTCTTTGACAAGCACTGGAAGCTGTTCGCCTGAATTCAGTTCCACGATACCTTCCTGGTTGATGACCAGCCGCGAAAATTCCCTCTGCTCGTTTTTTTTGGGTTGGCTGACAGCTGTTGCATGGCGTTCTGATTCGTGGTCTGCCATAAAAGCCAGAATTTTGTTTTTGGCATGAATCAAGGGCGAGACCAGGCCTGAGCAGACATGGGGGGATGGATTGCATCGGGCAATCAAAGCGTCCAAACCATTTAAGATTTCCTGTGCTTCTTTATGCTGGCAAGATCGCATGAATTTTATCTTCCTGAATCGAGAGGAACATCATGATCATGATGCAACGGGTCGTGTTCTTGAGATGAGAGGATGTTTGAATCCTAAAAATGTTTTGTCATCTGTTTGCGGCGTATCACCCTGGTAGCTAATGAGGGCCTGGATGATTTTTTCTTTGTGCTGCTGGCCATTCAATCCATTGCAGGATTGCAGCAGTTCCAGCAGTCGTTTCTGGCCGAAGGAAAACCGGCGTTTGCCACCCATTTGATCATAAAATCCATCTGTCATCATATAGATCCAGGCATTTTGCGGCAGTTCCACAGTATGGTTGGTAAAGATGTGATCAGGGTGGGTTCGTCGATCACCCACACTCAGAAAATCGCCTTGCAGGATCTTGATGCCGTCTGGTCCTGACAAAAACAGATCGGTTTTTGCTCCGGCATAGATCATTTGACGCCCCTCCCAGGAGATAAAACACAACCCAAGATCCAGACCGTCATTGACCCGTTCGCTCTGGCGGTCGTTGTAGCGACTATGCATGAACGAACGATTCAGTTCCATGATCATTTTTCCTGGATTGATGCAATTTTCTTCATCCACGAGTTGCTTCATATTGCTGAATGCGGCCATGGACATCATGGCTCCTGGCACACCATGGCCGGTACAGTCTACCACGGCAACCAGCAGGCCAGCGGAACATTCGTGCAGCCAATAAAAATCACCGCCCACCCAATCCTTGGGTTCCCAGATGACAAAATGGTCTGAAAAAAGGGTTTCAAGATCTTCATTGTAAGGTAGAATGGTTTTTTGAATGCGTTTGGCATAGTTGATACTGTCCAGAATTTTTTGATGGGCCTCTTCCAGGGCGAGAGCCTTGTCATGTAATTCCTGGGTGCGATCCCGGACCTTGGTTTCCAGTGAAACATTCAACTCTTTGAGTTGATGGACAAAAGAGCATACACGTAGCACCATTTCCTGAAAAACGCGGCTCAATATACCGATTTCATCCCTACGGTGGCATTCCGGGATGGCTACTGTTTCCAGATTGTCCTCATGGATGTTTTTAACATAAGTTGTCAATCTGACAAGGGGTGCGGTCACATGTCCCACAGTCCACACCACCACGATCACACCGAGCAGAATAATGCACCCACCGATGATCAGGGAATACCACAGCATTGCCACGGTACTGCGATGCCCATCCTCTTGTGAGGTGGTGATTTCCTGGATCACAGGGGTGTAATCCAATCCCAGAATCACACTTCCAAGCACATTTTCTTCCAATTGGATCAAATGGATACTCTCCTGTACCTCCTTGCCATGGAGTGAGACGATGTTGGTAGAGTAAGTTTCTTTCTGATGGCTTGAAAGATCATATACCTTGTTTCGGTATTCTTGAAGACTGGAAAAAAGAATCTTGCCCTCCTTGTTGGTAATGCTCAGATGGACCAGATCGGTAATTTCTTTGGATGATTGCTCCACAATGGCTTCAATGAAGGTAAAATCCATTTGGGCCAGTGCCCGTGCGACCACAATCGCCAGATTATGAGTAAGCACTTTGGATTTGTCTGACATTTTTTCTCGCAGGAGATTGACCTTTTTCGACAGCTCTCGCTCCTGGATTTCCATACCGTATTGCATAGTCAACAAACCTTGGCCAATATTGAGCAAGACAATAAGAATCAGCAAAGGTATGAGGAAGCGGGTGCGTATTTTAAAGTTGAACATGTTTGACTCTGTTTGTTAGTGTCATTTTTTTTGCATGAGGCCTGCTAGCTGTTTTTGATTCGAAACAATACTGACTCCAAATGATGGATCAACAGGTCTTTATTGTCAGAATGGAGGGTGTCCAGGTTGACTTTTATTGAAAAGCTGTCATCCTTGGGACTGGCAATATCAATGATCCGGTCCTTGCCTGAGAGAAGGTTGTAATGGTTTTGAACGATATAGGTACGGATGGGACTGAAAATTCCTTTTAAAGTCACCTCTCCAGATTCTTCACAATAAATATTTTCTCTGATCAAGGAATAGGTTTCGTGTGAAATGAGGATACCACCTGTTGGAGCCATGGTTTCCAGACGGCTGGCAATATTGACCTGACCTCCGATAATGGTGTAGTCCATGCGGTCATTGCTGCCGAAATTGCCCACTGTGCAATATCCTGTATTGATGCCCATGCGGGCATCGAACTGCTTTTGAAATCCTTGCACCGACCATTTTGCTTTAAGTTCTGCAATTTTGGATCGCATTTCAAGGGCCATGCTGACACAGGCCAGGGCATCTTCCCGCACCCCGTGACTTTCAGGATCGCCAAAAAAGATCATAATGGCGTCACCGATGAATTTGTCGATCGTACCGCCATATTTCAAGGCGATTTTGGCCATGGCATTCAGATATTCATTTAACAGTGCGGTCAGATCCTCGGCTTCCAGGCTTTCGGTGATCTCTGTAAATCCAACAATATCCGAAAAAAAAACGGTGAGCTTGCACCTTCTGGATTCAATATGGACTTCGCGATTGCCTGAGAAGATCGAATTATAAAGTTGTGGAGAAAGATATTTGGAAAGCTTGCTGGAAATCACTTCCAGTGCCTTGCTTTTTATGGTCACATCCACCAGGAGATCGTTGATTTCCTGGTTTTTTTGGGCCATTTCCTGCTGCTGTTTGTCACTGATTTGGATCAACCTGGAGACTTGTCGAAGCAGTTTTTTGTAATGAACCAACAAATCTGAAACAATTGGATGTAATGGGTTGTTCTGATGTTGGGGATTTTCCAAGATTTCAGCAATCTTTGTGACTACATTTCGCTCTCTGCTAAATCCTTCTATCATCAGATATCCCCAAAACACTCAATTGATCACTCGTCGTCATTTAGACCCATCATCAGCACTGTGGAAGGATTATTCCAAGGTTTCCAACAAACAGAAATCGGCTTTGGTAATGTCCATTTTGAACTGCTCCCCATATACACGCGCCATGTCGTTTTCCGTGTGATAGTGCCAATTAATGACAATCTGCCAGCCATTCTCCGCAGCTTCTTCCAGCAAGTCAAAAATGTCCAGAAAAGCCTTGGATGTGCTGCTGTTGAAATAATCGATCCGCATCTCCAGTACAAATTTTTTATTGTCAGAAGATTTCAGATATTGTTCGATCCAGTGGTATACCGGGTCATAAATTTTGCTGGAGTTTTCAGGAAAGGAGACTCCGCAAATTTCAAAAAAGCCATTCACCGCATCCAATGTGATTTTTGGTGAAGACTTTGTTTCGTTGATGATCATGGTGTCCATTTTTCACTCTTTATTTTATAGAAGCGTTGAGATAAAAAATTGAAAATTTTTCATCAAACGGGGTAAAAAAATATTCAAAAGAGGAAGAATGTTGGGCTATCTCCAAAAATCCCAATCCTGCTCCCTTGGCACCCACTTTTCGATTTTGTTTGCGTCGTACACGGTACATCTCCATCACTTCCACTGGGGTCAATGTGATTATTTCATCAAGAATTGTTTTTAGGTTTGTTTCATGTTCTTTAAGTATCAAATTGGCGCATAATAATTCAAAATGTTTTTCTTGATGGGAGATTGTGATAATCCCGGTGCGCATTTCATTAATGCCGATCTCATGGATCAGAACGGTTTCCTCTGAATAGCGGATGACGTTTTGCATCAGTTCCACAAACACGGAAAATATTTTCATAAGGGTGTTGCGGTTGCAACCCTCCAGGGTTTGCAGTCTTGTTTGCAGATTGGACCCAAGAGATTCCAGCAATTCCTGAGAAATAGGCCCCCGGAAGCAGAATATGATTTCCTTCTGCATGAAAAGCTTTGAAATGTTTTTTAAAATCTCGGACATGATCAATCTCCGGTTGCCTTGAGTTCGTTTTCTAATTGATGAGGAGCAGAACACGATGCCCTTCGTGCAAAAGTCAAAACCCTGGGGGATGAATCCCCCAGACCCCCTCTTTTTTTTTAATAATTTAAAAAAATAAAAA
>JAMOBH010000035.1:0-26061 GCA_039908085.1 Magnetococcus sp. YQC-5
CCCCCCCCCCCCCCCCCAAGGAAGATTGGTCAAAGTGTTATCATTTTGTCGGATCAGACCCGGTTGCTTGATAAATCGACTGAATCAACTCTGCGCCAATACGACTGGCCATTTCTTTGTGAACTTTGATCATGGAAGTGCGCCAGAATGAACGCTGTGCAGGAGTGAGAGGTAAAATTTCGGTCTTGCCAGAGTTGCGAACGGCATCCAAAGCGGCGTCATTTTCCTGCTTGGCAATCTGATTGGCAAACAAGGTGGCTTCAAGCATGGCCTTGTCCAATTGAGAGCGTATTTCGGCAGGCAAGCCATCCCAGAATTTTTTGTTGACAATCACCGCATAGCCCAAATAACCATGATCAGACAGAGTCATGTGTTTTTGGACCTCATGCATTTTCTGGGTATAAAAATTCGATACTGGATTTTCCGTGCCATCCACGACCCCGGTTTGCAAGGCCTGATAGACCTCGGAAAAAGCCATGATTTGGGGATTGGCTCCCAAAGCCCGCATCTGAGCATCGAGGACTTTGGAAGATTGAATGCGCATCTTCAAGCCTTGGAAATCGGCAGGCTCCCTGAGGGGTTTATTGGCACTCATTTGTTTGAAGCCATTATCCCAATAGGCGACCCCAATGATCCCTTTGGCTGACAATTTGTTGAGCAGTGCTTGACCAACCGGTCCCTGAGTGACTTTGTGTAATTGATCATAATTATCGAACAAAAACGGGAGATCAAAGACTTCGAACTCCTTGAGACCCAGGGGACCAAATTTGGCCAGGGAAGGTGCCAACATTTGCACGGCCCCCAGTTGCAAGGCTTCGAGTTCCTCCTTGTCCTTGTAAAGCTGACTGTTGGGATAGAGTTCCACCTTGACTTTGTTGTTGGTGTAGAGAGCGGCCAAATCACGGAATTTTTCCGCAGCCTTGCCTTTTGGGGTGTCGATGGCGACCACATGACTGAATTTGATGAGAATCGGTTCCTCAGCCCATGCGAAACCAGAGCAAACCAAAAGTGCCACCAAAGTATTCAATCCGATTTTCCAGAGGTTCATGAGCAGATTCCTTGTGATCAAGTGGTTGAATGCGCGTTCAGCAGGTCAACGAAAAGAACAGGATGGTGATGATGGCGTGAATCGTCAAGGGCTTTGTGAGCCAAAGGGTATGCAGATGATTGCCTGATCAAGCCAGACAAATAAAAAAAAAGGGTGGAGGGGTCTGGGGAGGCGGTTCACCGCCTCCCCAGAAGCGGCCAGCAAGATATTCAAAACACTCACAAACCGGAAGACCCTTCAAACAGGGGCCATAAATCTTGAAAGGGTGCATCAAACAGACTTTTTTCCTCATCGTATTGAATAACCTCTGGTTCTGGACCGATTTTTGGCAACCAGGGCAGATAATAAACTGCTGTAGGAGCTTCACGGCGAAAGCGTTCCACGTCATCTTCGCCATGAAACAACAACATCAACTGCCAATCTTTAGGATACATTTTGCTCAAACGCGCCATTCCGCGCGCCAGGACGGAAACCGTGTGTTCATCCATGTTTTGCAAGGGATCATCGAGAATCAACAAGCGCAAGGAATTGGAAACACGGGGGGCGCACAACAAGAAGAGAGCCAAGGTAAAAAGATTCATTTCGGCGGTATTGAAAGAAAGGGATGCTTTCTGACCGGTTTCTGTTTTCACACTCAGAGTGGCGTTGAAATCTGAAGCCACCACATTGCGCAGTGTCAGATCCTCATAGGCCCATCGGGCCGGGGTGAAAAGAGCCATCAACTCATTGAGTGCATTGGCCAAAACCGAATTTTTTGGGTCTTCATCCTCTTTCTGCACTGTAAACATGTCCAAAAAGGACTTCTTAAGCTGTTCCTGCAACCTGTTAACTTCTTTTCGCGCTTTCCAGAGATCCTCTGCCAACTGATAACGGTTCTGCAAGGCATCTGATGATAATTTATCCAATGCATCAGCAGCCTCTATTAATTTTTGTAGTTTTTCCAGCAAACCGTTAGCCCAATCAGGGCTACCGATCACCAGATCGCCGATTTTTCGATCTTCCCAAGGCTTACGAATGGCGTTTTGTACCCGATTTCCCAACCCAGATCCCACCCGATCCACAGCAGGCAAAATCCATGCACCAACCTTATCCAACAAAAGAATCTGGTCATGCGAAAGTGGTAAACGCGCTGGTTGCTCAACGTTCTTTTCTCCGCGCTCCTGTTCCAACTGAAGCTTGGCCTGTTCCCCTTCTTTCCGGCATTCCTCTTCCATGTTCTGGAGTTCTTGCTGCTGCTTTTCATCAAGCCCAGCACCCAAGAATATTTTTTGCATTATTGTGCTATCGCCCAAGTTTTTGATATTCGACAAAACTTTAGCAATCTGCCATCTTTTTTGCGCAATGTCAGCCAGTGCAACGGATTCCAACCAACGGTTGAGCAACACATCCCGACTCTCTCCGCTGTGTGTCGGTTGCACCTGCCACTGGTTCAACTCAATAAGCAATTCATTGGCCTTCTGCAAAGCAATCAGATTGTCTGGCAGATTTTTCTTGATATCCTGCAAGGCATGCTGAATCTTCGTCAAAGGCGAAACGAAAACCTGCGCATCACTCAGAGCTTGTAACCACTCCTTCCCCCCCTCTTCCAGTTGCACTGACATCGGGGACAAAACATCAAGAAACTCTCGTTTTAACGGCAAAAACAATTCCCAATCATTAAACTGGTTTGCAATTATGGATTCACGGAAACCATCTAGATTATAATTTTGATTCTTTTCAAGTACATCATTTACAGCATCTTTGAATTCCTTGGAAACTTCCTGTACTTTTTGTGTGAGTTTATCTGCTGTTTCTTCGGCTTTGATTTTTTCAATAACAACTTTACTGTCATCAGAAAAAAACGCTTTCAAAAACACTTCAGCCCTCATTGCATCCCCTGAATCAGCCAGTTGTGACATGACCGCTTGATTCAGGCGAAAAGATGGAGCGTATAATTTTAAGCTAAAATATTTATCATCGCACTTTAATTCAATATCATCATTTTCCAACGTCAACGTACACGACTTATTTTTATCGTCTTTAAGAGTAATCGCAATGCTGGCGGGTTCAATGGATCCGCTTAGACGAATAATATTATCATATTCTATTCCAGAAACTTTTTTTATTCCTTTTTTATTCTCTGATTTTTTATCATTCTCAATACGTTCAATCTCGCCAGTCAACACCAATTCCATAGCCTCCACCAAGGATGACTTGCCTGAGCCATTATGTCCATGAATTAAATGTAGCTTCGTTTTTTCCGCAAACTTGAATGTACGCTTTGAAAAAGCTCGATAATTGCCAAGATCAATCTGGCAGATTGGACTAATATCATGGTTTACTTGTAACGATTCAAACCATGTTTTTGTATCCGAAAGCAACCAACAAAAAGCACGTCTTAAATCTTTTTCAGCATATGATTTTTTCTCGCTATCATAGTGCAACAGATTGATGCCAATAGCATGCAGATGCCCTCCATCATGATGCAACCTAGCCAAATCATAACCTATTTTTTTAGATAGCGACTCATCCCCAGAGTATACGAGTACCAATTCAACAGCCATAGGAAGAACTTTAAATGAATCATTGTAAGCAAACAGCAAATGTCGCGTATAAGCCGCTTTATTGATATAGTTTTGAACTTGATTGAATCGAGAGGTTTCATCTGAATCTGGTTCAAACAAATAAACAATGCCCAGAGTCCCACGGGTAGTGTCGACGATCAAAATATCAGGATCAAACTTATAATGCCCCCCAAGAAGCCATGCATCATTTTTTTGCCGCACAAACATGCTTGAAAAAGGTTTTCCTTGCTCACACATTTCTTTTAATTTTTCTTTTGAAACAATCAGATTATTCTTATGCCCCAAAATATTAATTAATTCATTTTTTGCTTCTTCCATCATTTTCCCCCAAACATCTGTTCACCAAGTTGTGATCCAAAACACCCACAGCACAATTCCAAATCTCTTTTGCGGATAAAATGACACGATTTTTTTCTCGAATACTCCAATTCCAAGGACCGCCCTTCAACACGATTTCCCATATGATTTGACGTTTAAACACCCCTTTCCGTTGATCCTGAAGGCGTAATAATCTTGCATATTCTCCCAACCGAAAAGTCAAGGAGAGACAGACAGGAACTGGATCAGTAACACCTTTGGCAAGATGAATGATTGGCTTCGATCCATCCAAAGGGTGCAACCAACTCAGAGATTCTTTGTCTGATTTCGACCATTCAGCCCATATCCTACGCACAGCAATCTCCACGACCACCCCCCATGAGGATCTGGCCAAATCTGCTTGGAGCGGACAATACGCATCCTTCGAACGCTCCTCTTGTTCCTTAAACTGATCACCATCCGTGATTGCCTGCTGAGCAAGTTGAAATTCACGCAACAAACAAGGATGAAACCATTCCGTCCAACCGATTACATACTCAAAGGATTCTGGCAGTTTAGAGAATTTCCACCAATCCGAAGCATGAATCTCACGACCAGATGGTATCTCAAGAACCCCCTCATATGAAAGAATTTTATCAAAATAATTCTTGATTTCATTCAAATGATCGACATTAGCTGGTCTATCAAACAAATAGGACTCAATTGTATCCAGATTACTTTTTAAAATTTCCTGCTGCCGCTTACGCAATACAACATGTGAAAGCCATCGGAACAGATGATCAATACGAGGAAATAAATATTCATTAACATTTTTATTTTTACTGGTACAATCTTCCAGCCTAGACGCATAAAAACTCAAAAGATTTTGATGAGGATCCATATCTCGTTTCAGACATCCTATCGCCTTGCTGGCAGAACGCAAAATTTCCATACCATAAAAATTATACGTGTCAACCAGATCAAAAAAAAATGCTGGCGCATTTTTTTCTTCAATTTCATCATTTAATATACTTCGCTTCGCCATTTCCTCATATACGGTGCGAAATGTATCGTGGAGTACCGGGTCCATACCGCTATAACCACAAAAAACAATCGTCCTGGTGCGCAATAGAGTTCTTAAATAATCACGCGACCATGAATCTTGACGCCAGTTTTGAATCTCTCGGTAGGTGAACACCATGGACTCAAGATATTTTTTCCACTTATCTGCATCATCTTTCCGATAATCCCGATAAACCCTTGCGCAGCCATGGATTTTGATAATTAACGGCGTTTCATAGCCATGACCATACCGAAAAAAATCATTTGGAGAAGCCACAACTGAAAATCCTTGAGCTTTTTCACAATCACTATCAACAAAATCCATACCAGAAAGTCGATATCCCCCTTCCAAAAGTAAATCATAGTTAGTGGTCAACAGGATGGGAGTGAATCCTTCTTTGGCAAATCGTGCCAACATATGATGACGAGGCCGTAAACGATTTTTATATGTTTTCTTGACTTCCTCCAAATTTTCATCTTTTGGATTTCCAGCCATGGTGTTTTCATCTGCAAACCCCATGGTATCCAAAAAAAGTGCCTTGCCTTTGTCATGAAAGTCCAATTCTGGTTTAAAATATTTTGACAAATCCAATGGATCTATCTCATGATCAAAAATTGATTTATTAATACATACTCTCAGCAAAATATCATTCTCAACACAGGAAATTCTTTCTGATATTTCATTTAAAAAAACATGCAATTCTAACAATTCAATTTCATTCAATATAATACTGAATGCAAAACATACCCAATCATTAAACTTGTAATAATCGTACTTCAATACTTTTGCAACGTTATATGGATAATTATTTTCATCTTTTAATATCTGACTGATTCGAAAGATATCCTTTATGCTTTTTTGAAGACCAGAAATATTTTTTTTCATATTATTCTTAACATCTGGATTTCGATGAATTCCTTTATTTGACAAAAAATCATCGAAAGGTTTTTCATCAAAAAAACATGTCAGTGCATCAAACCTCGCCAAAAGACGGGCAATAAGCCGAAACGCATCATTTCCCTCGCTATCCAAAGAAAAACCAGCACCTACGAAAAAAACAACCTTACCGGCGACAATCCGATCCGCCAGACGTGCCAGTGCTTTGAAAGGAAATTCGCTCACCCCTTTAACACCTCCTGCAAACGCTCTACCTTGTCTTTATGAACAACTCCAGCCCAGGAAAGCCATAATGGATTCGGTGAAATGTGAGGATGAGCCGACTGAAGCGCGTCAAGTATCTCTATAGAGTCTCCTGGAATCTTCGCAGTATCCAAAAATTTCCTGAACTGTACTGGATCAAGAGTCTCAAGAAATTCGGGTTTTGCATGACCCAACAGAACCATAAAAAAGGCTATTCTTAAGGGCACAAGACGACTGTATGCTGGTATGGCTTGTCCGACGATAAAAGAACCTATAGTTAATTTCTCTTCAATAAATATATTTTTAACGTCATTTTTTATTTGATCATGCATTGGTATTAATCCCCAATGACCAGTTTTTTCTATGCGTTCTTGTGCCCGTTTCAAGCACTCCCAAGCTTGCACAGAATCCCCGGTTTTATAATAAAAACGACTCCAGGCCATACTTAATTCCGCATAACGAAGAGGATATTTTATTATTCCATGTATTAAGTTTTCTGCTCGCTCCAGTGATTTTTTAGCTGCGTCAGAATTGTTTTCATCCAGTCGTAAATGCACTTCCAGCAGACGGGCCTCAGCTTCGTAAAGAAGCATGCCTGACCATTCAGAGATTTCCAAAGCCTCATCCAGATCGAACTGAGCTTGGTCTGGTTCATTTTGCTCACGGAGAAAGGATGCACGATGAAGGAGGATATCGGGGGTATATAGAACATTTCCAGATTTACGGATGGCGGTCACCGCTTCATCCATGTGCATTTTCGCCTCACCGAAATGCCCCAAGGCAGCCAGTGAGCGGCCAAAAATCATGTGGGTCAAAGCAATTTTCAGCAGCCATTGTTTAACAATGGCTATTTCTAGCATATGTTTCCCCTGATACAGCACGTCCCTCAATGCCTCCAAGTTACGTGCTTGAGCCAACAGCAGGGCGCAAAATTCGATATCATACAGGCCCATACCTAATTCTTTTCGCATGTTGTGTAGAGACCTAAATTTTTTTTTACTGTTCTGTATGTCACCCAACCTGAACCAAACCTGGGCAAGACAAGCATACTCAAGCTTTTGATGAAATAGATTTTCATTCATACCAGCAAGAAAATTAAAATGTTTACAATTTTGCATGGCACCAGACAAATCACCTTTAAAAATCAAAAAATCTACTCGATTTTTGTAGATTGCAACACTTTTATCCCATGCTTTCAACTTTTCCCACAACCGAATAGCTGCCTGTTGTGGTGCCTCTGCCTCAGCCATACGGCCCAGAGACATCAGGCAATAGGAGGCTTGCCCCAACAACCAAGCTTGATCTGATTCAGAAAGCCCCTCTGAAACCGGAGTTTCCCAACCCTTGTGAAAAAATCCTGCATATGCCGCAAGCTCAATACCGAATGCACCAAGCTTTTGCAAGCTAAAATTTTCCTCACCCCGATGAATCCGATCATGCAGCACATCATCTATGGCCTTTTTATACTCTCCAGCCTTACAACCATGATACACGGCGCGATAGAGGGGTTCCAGTTCCTCCAAGGTGTCAGGCTGTCGTTTCTGCGGGACAGTTTGAAAAAACTCAAACAAAACCCGATGTGCCTGTCGGAACTGCAGTGGTTGATTTGTTTCCAGATGCTTTCCGAAATACTCCCGCACCAAGGGATAAGTGCCCCATTGCGTCCTTTCGTTGGTTGAACGCTCCAACAGGTCAGCCTCTTCCAAATTGAAAATCATCCGGTTAAAATCAAACAGGGAAAGTTTTTTCAAGAGTTTGGCAAGGTCGGCTTTCTCCTTCAATGCCTCAAATGCTTTGGTTGGCATGGGACGGTCAAAAAGACCCAATAGTTGCAAAAATACCCGTTCAGGTGCGTTTGCTTGTACGATTATCGTATCATAATAGGCCATTACCTGTCGCGCATGATTTCCTTGATCGGTGACAGATGAAAACAAATCTTTGATCTGATCCCGACGGGCAATGTCTCCTTGATGTTCTTTGACCAGCAATTTTCCAAGCAGCACCAACGCCAAAGGATGCCCATCCATCTCTTGCACAGCCTTGGGAAATTCTTTCGCCAAGCCCTTGGTCACGCCAAGGCTTTTTAACAATGCCGTCCCATCAGCTTCATTGAGACGCCCAAGCTTGATGATGCGGGAAATTCCATCTTTTGTTTTTTCAAGAGTCGGCAGATTCTGTCTGGAGGAGAGCAGCACCAAGCTGTTTCTTTCCTGCTCCTTCAACCCATTGACTGCCAAAACGCGCATCAGACGATTCAGCCCAGTATCTTTGAAGCTTCCTTCCAATTCTTGCGGAGGGTGCTGTAAAGGTTCCACCCCGTCCAGAATCAACAGTGACGGCTGACGAGTTAGCAGTTCTGCCAACTTGTCTGCCTTTTCCGTGTCAGAGGTTGGCAAACTCCCCTGAAAACCAAAAAAAGGCAAAGCACTGTTGAAAAATGATGTGGAGGATGCCTGAGTCTCATGCTGCCCCTGACTGTAAAAAGACCACGCAAACACCACACGCGCCCCGGCAAATTTCTCTTGCCGCAATTTTTCCAGCCAAGCCCATGTCAAAGCCGACTTTCCCACCCCGCCCAAGGCAATAATTCCAACCGCAGCGATATGGGGAGAGTGAAAATATTCATCCAGCAAGGCCAATTCCTCTTTCCGTCCAACCAACGTGGCCGAAGGGATGGGAAGGCGACTGAGATCTGATTTGACAGGAGAACTCAACGAAGGTAGGGATTCGGGCAGGCTGTCCGCCCAGTCTGCCAATTTTTCTAGTATTTCCATCCATGCTCGATCAGCTTGACCTTGCGACAATTCACTTAATGATTTGTCAGCACGAGGAAACGCCTGAATTTTACCCAAAACACTACGTTTCCAAAGACATGGATGAATAATTATCAGAAAAACCTTGACTTCACCGTTTGCTCGTCGTTCCAGGATGCGCGGCAACTCGACTGACCGGATAAATTTTGAGGCAAGAAAGTTTGCGCTGACAAGAAAAACAAAAGTATTGCAACGTTCCAGGGCTTCCAGGATGGCAGACTCCCAAGCCTCACCCTCATCAATCATGCTGTCATGCCACGAAGTAACCAGACCATCCTCCAGCTGGGCAAGATGTCGGAGAAAAATATCTTTATACTTCATATCTTCACGGGCATAACAAATAAAAAGATCCAGTGCCATAACCTGCCCCTTAAACAAAGCCATATTTTAAACAATTTTGAATCATGATGGAGTATACTTTATGCCTCCCCGGTTCGCAAGGTGGCTGAGTGTGTTTCCAAACAGAACACGACAACTCAACAGATTATTGAAATAAACATGAGGTCGCCGCATCTGCCAAGACAAGCATCCGGGCAATGGCATGCGGTTTTCCGGCCTGCCACTTCAGCCGGAACAGCCTTATGTGAGTTTTATTTTTGGGGCTTCGCCCCAAACCCCACCAGTGGCTCTCGCCCCTGGACCCCACCAGTGGCTCTCGCCCCTGGACCCCATCAATCAGAATCATCCAAACTCACGTAAAAAGCCCCCATTTCCATGAAAATGTCCCCTTTGTCGAGCATTCCCTTTTCAAACGCTCCAAAAAGATGTAGTTAACATAACTTACCAATTTCGGGCACTTGCGTGCCGACTCTATCAAGTCACCTTAATGGAAGGAGAAGCAAAGCATGGAGGAGGTCGTTATCATCGCAGCCGGACGCACCGCCATCGGCAAATTTCTTGGATCTTTGACCACCATTCCCGCCAGCGAATTGGGTGCTGTGGTACTCAAGGGTCTCTTGGAAAAAAGCGGTCTCAAACCAGAACAAATCGACGAGGTCATCCTCGGCCAAGTCCTGACCGCTGGTGTGGGCCAAAATCCGGCACGTCAAGCCTCCCTGGCCGCCGGTTTGCCAGTCACCACGCCTGCCATGACCATCAACAAAGTCTGCGGCAGCGGTCTCAAAGCCGTGGCCCTGGCTGCTCAGGCCATCCGCTGTGGCGATGCCAAAACCATCATCGCCGGCGGGCAGGAAAACATGAGCGCGTCCCCCCACACCATCCCCAACTCACGCTCCGGCACCAAAATGGGCGAATGGAAACTCAATGACACCATGATCAGCGACGGCCTCTGGGATGCCTTCAACGACTATCACATGGGCTGCACCGCCGAAAACATCGCCAAACAATTCGAATTCTCCAGAGCCGATCAGGACGCATTCGCCGCTGCCTCCCAGCAAAAAACCGAAGCCGCTCAAAAAGCCGGTCGCTTCAACGACGAAATCATCCCGGTCGAAATCAAACAACGCAAACAACCATCTACATTCTTTGCCACCGACGAGTTCCCAAGAGCAGGCACCACCCCCGAAGCCCTGGCCAAAATTCCCCCAGCCTTCGACAAAAATGGCACCGTCTCCGCTGGCAACGCCTCCGGCATCAATGACGGGGCCGCCGCAGTCATCGTCATGGCCCGCTCACAGGCCGAACAACTCGGTCTCAAACCCATGGCACGCGTCGTCGCTTATGCCAGCGCAGGCGTGGATCCCAAAATCATGGGCACCGGTCCCATCCCGGCGGTCAAAAAATGTCTCGAAAAAGCCGGTTGGACCATCGATGACCTCGACCTCATCGAAGCCAACGAAGCCTTCGCCTCTCAAGCCATGTCCGTCAACAAAGAACTCGGCTGGGATCTGACCAAAATCAACGTCAATGGCGGGGCCATCGCTCTGGGACACCCCATCGGCGCATCCGGCGCACGCATCCTGGTCACTCTCCTCCACGAAATGGAAAAACGGAATCTCAAAAAAGGCCTCGCCACCTTGTGCATCGGTGGCGGCATGGGCGTGGCCCTGGCTGTGGAACGCTGATCTGTTCAACTTTCAACCAAACATCTTCAATATCAAACAGGAGAAATCATCTCATGAGCGGAAAAGTGGCTTTGGTGACTGGTGGCCCTGGCGGCATCGGCACAGAAATTTGCAGAACCTTGCACAATGAAGGCTATCGGGTCGTCACTACCTGCGCACCCGTCTTCGAATGCCCCAATCTCGACCAGTGGAAACAAAATCTCCAAGCCGAAGGCTTGAATATCGCCGTCTACGAAACAGACGTCGCCGATTTCGATTCCTGCAAACTCGCCGTCGAAAAAATCACCAACGAAGTCGGCCCGGTCGATGTCCTGATCAACTGCGCTGGCATCACCCGCGACAGCGTCATGAAAAAAATGACTTACGAACAATGGAATCAAGTCCTGAGCGTCAACCTGGACAGCGTCTTCAACATGACCCGTCAAGTCTTCCCTGGCATGCTGGATCGCGGCTATGGACGCATCGTCAACATCTCTTCCATCAATGGCCGCAAAGGTCAGTTCGGTCAGGCCAACTATTCGGCAGCCAAAGCCGGCATGCATGGCTTCACCATGGCCGTGGCTCAGGAAGGCATCCGCAAAAACGTCACCGTCAATACCGTCAGCCCCGGTTACGTGGGCACCGAAATGGTTCGAAAAATCCGTGAAGACGTCCTCCAATCCATCATCGCCCAAATCCCGGCTGGCCGTCTGGCTGAACCCTGGGAAATCGCCAGAGTCGTGGCTTTCCTGGCTTCGGAAAAATCCGGCTTCATCACCGGGGCCAATATCGATATCAACGGTGGACAGTTCATCCACTGATACCCTGAACAGCGTCCACGAGGCCCATTTTTGATCATGGATGAAACACCCATTCGCATAATCAAAAAATATGCCAACCGACGCTTGTATGACACCAAACTGTCGGCTTACATCACCCTGGATGGGGTGCGGGAACTGGTCATGAACCGCATCCCCTTCCAGGTGGTGGACAATCGTACCGGTGCGGATCTCACCCGTCTGATCCTCTTGCAAATCATCAGCGAACAGGAAGACATGGGCAGACCCGTCTTCGACTCCGAAGCCCTCCAGATGATCATTCGCTTCTACGGTGATTCGCTTCAAGATGCCCTCGGCGAATGGATGAGGCAAAGCCTGGACCTCTTCATGGACCAGAAAAGCCTCTTCCAGGCCACTGCCGACCCCTTGACCCTGATCTCCGAAATGGGACGCCGCAACCTGGATATGTGGAATACCCTCCATGGAGGCCTCTTCACCCTCCCCCTGGTGGGACTCAAAGAACCATCATCAAAACCTGATGATACCTCTTGACCAAACCAGACCGTACAATTTTTACCCATGCCAAAAAAAAATATTGACTCTAACAGAATGTCACGTTATGCTGCATTGCAACATGAAGGTGCATTAGCTCATGAAGCACACCCAGCACGTGACCTCAACCGAAAAAGGATCTAGCCATGGATAACAGCAAGGTTGCCGAACGTATGACGGAATTGACCAAGAAGATGATGGATTCCATCTCCGATCTGCAAAAAATCAATGACCGCACCGTGCAAGAACTGACCAAACAGCAGCTGGAAGCCGCAGAAGGGTTCATCACTGCCGGAGCCAAACAACTCAAAGAACTCAGTGCCGCCAAAACCATTCAGGAAGCTGTATCAACCCAGGCCGACATCGCAACCAATCTGGGCAAAATGATGGTGGACAATGCCAAACGCACCATGGATGTCTTGACCCAGGGCCAAAACGACCTGAAAGATTTGATCGAAAAAAACATCACCAAACTCGTGGAAGAAGCCAAAGCCGGTCTGGAATAACCCTGGCGACCCTTCTTGAATCTCACATCATGGATGCGGGGCGACCTCAAATTCACACTTGAGGTAACCAACTGTCCCGCTGCAACGGCGCATGGATGCGCCGTCCAAAATAGTTTTGTTTGGGAATACCGGATCTCTTGCTGTGATCAATCCTCTTCTTCCACAGCACCCCCTCCCAGACAACGCCGAAAGTCATGGGTTTGCCTGAAAATTCCTGTTGGTCCGCGCTGCTGGCCCGATTCAGCAAAAAAACAACAGCCCTTTCAGTACAAACCCTCATCAAGGAGTTGAACATGGACAACAATCCGTTTTCCACTGACTGGATGGCCGGGTGGAGTGACCTGCAACGCAAAATATGGGACGACTGGTCAGAAGCCACACAATCCACCTGGTCAAAAAATCTGCACGCCGACAATCCCATGAATTTTTTCCGTGAAGGCTTGAACCGCTGGCCTGGATTCTTCGCCCCCAGCCAACAGCAAACCCCGGAAGCCATGGCCATGCGTCACGCCATGTCCGCCATGGAAGGTTTCATGCGCATGGGTCGTGAAGTCTTCAATGTCTTCCAAAGCCTGACCCCTGACGCCGGAAAACCAGGGCATGAATGGACATCCCAGTTGGACCAGATCATCAAAAATGCCAAGGATTTTTTCACCAAAAACAGTGAAGCCTTTTATGGCAACCTCAACGCCATGGGCAAAACCGGTATGCCAACCATGGGTATGCCAAACATTCCGGGCATGCCAAACATCCCAGGCATGCCAAACCTCGGCGGCATGGAAGAAATGTCGGCCTTCTGGTCCAGACCCATGAAAGCCTGGAGTGACTTCCTCACCAACAACCCGCTTTTTTCCAATGACATCATGCGCTCCATGTTGACGGGCGACCGCTCCATGGAAGAGATGATGACCCGTTTTCTCTCGGTGCCAGGATTGGGTTTCAACCGGGAAAAACAGGAAAAACTCCAGGAAGGCATGCGGTTGGGCTTGGAATACCGCAAAGCCTTGGAAGAATTTCAACACCTGACGAATAAATCCAATACCCGCGCCCTGGACTTGTTGCAGCAGAAATTGCTGGAACTGGGGGCCGAAGGCAAACCCTTGCAAACCTTGCGGGATCTCTATGTCTTGTGGGTCGATTGCAGCGAAGAGGCCAATGCCGAAGCCGTCACCAGCAAGGAATTCAATGCCCTCAACTCACGCATGATGAATGCCATGATCCGGGTGCGTCGCCACATGGGCGATGTGATCGATTCCTCCCTGGGTGCCATGAACATGCCCACGCGCCGCGAGTTGGACAGCGCGCACAAGCAAATCAGCATACTCAAACGCCGCTTGCATGCCATGGAAGAAGAACTGCAAGAATTGCGCGCCAAAGACAACAGCGCGGATATCAATGCCCTGCGCGATGACATGGAAAAACTTGGTGTGCGTCGCTTGCGCGAAGAACTGGCCACCCTGAAAGCACAGTTGGATGACTCCTTGCTGGCTGCTCCCGTGGAATCGAGTTCAGACAAAACAGTCATCAAAAAGACGGTACGCATCGGGGGTGCCAAACCCCAGGCAACCACCGGCCCCGCCCAGAAAGGAGAATAACCCATGTTTCCGTTCACCATCAATCCTGAAAAGGCGGTGGAGGAGCTGGCCCGCTTCAACAAAAAACTTGCTGCGGGAGTCAAGACATTCACCGAAATGGGGCCAATCGAGTCTGGTGTCAGCCCCAAGGAAGCGGTTTACCGCGAGGATAAACTGACCCTGTATCACTACACCCCGCGCGTGGATTCGCCTCACCGGGTGCCCATACTGGTGGTCTATGCCCTGGTCAATCGTCCCTACATGGCCGACATCCAGGAAGACCGTTCCATGATCCGTGGCTTGCTGGATCAAGGCATGGATGTCTATCTCATTGACTGGGGCTATCCTGACCCATCGGATCGCTATCTGACCCTCGACGATTATATCAACGGTTACATCAAGCGGTGCGCGGATTTCATTCGCACCCGTCATGACATCTACCGGATCAATGTCCTGGGCATTTGTCAGGGAGGCACATTCAGTCTCTGCTTCAGCTCCCTGCATGCGGACCGGGTACGCAATCTCGTGACCATGGTCACCCCGGTGGACTTCCACACCCCGGACAACCTGTTGAGCCTCTGGGCACAGGGCGTGGATGTGGATCTGCTGGTCGATACCCTGGGAAATATTCCAGGCGACATGTTGAATCTCACCTTCCTGTCCATGAATCCGTTCCGTTTGACAGGACAAAAATATGTGGACATGGTGGATCTGCTGGATGAACCGGTCAAACTGAAAAATTTCCTGCGCATGGAAAAATGGATTTTCGATTCTCCTGACCAGGCCGGGGAGGCGTTTCGTCAATTCATCAAGGATTTCTTCCAGAGAAACGGCCTGATCAAGGGCGTCGTCAAGCTGGGAGAGCGGCGGGTCGATCTGGCCAATGTCACCATGCCGGTTCTCAATGTCTATGCCACCAAGGACCATCTGGTTCCGCCAGATGCTTCCAAGGCACTGAAAAAATATGTGGGGAGTTCCGATTACAAGGAAGTGGCCTTCAACGGGGGTCACATCGGCCTGTACGTCAGCGGACGATCCCAGGCAGAAGTCCCTCCAGCCATTGCCAACTGGTTGAAAGAACGGGGTTGAGATGCACAGTCTGGGGGAGTCCTCCCCCAGACTTTTTACATGGACCTGCCATGTGATTCCCGATGATGCGGAACGCAGATTTCACTCGACCTCCCACTGAAGGCGGGACAAATGATTGGGGGGTCCAGGGGGAATCATTCCCTCTGGCGGGATCCAGGGGCAAAGCACCAATCAATCAAATTCTCCAATATTTTCAAAATTATCCAGGCTTAAATGGAAGGCCATTCTTGTCTAAACACACTTGTCCAGACATGAATTCTGATTGATCTAACGTAACATATGGATGCTCGACAAGCATCACCTACCAGTATTCACACGAAGACATAAAAAAAAAAGGACTTTCCACTCAATCACGGAAAGCCCTTTAACATCATCAAGCTGTCAGTTCTGTTGGACCCAGGATTTCCAGTCTGGATTGACGTCGAAAAGCCAGTGCAGTCTATCCCTCGCCTGCTTGCCGTCTTGCCTCAAGGATTCGACTTCGGATGGTGTCAGCATCAAGAACTGCTGCGAGGTGACCTGCCTCTCCCTCTGTGAGGCAGTCGAATCCAAAACCAAACTCATGCCTCCACCACTGTTCAAGGTTTCCATGTTTTCTCCTTAGCCTATACAAAGTAGAGCTGATTAAAGCCATATCCGCCCCGGATGGTAGTCCAGTCAACGTTGATGCAAGAATGACATTACCCCCATTGGCATCAATGTACCCCCTTAGGTTAGCAAGCGTCCCGCCGATAGTCATTGTATCATCCACTATCAGATACTCGCGATCACGAATAATACGACCTCCGAACCGGGGTTGTACTGCAATCCTGTGAAATGCATCGGCGTTTGTATGGTTCGCCCGTACAGTTTGCACAATTTCGGCATAATTTTCCAGGCCAAAATATCGTGCGAGTGTCATCGCGTAAGCCATGGGAAGCTTGTTCCGACCTTGCGCTTCCTCCGCCATAACCGGGACAATATATGGTCTTCTATTCGCAAGCATCCTGCAAATTTTATCCAAGACGGGCTGCCGCACCACAGAAGTCACGACGTCGAACGCCGCATCTACATCGCCAGCCTTTGCTGCACAATATCGTGGATACTTCTTCGTACTACCTATTCCCGCTTGGAACACGACTGGTGGAAAATCTCCCCATGGGGTACGCAGAATTGGGTCAATAAGGTCCATGCTTCTTCCGAACCTGGAAATCATACCAAGACTCAGCCCCGTCCGCCAAACCTGTTGTAAACGACTCGATTGAAAGCATACCCCTACAAAACCATCCAGACAAGAGCATTCCACTCCGACAGCAATAACTAAAGAAATATTGCTGCACAAAAAAAACTTAATGCAGCTACGCTAAAGTCCCGTCCGATAAAATAATGGTTAGACAATCTGCTCGAATGCGCTGGCTACCTCTTTTGGCTACCAGGATGCAACTACGTGCAGCAAGCATGTTAAAACGGTTCATCGCTTGCATTACTGCACATTTTTCTTCGCAGATCACAACATTATATATTTTAAATATATTTTAATTTTACGCTCGAAAAATACAAAACCAAGCTTGAAGAAAAGGAGGATCCAAATTTGCGAAAAGTAAATGAGGCACAAACAATGGTGCCCGGGGACAGAATCGAACTGCCGACACGAGGATTTTCAGTCCTCTGCTCTACCGACTGAGCTACCCGGGCACTCTTTGGCAATCACTGGTTTGTGCTGCCATGAGAAACACTATACACCAAGCATTGAAACCGTGTCAATGGTCGTCAAAGCAGTGTGACAGGAGGGGGTTGTCATTTTTCATACCCTCCTTTTGAAGCATGGAGAGAGTGAGCAATCATGATCTTGATCAATCCTTCAATGGAGAGATGCCGCCTTGAAACGCTCATAGGCTCGAATCTCCTCGTCACGGGTGCCAACGCGACGAACCTGTTGCAAAAGGGTCTCTTCTGACCAATCCAATCGCGCGACCCCTTCCCACTCGAACGTGGCCGTACCTGCCAACAAACCCGAATGCGGCCCATCGTCACGCTCTCCCTGGATGGCCGTACACACCACCTTGCCACCCGCATTGAATACCTGAACCGGAACCCCAAACGCAAACACCCCCTCCAGACAGGCCGCGAACGTCGAGGCGGTCATCGCTGTCCCACAGGAATGGGTCCAACCCACACCGCGTTCATACGTGCCAACCCACAAACGATCCCCATCCACGCGACGAAAACTGACATTCACCCCTTCTGGAAACATCGGATGATCCCCATTGGCCAATTTCCCAATGCGCACCAAAGCCTCACGATCCATGGAGTCCACCCGCGCCGAAATATGGGGATTGGGGGCTGAAAGTGCCGTAAAACGCAGTTGCGAAGAGAAGGATGACAACACCTCATCCACCACCCGCGCCCCCTCCCACTCCATGGGCAACGTTGCCGGATCCAACGAAATCGGTCCAATCTCGGTCTCATAGGCCGGGACCGATGGAAAAAAATCCGGCACCCGCCCCACAGACAGCACCCCTTGCATCACCCCAATGCTCACCCGTTCCTTGCCCAGCTTCTCAATCGCATAACGACCCAAACAACGAATCCCATTGCCACACATCCTGGCCTCGGATCCATCTGCGTTGAAAATCCGCATCCTGGCATCTGCTTCAGCTTCGACCGAATAAAACAACACACCGTCCGCCCCGATCCCTGACTCCCGATGGCACAATGCCTTCACCAAACGACTTCGCTGGGACTCCTTCACTTCCAAAGGGGTCTCCTGTTCATCAATGAGTATAAAATCATTGCCTGACCCATGACACTTGATAAAAGATAAATCCACAACCATTCTCCTCTTCTTCGGGCCTTCCCTATGCAACCGCAACCATCCTGGGTTGCGTCGTTTCGGTGCTTCGCCCCTGGCCCCCCAAAACGTTTAAACCACTCCAACGGAACAACCAACACCGCAACAATCAATTTTTCAAAATTTTTTTAAGCAACTCATCCACTGGCACGCCGAGCTGTTTTTCAAGCTGATCCAACCCTCGATCCCTTTTTTCTATCTCCCCTTCTCCGGTTGGCAGCATGGGCGGATCTGACGCATCACGCATCGTGCCACGCTTACGCGAAAAATCCACAGTACCCATTTCGATTTTTCTGGCGGCCTCAAACGAAGTACGCCATTGAAGAGGAGCTACAACGCCCTGATACAGTTCGGCATCCGATGCCAATCCCTGCAAAGCCAACCCTGCATCTGCAAACAAAAAGGCATCCAATCGCCTCTGCACAAAATCCACCTGGCCGACTCCATTCATCTTCAAACCAGGCGCATGCAGTACCAGATCCTTGCTGGTCAAAACCCCGTTTTCCACCTGCGCGGTGGCGGTCAACTCGACAAAACGGATCTCCTCTGCCCCAGCAGAGGCCATGGGACGCATCCGATTGAATGCAGCATAGGAGTTCCGAATCCGCCCAACCACATCCAGTCCAGGAACAACCCCATCGCTCACAACAAGACGGAGATCACCATGCAAACTCCGGGTCATGGCCTCCAGATTCTGCCCACTGAAATCCATGCGACCCGACAGATCCACACGCCCTGCCACCCCCTCCAAACCAAACATATCCTGCAACCCTGTTTCGGATTGCACCTCCTTCAAGAGGTACTCCACCACCACCACTGGCACCGGACCTTGAAGATCCAAACGGGCCTTGGCATCCAGACGACCTCCATAAAGCACGTGCTTCCAAGGATCCACGGTCATCACACCATCCTTGGCCCTCACTCCCATGACCACGTCGCTGAAATGACCCTTCCCTGCCACGAGTTTTCCCACACGCGCCTTGCCTTCCAACAACAACTCCCGCGTCAACCACTTCACCGGCACATCCACCACGGCCTTGGCATCCCCTGCCTTGTTGGCATCAGACGGATCTTTCGGGTCTTTTGATACCATCTCCTGGCCTCTCTCCCCTGACCGAATGGAAGCCAGCAAAGGGCCATAACGATCCAAATCCAAGGTATCCACCACCCAGTCAAACCGTATTGATGGTCCTGACCGATGCCAGGAAAGATCCCCGGTCACTCTGGTATCGTCCAACCCCAGATTCAATGAAGACAATTCCACGCCCTTTTCATGGATACTGAATTGGATATCGGCATCCAGGCCAGCAAAAATTCTGGCATCCTGTGGCGCGGGAATGGTCCGTCCCAACGCAATCAACAACGACCGAAAATCCAACCTCTCCAGAGAGAGCTTCCCTGTAGCCATGGGAACGGTCAACACATCTTTGGTTTGCATCTCCCCTTTCAACCGCATCCCCGCCGGCCCTTCAAGGGAAAGATGCGCCAGTTTCACACTCTGGTTCTGCATGTCCGCCGTCAAGTCGGATGTCAAACGCCAATTCACCCCGGCAGGCGGCAAATCATTGGCCTTGATCAAAGCCGTCATGGTATTGGCTGGCAAAACCAATTGTTTTTTACCCAGATCCATCTGCCCCTCGCCCCGCAATCCGCACGTCACTTCACGCCACCACGCCTTGGAAGACCAGAGCGTGGAGGTCCAGTCGGTTTTGGTGAAAAGGGCCGTGGATGCCTTGGTATTCATCGCCACATCCGTGGTCAAAACGGTCTTGACCTCCTTGATCCATTGACCTTCAGCCGTGGCCCTGGCACTCAGTTCCAGGTTGTCCAGCCAGATCTGGCCTGGTGCTGTGCGCAACTGATATTTCAGATCCGCTTGCCCACGAACCTTGCGGGTCACTTCCTCGAAATGCAATCCCGCAATGACCAGCACAGGACGTGCGGATTGGATCATACCGGTTCGGATATCCAGATTCGTCACCTTGAAATCCATTCCGGTCTCCTCGTCCATCCAGGAGAGCTTGGCTCCAATGATATTCAATCCTCCCCGGTTGATTCCCAGAACCACGGGTGAGGCTGGCAGATTCGCACTCGCGGTCGCTGGCTTGGCAGTCACAACTCCGCCATCAACAGGGCGGATCATTTTCCTGGTCATCTCATCCACATGTTCCAGCAGAGACTCCCAGTTGGATTGTCCGGCGCGATTTCGGCGCAGCATGAGATTCAATCCCATCAATTCGGCCCGATCCATTTCCACACGCCCTGCCAACAACGGGAAAAACTTGACCCCAACCTCCACAATCGCCGCCTTGGCCATCGGTTCCGACCCGAATTCAGGGGCATTGGCCAAGGAGAGATCCCGCAACACCAGTTGCACACTGGGAAACAAGGACAATCCCACATCCCCACGAATCGTCAACTGGCGTCCGGTGACATTCTTGACCAACGCGGCAATGGGTGCCCGATATTGATTCGGATGCAGCAGCAAAGGGGTGAAGACCACAACACTCACCAGAAAAAACAGCGTTCCCGATGCCGCGTATAATAAAGCTCGCAGTTTACGATTCATCATGCAGGAATCCTTTAAAAGCCTCCACGTTCGAGTGCCAAAGTCTGTCGCAACCCCTCTTCCAGGGTCATGTCTGCGCGCAATCCCAATTGATCCGCTGCCAGTTCGGGATTGCCCTGGGAAATCCGAATCTCTCCTGTCCGCGCAGGAGCCTCTTGAACGGCAACCGGATGGCCATACACCCGAAACAAGGTATGCGCCAATTCAAGAATGGAAATCTGCCGCCCGGTGCAAACATTGTACACACGAGCCTGCGTGGTACACTGTTGCATGGCCTTCAGCAGAAAACGCACCACATCCCCAACATAAACAAAATCCCTGGTCTGCTGCCCGTCCCCATAAATAGTGATGGGAAGCCCACGGGAGAGGTGTCGCACAAAAATCGAAATCACCCCGGAATAAGGAGAATCCGGGTCTTGACGCGGACCATAGACATTGAAAAAACGCAATCCGATGGAAGGGACTCCATGCACATGAAAAGCCACTCTGGCATGGAGTTCGGAACCCAGCTTGTCGGCACCATAAGCGGTCAAAGGATGGGTCGTGGCCTGTTCCTGCAATGGAATCGCGTCATTATCGCCATAGACCGCTGCCGATGAGGCGTATACCACTGGAATTCCGGTGCCCCCTTTGGCCCGACGGGCCGCATCCAGTACCTGCACGGTTCCCGTGAGATTCACCCGATGACATCCCACCCAATCCTCGTTGGATCGCACCACCGAGGCAATGGCTGCCAGATGCCAGCACCCATCCACCCCGGCCATGGCTTCCCGCACCATGCCGTCCTTGGCAACATCCCCCACGATGATCTCACACCCAGGCGGGACATTCTCCCTTTTGCCCGTGGAAAGATCATCCAGGATCCGCACCGAATCCCCCTGGGCAATCAGGGCATCTGCCAGATGAGAACCTATGAACCCACATCCACCCGTTATCAACCAGGTTGCCATGATGCTGCTCCCACTAAAAAGGTTTACATGATGCGCAACCGTTTCACCGGTTCGCCTTTGAGCAGATGCTCTTCAAAAATCTCCACGACATCCTTCGGTTTGACTCCACCATACCAGACTCCGTCAGGATAGACCACCACCGTTGGTCCACGGTCACACGGTCCCATGCAGAAAGTCCCCGTGACCATGACCTCCTCGAACAGCCCCCTCTTCTCGACTTCCGCCCCCAAAGCCTCGAACACCGATCCAGCCCCCAACGACCCGCACGACCCGCGAGGATGCGTGGCAGGGCGTTGATTCATACAGACAAACAGGTGATGCTTGAGTTTCATCTTCCAGGTGACCTCCAGCTGATTGTATGTTGATGCTATTCCATTGGACCTTGATTTTGGCTCCCGAATCCCCGCAAGTCAACTTGCCAGAACATTTCCTGACTCTGATCCGGCAAGAATCCTTTTGCGCAAACAGGCGAAAAATGCTAAACACAGGAATCCACCTTGCAGTACGGGAAAATTATGATATGCTAATGTTCGAAACCTGGATAACGTGACAAACCGTCCATTGAACGGTCCGGCTTTGGTTAAACCAATTCATAATCAGCGAATTCCATCGCATCACCTTCATCGCAACACTGAGGAGTAGCAATCATGCCAAGCTTTGAACTGAATGGCCGTACCTACGAAACCGACGAGGACGGCTACCTGGCCAATCTGCCCGATTGGAGTCCTGAAGTCGCCAGCTTTCTCGCCCAATCCGAAGGTGTGGAAATGTCGGATTCACACTGGGAAGTCGTCAATTTTCTGCGCGAATATTATGAAGAGTACAAAATCGCACCGATGATCCGCATTCTGACCAAGGCCATTGGCAAAAAACTGGGCAAGGAAAAAGGCAATACCAAGTACCTCTATGACCTGTATCCGGGTGGACCCGCCAAGCAAGCCTGCAAAATCGCCGGATTGCCCAAGCCCACTGGTTGCGTATAATTCTTGATCTCGTCTGTACCAATCATTTGAAGCCCGGATGATGCCATTCGGGCCGTGTGGAAAGGGTTGTCGGTCTGCTGCCGACAACCCTTTTTCCGTAAACCTTTTTTGGTCCCATGGGGAAAGCCGGATGTTGACCTTCCTCGCCTATCTTGTTTCAGGAATTTTTGTCTTCGGGTTCGTGTCACGCATCGTGCGCTATGCCCGGACCCCTGCCCCACTCAAAATCGCCACCACCCCGGCTCCGGTCACCCTTACTGGCGTGGTCTGGCGCATGCTCACCGAAGTGGTACTGTTCAACAGCCTCTTCAAAGGTGACAAGCTGGCCTGGGCTGGAGGAATTGCGTTCCATGGGGCACTGGTCGTGGTCTTGATTCGGCATTTGCGTTACTTTGTCGAACATTTACACCCTTATTTCGCATATGTGCAAATCCTTGGCATCTTGGCTGGTCTGGTCATGACTGCTGCGTTGGCATTTCTTTTTTTACGCCGCCTGGTCTTTGAACGGGTCCGGCACATTTCGTCCAAGGCAGACTATCTGATTTTATTATTACTTTTGGCAATTTCCGGTTCGGGTTTGCTGATGGATTTCGTCCTCAGACCAGACATCGCGACCATCAAGGCCAGCATGGTTGGTTTATGGACCAGCATAACCGGTTTGCCTGTTGTCCATGGGCCAGGAGATATGGTATTTCTGTTGCATTTGCTGCTGGTTGGTGTTTTGCTCGTGATTTTCCCTTACAGCAAGCTGATGCATGCAGGCGGAATCTTCTTCAGCCCAACCCGCAACCAGGTGGACAATCCAAGAGAGAGTAAACACGTCAATCCTTGGGCCGAACCATGAAAACCTTGGGGGGGCACTGCCCCCCAACACTTTTTTTTAAAAATTATTAAAAAAAAAGAGGGGGTCTGGGGGATTCATCCCCCAGGGTTTTGACTTTTCCCCGAATGGTATCATTTTCACACGATGACAGCAACCTTCATTCAGGACTCTTCCAGATGGCTGATTACCACGTGCCGCAGATCCCAGATGATATCAAAACCCCCTGTTTGACAACCGGGACCATGGCGCATTTGAAGCCGTACCCGGCTTTGCCCAAACATATGGAACCGATGGGTTTTCCTCCGGAGCGGGTGGAAAACTGGCAACAAAAGGGCATCGAAAAGCTTGGAGAATTACTAACCAAATATCGATCCTTGCAAGTCTATCTGGATATTTGCGTCAAGTGTGGGGCCTGTACCGACAAGTGTCATTATTATTTAGGCACAGGGGATCCCAACAACATGCCGGTGCAGCGTGCGGAATTATTGCGCGGGGTCTACCGTCGATATTTCACTCCTGCCGGGAAGCTGTTTCCGAAGACCGTCAATGCGGTTGATTTTGATGAAGAGGCCCTGCAAAAATGGATCACCTATTTTCATCAATGTTCCCAGTGTCGGCGGTGTTCGGTATTTTGTCCCTTTGGTATTGACACCGCTGAAATCACGATGGCGGCGCGAGAAATCATGAACGCCATTGGTGTCGGTCACAAATATTCGTTGGAGATCATCGCCAAGGTGCATCAGATTGGCAACAATCTGGGCATACCCAAACCGGCCTTGAAGGGAACCTTGCAGTTTCTCGAAGAGGAAATTCTGGATGCCACAGGACATGACGTGCGCTTGCCAGTGGATCAGGAGGGGGCGGAGGTGTTGTTGGTAGCACCGTCGGCGGATTTTTTCAGCGAACCACACATCCAGTCTCTGATGGGTTATGCCAAGGTGTTTCATCAGGCGGGCATTTCCTTCACGATCAGTTCGTATGCCTCCGAGGCGGCCAATTTTGGCATGTTCATCGGATCCTATGAGCAACAAAGAAAAGTGGCCCGGCGGGTGATGGAGCAGGCTCGCGACCTGAAGGTCAAGCGTCTGGTGGTTGGAGAGTGTGGACATGCTTGGCGTGTGGCCTACAGTTTTTGGAACACGCTCAATGGACCTTTTGATTTTCTGGATCCACGCTATCCAGCACCACAGCACATTTGCGAATTCACGCATCAACTGTTGCAAAAAGGGGCGTTGACTCTTGACAAAGAGGCCAACGACTCGTATGTGGTCAGTTTCCACGACTCATGCAATGTGGCACGAGCCACACGCATGGGGCCTCGTCCTGGTGGACAGTTTGAAATTCCTCGTGATTTGATTCGCGCCTCATGCAATCATTTTGTGGATATGGATGAGGATACCATTCGTGAAAAGACGTTGTGTTGTGGTGGCGGCGGTGGTTTGTTGACGGATGAATTGATGGATTTGCGCATTCAGGGGGCTTTGCCCAGGGTGACGGCGTTGAAGCGGGTCATGGAGCAGGACAAGGTCAATTTCCTGGCTTTGATCTGTGCCATTTGCAAGGCCCAGTTTACTAAGGTATTGCCCATGTATGACATTCCGATGGATACAGTGGGTGGGGTGCATCAACTGGTCAGCAATGCCATTCAGTTGGGTGCCAAAAAGGGTGTCATTTGATTTCAGGGCACGTCCTCATACTGGAAAAAAAATAATCATGAGCCGCAACGATGGACGCCAAACCGATGAAATGCGACCGGTTACAATCACCCGCCCCTTCAATCAGCGCGCCGAAGGATCCTGCCTGATTGCGTTTGGGCAGACACGTGTCATTTGTACGGCTTCGGTGGAAGAACAGCAACCCCGTTGGATGAAAAATCAGAACCGGGGTTGGGTCACCGCTGAGTATGGCATGCTTCCACGTGCCACGCATGACCGTACCACGCGAGAGGCCAGTCAGGGCAAGCAGGGAGGTCGCACCCTGGAAATTCAACGACTGATCGGTCGGTCGTTGCGGGCTGTGACGGATCTGTCCAAATTGGGCAAACGCACCATCTGGATCGATTGTGATGTGGTCCAGGCCGATGGAGGCACCCGCACGGCCTCCATCACCGGTGGATTCATCGCCTTCATGGATGCCTGTCGCTGGTTGGAAAAACAAGGCATGATCAAATCCCTGCCCATTAACGATTTTGTGGCGGCTGTCAGTTGCGGCATGGTCAATGGCGTCCCCATGTTGGATTTGAACTATAAAGAAGATTTCGATTGCGCAACCGACATGAATTTTGTTATGACAGGAAGCGGAAAGTTTATTGAAATTCAAGGCACCGCAGAAAGTACCCCCTTCAGCTTGCAGGATTTCAATGTCATGGCCGCTTTGGCTGGCAAGGGAATCGGCGAGTTGATCGCCTTGCAGCAAAAAACATTTCTGGGGGAAAACCTTGGGGGGGGGGGGGGGGGGGGGGGGGGGGGGGGGGGGGGG
>JAMOBH010000036.1:0-26013 GCA_039908085.1 Magnetococcus sp. YQC-5
CCCCCCACCCTTTTTTTTATTTTTTAATTATTAAAAAAAAAGAGGGGGTTTGGGGGATTCATCCCCCAAGGTTTTGCTTTTGACTTTTTGCCCGAAGGGCATCATGTTCGGTCATCTATTGGCAACCATCAAAATGACGCGCCACGTCCATCCGCTCATGCAAAACACGAACAATCTCAATGTGATCAGATGCAAGAACCCGATAAAAAACAACATGCCTGCCGATCTGGTGTTTCCGGTAGCCGGACCGGATTGCATTACAATCGCTCCCTTTGAGTGGGGCAGCGACCAAGTCACGAATACACTGGTCTATCAGCAACAAGTAGCGATTACGCTGTTCCAGACCCCAGGTCTGTTCAGTGTAACGCCCGATTTCTTTCAAGTCCTGCAACGCCTTGTTGGTAAGGACAAAACCAGACATCAGCACACACGTTCCCCGTCCAGTTCTTCAAGCAGCTTGCTCAAGGAATAATCAGCCCTGCCGCTTGCCTCTCCTTCCTGTAGGGCTTGCCTCAAAGCCAACAGCTTTATTTCCTGTTCCTCCAAAAGCCGCAATCCTGCGCAGATAGCCTCGCTTGCTGTCCCGAACCGGCCAAGAGCAATTTGTTGAGAGATGAACCCCTCAAAATGAGGACCAAGCGTAACGCAGGTGTTTTTCTGCATGGGATGCCCTCCTTCGAGCCAAATGTGTACCATAGAACTATTAGTCAACTTCTGTTGGCATCCGATACGTGCCATCCCCATTGACATTCAACTTTGTTAATGCATGTCTGCACATCATCCCATGATACTTCCATCTTTGGCTGTCAAGTTGATGATCGGGATATTATAGCTGAAATTTCTCTCCACAGAAACAAATACTCGATGAAATTTTGTGCATCCCTGCCCAGGATTCAAATATAACTAAAACTGTTCATTCCGTATGATGCTTGGTGAGATTCAAGCCCAACGCACGTGGTGGGGTTTGGGTGTTCCACGTAACAGGCACCTTCAAAGAAAATGTCCTTCTAAGCCAATTTTTCATTGAGGTTTTGCATCCGTTGGTCCGATATAATAGAATTAGACTTGCTGACTGACTTTTTCGCCCACACCCAACCAGAGAATTGGGGGATTCCATGGCTTTGCCACCAACAATGCCCGCCACACCAGCACCCCCACAGAGCACGACCTCATCTGCCGGACAGTATGCTGACCTGCAACGGGAACTCCAATACCTCCGTTTCTCGCGCAACCTGACCCGCGAATTCGTACAAAGTACCGGTGGCTTGAAGAAGGTGATGTCCTCCATCTTCGAAAAAGTTCTCACCACCATGGATGCCGAAGCCGGTTCACTCTGGCTGACAGACGAACGTTCCGAAACCAATATCTGTCATCAAGCCGAAGGCCCAGCCAAAAGCCGGATTCTGGGCTTGCGACTTCCGCTCAAAAAAGGGATCGTTGGTCAGGTGATCGCCAACAACAAGCCAGACGTGGTACTCAATTGCGCCTCTGACTCGCGATTCGACGCCCAGGTGGACCAGAAATCCCATTTTACAACCGAATCCATGATCTGTGTCCCCCTGGCTGACCGTGGGGGTGCCTTTGGAGCCATCCAGATCATCAACAAACGTTCCGGTTTCCAAAAACGCTTCAGCGAAGAGGATCAACGACTGGCAGAGGACATTGCCCTGTCCGCTTCCATAGCCGTGCGCAACGCCCGCCTCCTGGAAACCGAAAGCCGGGTCAAAGAGATGAATACCCTGATGGAAATCTCCCGGCAAATCAGTTCAACTCTGGACATGGACCAGGTTCTCCACCTGGTGGTCACCTTGTCGAGCGATCTGGTGGAAATTTCCCATGCCGTCGTGGCATTGGTTGACGAGGACAAAGGATCCCTGTTTCTGGCTGCCATGTCCGGCGATACCAAAGTTGACCCCGATGCCCCATGGCAAAAAAAATTGCTGGAATTGCTGGAACAGGTTCGTCAATCCAAACGTCTGACCTACATCCCGGACGCACCCGGCTTGCGGGCACAACAGGACAAAGATACCCCCTGGACAGAATATCTGACCGAACGGGGCATGGTCGCAGCCTGGGTCGCCCCTCTGGCCGACACGGAAGGAACACTCGGTGTATTATGGATGGAAAGCGAAATCAAAAACTTCGCAGTCGGTTCCAAATCGGACATGATTTCCATCCTGGCCACCCAAGTCACGGTGGCCTTGCGCAACGCCAGCCTGTTCAATCGCATTCCCTTTGCCGACGCCCTGGGGAGCCTGGGCGAAACCGGCAAAAAATGGGCCTCTGGCTGGCGCAAATGGAGCCTGCTGGCCGGTATTGCCGTCACAACCCTGTTTGCACTCCATCATGTGCCGATCTTCCGCTCGGTCTCTGGCGACTGTGTGGTGGAATCCCGTTTTGGTCATGGGGTCTATCTACGGGTGGCTGGACGCATCCAGAAAACCTTCGTCAAGGAAGGTGATCAAGTCAAAACCGGTGACATCCTGGCACGGGTGGATGACCTGCCCATCCGCTTGCGTCTGGTGGAAGCCGAAGCCAAACTGGCCATTCTGGAACGACAAATCGTGGAGGCCAAAGCCATCTCCGATGCCGCAGCCATGAACCGGGCCATCATTGAACGCATCGCCGCCAAGGCTGCATGGGATCAGGCCAAACGCGACATGGAAAAGGTGGAGGTCCGCGCCCCTCAGGATGGAGTGATTCTGACAGCCCAGCCTGCTGAACTGGTGGGTCGGGAGTTCAGTTTGGGCAGCGAACTCCTGCGTGTGGCGGATCCTGACAACTTTACGGTCGTGGTCAAACTCCCGGAAGAGGATGTCACCGACATTCATACAGGTCATCCGGTTCATGGAATCCTGAAATCCCGGCCTGGCAAGGGATTCCGTGGCGAGGTGATCCATGTAGGCCGGGCCTATGCCGTGCCTGCGGAGGCCTTGGAAAAAGGAGTCGCCGACTCCTCAACGCCATCCGGTTTCATTGCCGAGGTCAAAGTCTTGGACACAGACTTCCAACTGCGTCCTGGCATGACAGGACGTGCTTCCATCGAAACTCCGGATGTCTCGGTCGTGACCCGGTTCTGGCGACGGGTGGTCAACCAATGGTCGTTCTGGTTTGGTGGGAGTTGACGCTTGACCGCACCAACTCCATTACGTCCTGAAATCAAAATCCGCAAACTGGTTCAGCGGGGCGAGGTCACTTACGTCCTCAAGGAACCAGACAAACAGGCGTATTACCGTTTCAGCGACGCCCAATACCTGATGCTCACCCTCTTCGACGGCAAAAAAGAACCAGCAGCACTGGTGCAAGCCTTTGATGAAGCCAGCGAAGAATATGAATACGACCTGGATGCCCTGATGGAATTGATCAGTTCAGCCAAGGAGTTCCGTCTGCTTCAGCGCAGCAAGCAAGAGGAACGGGCCGCGCTGATGGAAAAATTAAAGGAGACGCGCAAAGGCAGATTTTTGCAGGCCCAGGGATCCCTCATGAATATGAGGTTTCATCTGCATGATCCAAGTGCTTTTTTTAACCGCGTCCTGCCCAGTATCCAGTGGATCTGGACCCCGGCTGGGGTCTGGGCCAGTGTGATGCTGATTGGCGTGGCTTTCCTGATGGTCCTCGTTCAATTTGACCGTTTTGGCACTGATTTTGAACGAGTTTTTTTCTTTTCCAAGCAGGGGAGCTGGAATGCCTTCAACATCTGGTTGGTGGCGTTGGGGGCCATTGCCGTTCACGAACTGGGACACGGTCTGACTTGTAAGCATTTCGGCGGAGATGTTGACGATATGGGTTTTTTGCTTCTGGGCTTTCAACCGTGTCTCTATGCCAATGTGAACGATGCTTGGCTGTTCGAAAACAGTCGTCACAAGCTTTATGTTGCTTTGGCCGGGGTATGGATCGAACTGGTTCTTTCGGCGTTTGCGGTATTCATCTGGACCGTCACCGACGTGGATTCGGCAGTCGGACGCACTTCTTTTATTCTTGTCACCATTGCCACGGCCTCTTCTTTGTTTCTTAATCTGAATCCGCTCATGAAATTTGACGGATATTATATCTTAAGTGACTGGCTGGAAATTCCCAATCTCAGGCAGAATGCCATTGACTGGTTTTCTTACTCGTTGAAGAAAAATGTCCTGCGACTCGCCGTAACCCCGCCGTTCACCCCGAATCGATATGAAAAAAGGGTGTATTTCAATTACGGCATGTTGGTTGTTGTTTATCTTTTCATGATGATGTCTGCTTTGGCATTGATGGGATATGGTGCCATTGCCGATGCCTATGGATTTTGGGGGATCCTTTTTTTTCTGTGGCTGGTCTTTAAACTCTTTAAAATGATGACCGGAACGTGGTTGCAAACTTTAAAGGAATTTGCCATGCAAAGCTTGTTTTCCACCCTGCCCAAGAAAATTGCTGTTGGCATCTGCGGCCTGATTTTTCTGTTAACTTTATTTTTGTGGCAACCGCAGGTCATGATTTTGACCAATGGTTCGGTGGAGGCTGAATCACTGGCGATTCACGCCCCGGAAAACGGGTTTGTGAACCATGTGGCTTACCAGAAAGACCGATCCTTGACTGGTCAAGCAGGGGAGACTCTGTTCACTCTGGAGGCCCCGGAACTGGAGTTGGAATTGAGCCGCCTGCAAGCTGCCCTGGAAGGCAAGGAGATGGATCGCAATGCAGCCATGAGTCAGAACAACCGGACCAAAATCCAACATGTTGCCATTGAATCCAACAAGATGCGTGAACAGGTGGCCGGATTGCAACATCGATTGAGCCAATTATCCGTACCCATTCCAGAGGGACTGTGGGAAGTGCAAGGGCCACCACCCATGATGATCCAGGGCCGCTATTTTACCCGTGGAGAGACGGTTGTCACCTTGATTCCAGCCCGGAAACGACGGATCAGTGTCATTTTGGAGCAATCGGATCTTTCCATGGTGCATGAGGGAAATCAGGCCAAAATTCGTTTGAATGGATCACCGGAAACTGTTTTTTCCGGGCGGGTGCAAACCATCTCACCTGTGACCAAAATTGAAGGCCCCAATCGTTTGTTTCAGGTTCGTCTTGAGATGACCATTCCGGAAGGGACACGTCCGCCCCTTTCAGGCATTACGGGAGATGTGAAAATCCTTGGGGAACAGGCACCGTTGTGGGTGCATATTTTGCGACCCTTGCGTGCCATGTTCAGAACCGATCTATGGATTTGAAGCTCTTTCAGTTGCCTGATCATCTGTCATAAACTATTAAAAAAAAAGAGGGGGTCTGGGGGATTCATCCCCCAGGGTTTTGGTTTTGCTTTTGACTGGACTTTAGACGCGCCTCCTCCTGCCCAAGATCGTTAGATTCGTGGAAAGTGCGGGATGCAAGCGGAAAAAGATTGATTTGAGACCGTGTTAGTTAAGGTGGAAGCTCAACAACTGGTCAGGAGGATGCCGTTGTCAGGAGGATGCTGTTTGGGGGCATGAATTTCCTGGATTTTGAGTTCTACCAGTCGCGAATCCGAATGTATGGGAAATGTTTCTGGAGTCTGGTTCGTACCAAGCCAGCAGTAACGGTGCTGTATTGAGTAAGAGTTGCCTTGGTGGGGAGGCCGGTGGTTGTTGACGTCACTCATAGTTGAGTTCAAGAACCTTGGTTGGCAGTCCTTGCTGGCTGTGAATGGTTTGCGCCATGCGGTCTGCGGCACTGCGGCCACGATAGTTCATACGCACTGAAAACCAGCGTCGTTTGTTTTTTTCAAAAAGATGGACATACGGGTCACCACCCTTGCCCATCAATGCTTTTTTCAATTGTTCGGCGTTATCCAGATTGGAATACGAGCCGATTTGTACCACAAACAGTTTGCCTGAGGCGCGAAACGATTTTTCGGTGGCAACCCCTGAAGGTGGTTTCGCTGCATTCGCAGTGGATTCCGCAGCCGGGGAGGGTACAGCTTTGGGCTTCGTTGGCTTGCTCACTGGTTTGGGTGATTCTTCGTCGGTTGCAACCGGACGAGGTGCCATGGCTTCGGCTTGGGCAGACTTGGCGGTTTTGGCATCTGCGCGCTGCTTTTTGATACCACTGGTATCTGGAAGAGTCGGTGGGGGTCTGGGGGTGGGTTCATTCGGTACCTCCATATCCTCCTCATCATCATCTGGTGTCAGATCATTCGGATTGGCTGCGTCTGCACGGGCCAATGACGAGGGCGTGGAGCGGGCTGTCTTGGCACTCTGTTGCAGCTTTTTCGCCCCTTCAGTCTCTTGGGGGGGTGACGGTGGAACGGATTCTTTCGAGGTTGTATCCGCTTCGTTGGAGCGAGCCGGTGGACTTGGAAGAGGGACAAATCGAGTTGTGTTGGGGGTAGGTTCTGTTTTGTTGACCCCATCGGCCTCTTGTTTTGGTGCAGGTCGAGATGGTTTTTCCATCGGCTCTGGAGTCTGGGTGGAGATGGAGGCTGCCTGCAGGGCCTTGGCAGACTGATACCGTTTTCTGAACGTTTCCGGGTCTGGAATCGAGCGTGGGGTTGCCTGAGCTGGAGCCGGATTCGACATGGAATGTTGACCCGGTTTATCTGCTTTCTGGTTGGTGTCTGCAAGATTGGCTACAGGTTGGGCTGTCACAGGTTGGGTTGTGTCAGGACGGATGGTCTGTGATGGTTCCCAATAACGTTTTTTGGTTATGGTTGGTTTGTTTTCCGTTTTATCGTCTGTTGATTTGATGCTTTTGCTTGCCAATGTCGGATTGCTTGGATCATCCTGTTTGAAAAGTTGGATGTAAGATGAATTTTCTCCAGAGGTGCCTTTTTTGACCCCTGTTGAGCCATCTGTCTCTCCTGGGGTGGGGGAATGAAACCATCCGGTCAGCAGATATCCCATGCCAGTCAGCAGAAGGGCTCCTCCGGCCAATCCCAGGAGACGTACCGGGATGGGACGCATGGGTTTTCTTGTCATGGCACTTCGTGCCATGGAACGGGTCACGACCTTGGCATTGCGTTGTTTGATCAACGGGAGCATGCGTTTCAAAAGTTGATCGATTTTTTGTGGAATGCCTTGAGAGTAGCGGAATATCTCCCACCACGCCAACCAGGAGACCTTGATGGGTCCACCTGGGCTGCGTTCCAATTGAAACAGCAGATACTCCCAGACCTCTCTACGAGTCAATGGGGTCATTTCACAGGAACCTACCACCTGGTCTTCCAGATTGACGCTTTCCGCAGAGGCCATCAGTGCGCGCAATTCCGGACGACCAGCCAATAATATCTGCACGGGTTTGATCCCTTCGGTGACAAAGCGGACCATCATGTCCAGCATCGTCAACTGTGCGCCATTCAGGAGGTGGGCCTGATCAATGGCCAGGACCAGTTTGCGTCCCATGGCCACCCGTTCTTCCATGGCATCGAAGAGATCCTGGGCCGTCATGGTCGGCTGGGTTGGTGTTGGGTGCGTTGATTGGGATTCATGTGAATGGGTTTCAACAGGGGACAAGGATCCGGCGTCACCCCGTTTTACCAAGGTCGTGGCAGTAATGAGTTGTTGCAGAAATTCGGTGTCAGGCAGGTCAGGGGAGGGAATCAGTACCAGATCCCGGTTGTCAGGCAGCATGCCATGCAGCCGCTTGATTAAAGAGGTTTTGCCGATTCCTTCGCCCCCAACAACGAGAATCACCCCTTCTGCCCGCTGCAAAGCCGCCCGGAGGGCACGCCAAATGGGCGTATGGCTTTTTGCGGAAAAGAAATGGGTACGACGACTGGGCTGCCGAATATCGGACGAGCGGTGAGATGTTTGACCCGCTGGTTTGACCGCGTCCATGTTTGCAATCGATGCCGATTAAGAACTCAAGCCAACGTTGATATGGATCCACAGAGCTTTCATCAGATGTCGTCTCCTAAGTCAATGAAGAGTCAGTACACTGTTGTTTGGGATCAGGCAGCTGCACGGGTTGTTTCGATGCATGACGTGGCATCGAGGAGCGATGCCAATTCTCCAACCGCCATGCCAATGGGAGATCCCGCCACATCTGCCCGTTCCTGCAATTCTTGAAAGAAACTCTTTACATAACGCAACCGTCTGGGAGGAATGCGTTGCAATTCTTCTTCCCACCGCGCCAGGAGTATGATCCAGCCTTGCACGGTCAAGGTTCCTGGCGGAGTGCCGGCCATTTGCGTATCTCGAACCAAGGCGTGCCGTAAGGCGTCGATCAAGGGTCTGGCGAAATCCAGTCGTTCTTTTTCGACATCACGTTCCAATTGCATTAGCGTAATCATGATTTCCGCTTGAGTCACGGTGTTTCGACTGTTCATGCGCGTTCCTTGTTCAGCAAAAAAAGAGTTTACCATGTTTGATCCCATAATGCGCCAATAAAGTTGCTATCGGCGGATATCCACTCTGGAGCTGCGATCCCGGAGAAGAGGCCCTTCGGCGGTTTCGTCACTGGATTTGGTGTAAATCTGGTATTCGGCACTGGCGGTTGCCACGATTCGTTCTTTGGGGGGCGTGACCGTGGGAGCCAGGAATGTCCATCCCTCGTGGCTGGTGCCAGGAGTCGATTTGGTTGGGGCATAGAGTTGGGGCACCGCTCCGGTCGAGGAGTCCGTGTCATTGATCTGGCGAACGTTATGGCCTGCTGTCAAAGCGGCAACGTGTTCTGTCGCTCTTGTTGAAGTGTGTTGGTCATCGGTCAAGGCGGCTACACGTTCTGGGGATCCTGTCAGAGTGTGTGACTCCTGTTCTTCCTGGGCGATGGGTGCCAAACGAGCGGCTTCCTGATCATGTCGGGGGTTGACCCTTGACAAAAAATCATCAAAATGAACCGTTGATCGGTCACTTCCGCTGGGATTCATCCCTGGGGCTGGTGCGGCCTCTGGCTTCCAGTTATAGGCTTGTATGGCGGAAAACAGGGAATCACTCATGACAGGCTCTCTTGGGCAAGGAGGCAGGCTTGTAAAGGACACAATGTGTCTCTTGTATGATGGGTATAAAGCAACATCAATGCCAAAAAAGTGTTCATCAGGAGCTGCGTACCCCTTGAGGAGGCGACTAAATTTCTTGGGCTGGCTGCTTTTGTCCAGTCCCGAATGCCAACAGAACGTGATATACTCTGTGCAGTCACAAATGGCACTTTTTCAGCCTGACACCCAAAAAATCTTCAACCACGGAAAGCACGGAACACACGGAAAAAAAAGAAAAAACTGAATGTCGGTTCCGTTTTCTCTTCGTGGGTTCTGTGTGTCCCGTGGTGCAAAAAAAAAGTGTCCATCATGGTCGCGCACCGTATGGAATGGATTCTTGCAATGATTTGTTTTGCTGTTTTCGGTTTCGGGCCATCAGGAACGGTCCTCATCCAATCATAAACTATAAGATAACGAGTACTCTCATGCATGACAAAGACGGAACAATCTGGTTGGACGGACAACTCGTGGAGTGGCGGGAGGCCAAAGTCCATGTCCTGACCCATACCCTCCATTACGGCCTGGGTGTCTTTGAGGGCATCAGGTGTTACAAGAGCGAGGCGGGACCGGCTGTGTTTCGCCTGAATGAACACATTCATCGCTTGTTTCGTTCGGCCCATATTCTCAACATGGTCATTCCATTCACGCCAGAGGAGCTTTCCCAGGCCTGTCTGGCGGTGTTGCGCGCCAATCATCTGCAATCGGGTTACATTCGCCCCCTGGTTTTTTATGGGGCTGAAAGCATGGGTTTGAATCCTGCCAAATGTCAGGTCCATGCGACTGTCGCAGCCTGGGAGTGGGGGGCCTATCTCGGAGAAGAGGGCATGGAAAATGGCATTCGTGTCAAAACATCCTCTTATACCCGTCATCATCCCAACGTGACCATGACCAGGGCCAAGGGCGTTGGCAATTATCCCAACTCCATTCTGGCCAAAACCGAGGCCATTGCTTGCGGTTTTGACGAAGCCCTGTTGCTTGATCCTGAAGGTTTTGTTTCCGAAGGTTCCGGGGAAAACATTTTTATTCTCAAGCAGGGCAAGCTTGTGACGCCGCCGTTGGATACGGCCCTGGATGGCATCACCCGCAATACGGTCATCACGTTGGCTGCCGAGTTGGGTCTTCCGGTCTTGGAACAGCGTTTTCCACGTGATGAGGTCATGATCGCCGAAGAGGCGTTTTTTACCGGCACGGCTGCCGAAATCACCCCCATCCGGGAACTGGATGGTCGCAAGATCGGTATCGGTCATGCGGGACCGGTCACCAAGAGCATCCAGAAGCTCTTTTTTGATGTGGTATATGGACGCCACACCCAACATAACGGCTGGTTGACATTTGTGGAGTAAGATCAATGGCTGATCCCCAATATATTTTCACCATGTACCGGATGAGCAAGGCGGTTCCGCCCAATCGGGTCATTCTGCACGACATATCCCTTTCTTTTCTGCCAGGGGCCAAAATCGGCGTACTGGGACTCAATGGATCGGGCAAATCGACCTTGTTGCGCATCATGGCTGGCTTGGATACCGAATTTACCGGCGAGGCCAAGGCAGCCCCCAACATACGGGCCGGTCTGCTCCCCCAGGAACCCCAACTGGATCCTGCCAAGGATGTGCGGGGCAATGTGGAAGATGGTGTGACGGGCATCAAGGAATTGTTGCAACGTTTCAATGTCGTTTCCGAAAAGTTTGGTGATCCTGACGCTGACATGGATGCGTTGATTCAGGAACAGGCGGAATTGCAGGAGGCCATCGATCATCTGGATGGCTGGGATCTGGATCGCAAGCTGGACATCGCCGCCGATGCCCTGCGTTTGCCCCCTTGGGAGGCGGATGTCTCCACCTTGTCGGGTGGTGAAAAGCGGCGTGTGGCGTTGTGTCGTTTGTTGTTGTCCGCACCGGATATGTTGTTGCTGGACGAACCGACCAATCATCTGGATGCCGAATCCGTGGCTTGGTTGGAGCGTTATCTGCTCAGTTATCCGGGCACGGTGGTGGCCGTGACCCATGATCGGTATTTTTTGGACAATGCTGCTGGTTGGATTCTGGAATTGGATCGGGGTCGTGGCATTCCCTGGAAGGGTAATTACACCTCCTGGTTGGAGCAGAAAGAGGCCAGACTGGCTCAGGAGAAACGTGAGGATGTCGGTCTGCAAAAGCGGTTGCGTGAGGAATTGAATTGGGTTCGTTCTTCGCCTCGTGCCAGGCAGAGCAAGAGCAAAGCGCGTGTCAATGCTTATGAAGAGTTGGCTTCCCGTTCACGGGAATCCCGACGTGAGACCAACACGTTGTTCATTCCGTCGGGGCCTCGTTTGGGAGGGAATGTCATTGAGGCTCAGGGGCTTGCCAAGGGGTTTGGTGGCAAACTGTTGATGGAGGATTTGTCATTTATTTTGCCTCGTGGGGGTATTCTGGGGGTGATTGGTGGCAATGGTTCGGGCAAGACGACTTTTTTGCGCATGTTGACCGGGGATCAGCAGCCGGATGCAGGGCGGCTCATGCTGGGTGAAACCGTGAAGTTGGCTTATGTGGATCAGAGTCGCAGCACGTTGGACCCGGAAAAATCGTTGTGGGCTGCGGTCAGCGGGGGGTTGGACATGTTGGATTTGGGAGGTCGTGAAATCAATTCCCGGACCTATGTTTCCTGGTTCAACTTCAAGGGTCAGGATCAGCAAAAAAAGGTCAAGGTTTTGTCAGGTGGGGAACGCAATCGTGCCCATTTGGCGTTGGTTCTCAAGCAGAATGGCAATTTGTTGTTGTTGGACGAGCCGACCAATGATCTGGATGTGGAGACGTTGCAAGCCTTGGAAGATGCCTTGATGGATTTTGCCGGGAGTGCGGTGGTGGTTTCGCATGATCGTTGGTTTTTGGATCGGATTGCCACGCACATTTTGGCCTTTGAGGGGGATTCCCGTGTGGTTTTTCTGGAAGGCAACTACCAGGAGTATGAGGCGGATCGCAAACGGCGTCTTGGTGCTGAAGCGGATCGTCCTCATCGGGTGCATTACAAGAAACTGGCCCATTGATCTGCTGAACGGATGGGGGGCTGTAAATCGCCCCCCCAATTTTTTAAATTATTTAAAAAAAAAAGAGGGGGTCTGGGGGATTCATCCCCCAGGGTTTTGACTTTGACTTTTTTTCCGCAGGGCATTAAGTTTTTTGACTGATGGCCTTGGATGTGTTTTGTAAGGATGTCTTGATGTTGATATTGTAAGATTTGAAAGCACCCATATTATCGAATCGAACTGTATTGAGTGCATCATTGCGAGCAACAACGCTGATAAATTTAGGTTGTTTATGTGTTTGTCAACAACTATTCTAATTATCTAAAACTGGCTATTTGATCATTGGGGCAAACGATCATGGAATTCTTGTCGGTATGACGAATACGGACGAATGGTTACGTCTTTTGGCTGGTATTCGTTCAGATGGTCATGTTCGTCCACCGCCAGAAATGGAGGTGGAAAAATTTACTTTGGGAGAGGGCGATCTGGCGGTGGTTGAGGTTCAACATTGATGATCAGGTGTATTGCATGATAACAGCAGGATGGCGGAATTGAAAGGGACGTTAGTGATTTTTATCGAATAGATGATTTTGTTTGATTGTGTCAAATTTAAACGCTAAATAAGAATAAATAAAATTTTTAAATATGAGTTTTTATGTTTAATGAATTGTTATAATGTATATTGTTGTTATAAAAAACATATTAAAGTAATTTTTTGATTAATTTTTATTTTATGAAGTTCAAAGAATATGCATATCTTCTTGCAGCATAAAAAGATCGAAGTGGTAATGTTTCGAAAAAAAATCATCATTAACGATAAAGTTTTCTTGACACAATACTGTTGGATAAGCTATAAAAGAATTGTCAATGCAGCTTTAAAAATTTATCGTTCACGAAAAGCAAGCTGGAACGTACCATCAGCATTGCTGATTTATTTTGTGTATTTTTTGAGCTGACATATTAACTTTTACAAGGAGAAAATCTAATGTCAGACAGATCAAAATTATTGAAGATGAAAATTTATAATTTGGGCTGTATTGGTCCTGAAGGTCTTGAAATTTGGCTTGATAAGATTGTTTGCCTTGTCGGTCGTAACAATGCTGGAAAATCAACTATATTACGTGCATATGAGTTGGCGCAAGGTGGGAGTGCTTTAAAACCGGAAGATCGGTGCAAATGGGCTTCTGAAGATGCTGCAACGCAAATTGTGTTGGACATCCATATTCCTAAAGGTATAGGAAATGTTGATGAAAAGTGGAAAGTTCCAACAGATGGATTGTTGGTTGTTAGTAACAGATGGACTTGGCAAAAGCCTGATCTGAAATGCGTTCGATCAACCTGGGATCCTTCAGCAAATGATGGGCAAGGAGATTGGGCTGATGAAGGAAAAGCTGGTGGTGCTGATAATGTATTCAAAAGTAGATTGCCACAACCCATGCGCATCAGTTCATTGCAAGATGCGACTTTTGCGCATTCGACTCTGATAGCTTTGATTATTGAACCATTAGCGCAGCAAATAGCTCAATCGGAGAGTGATCCCGATTCTGAAATTAGTAAAGCGATGTCTAATTTTCTTGAATCTGTAAAAACGCCTTTGAAAAATTACCAAGACAAAGTAACGCGTGTCGAGCAAGATGTGGCAGAAGGTTTGAAACAGATTTTTCCAAATCTTGATATCCGTATTGATGTTAAACTTGATCCGTTTAAGTATGAAATTAAAAAGCTTCTGGCAAGCGGAACATGCTTGCGAATACTAGACGGAGAATTTGAGACAGAACTGTCTCAACAAGGGACTGGTGCCCAGCGTGCTTTGTTTTGGACGCTAGTTCGTGTTCATAATATGCTCAAGAGAAAAGAGGAAGAAGATAAGAAGAAAAAATCCGAAGAAGATAAGCTTGACGCATTAATAGAGAAAGAAAAAAACAAATCGAAGCCGAATGCTGCCATTATTACAAAATTAAACTTGCAAAAGGAACGGTTATATAGTTTAAAGGAAGGGGATTCAAATGATCTGGTGTTTCCAGGGTATGTTTTGCTGATTGATGAACCTGAAAATGCGCTTCATCCACTTGCTGCACGCTCTGCACAAAAAGCACTCTATGAATTGGCGAAGGATCATGATTGGCAAGTCATGGTCACTACGCATTCTCCTTACTTTGTCAATCCTTTTGAAGACCATACTACTATAGTGAGGCTTGAACGATCATCTGATCATTCAAACGCATCGATTGCACCCAAAACGTATCGAACTGTTCAAGCCACTTTTAGTGAAGATGAAAGGCAACGGTTGCACGTATTGCAAAAAATGGATACCGGGCTTTCTGAAATGTTTTTTGGATCCTACCCGATTCTTGTGGAAGGAGATACTGAGAACGCAGCATTTATTGCTGCGGTACTTGAGGATGATCCCGGTTTGTCTGAAAAGATTGTCATTGTTAAAGCTCTTGGTAAGGCGACATTTGTTCCTTTAATCCGCATTTTTCAGCATTTTAAAGTGGATTTTGGGATTGTACATGACTGCGACAGTCCATATAATATAAATGCGCAGAAAAATGGCATGTGGACTATCAATTCTCAGATTTTCGCAGCTTTGCAAGAGTGTCGCCAGTCTGGAATCATTGTTCGGCATCGTGTAAGCATTCCTGATTTTGAGCGTAGACTTGGTGGGGGGCCAATCAATCAGGATAAACCTTATGCAGCATATACTCGATTGAAAAAAGATGAAAAACTTAGAGTAGAGATGCGTACTCTCTTGATGGAACTTTTCAATTCTGAACAATATTTTCCAATCGAAAAAGAATGCAATGATGTCAAAGAGTACGAGAAGATGTTGAGAGAAAAAGTCTTGATTTGGGCAGGTCGTAATGGATGTTCAGATGATCCAAGGTTTTGTGGAAAGATTTCTGACAAACCAACTTAATAAACTGCTTGACAGGGTTATGGCATGTTGACCAAACCGTTCAAGTTTAGAATTCTATTTTTATATCTGTGCGTTTCCTCAAGAATCGTTCTCAACAGTTGATCCTGTTTTTCTAAAATCAACTCTGTTGTTCCACTTATGGGATAACAGGGTTGATTGATGATCAATAAAGCAACTCAAAAAAATCAGTCAAGTCAATATTTTTTGCAAAACCTCTGACCAGTTGCTGGTTGACATGATCGAGTTTTCCAATATTTCTTGGACGCTGTTGGCACCATTTTCATTATGTAGAAATGCTAAAAGTGCTGAAGCGTCCAACACAACTGTCACGAATGGGCCTCCTGTCTAGCTTCGTTCCCGTCGTTCAGCGATCAATTCATCCGCCAAGTTGACTTCTTTCGGGACGGATGCGAATCGCGACTGAATACGTTGTATAATTTCGGATCGCTGTTCCAGGATCAACCGATGATCTTCAAATCGTGCCAACACTGTGTCTCCAGGATGCCAACACATAGTCTCTAACACAGCAGATGGCATGACTAATTCTCCTTGGAGTCCGACTTTTATCTCGCATACATGTTTTGCTGGCATGGTTCCTCGCTGCTGATTTGGGCATGATGCCCTTTGGGCAAAAAGTCAAAAGCAAAGTCAAAAGCAAAACCTTAAGGGGAGATGGTTTTGCATCTCCCCCTCGCGCTTCTCCAATGATTGAACAAGTTACGAGCTGTAGTTAAAGTATTATTAACACAATTTATATAAATTCATTCCCCCGCCGCCTTGGTTCCAGCAGCGGGGGTGTCGTTTATTCTTTCGCGGCCTCAGTTGGCGGAGGAACGGGTTTGGCTTCCGTTGTTTTCTCTTTCGCCGCCTCAGCAGGTGGGGGGGGAGGCACGGGTTTGGCTGGATTGGCCGCTGGCGGAACAGGTGGTACAGCAGCACCCTGCGCGCCAGGTTCCTTTGTGGGAGTACTTTTGGCGGGAACCGGAGGGCCACTTTCGGTTTTTTCTGGTTCTTTTGCTGGCGCGGGTGTTTCAGCTTTGTCTGAAGTCTTGCCTGAAGCTGGTTTGTCTGGTGTGGCTATCGGGGCCTTGTCCATGACCGATGTTCCAGAGGGGCGCGTGGTGAAAAACGCCAACGTCAGACTGGTGATCATGAATATGGTGGCCAAACCTGCCGTAAGCTTGCTCAGGAAATCTCCCGAACCCCGCGCCCCGAACAGGCTTTGCGAACTGCCACCGAACGCAGCCCCCATGTCCGCACCACTGCCTTTTTGCAACAGAACAACAAATACCAGGGAGATGCATACCAAGATATGCAACACAGTCAAAATCAGTGTCATTTCGCTACCTTTTTGGCAAAACAGTCAAAATTTCTCTGGAACAGCATCAATAATGGCCAAAAAATCAGCCGACTTGAGAGAAGCCCCACCGATCAGTCCACCATCCACATCATCCAAAGCAAAAATACTCCCCGCATTGGCAGCCTTGACAGAACCACCATACAAGATACGAATCTTGTGCGCGTCTTCACCCAACTCGTCAAGCATGTTGTGACGAATAAAACTATGCATTTCTTGAATCTGTTCCAGCGTTGCATTCTGTCCGGTGCCAATGGCCCAAACCGGCTCGTATGCCACCACCAACTGTTGTCGCTTGGTTTTGACCGCAGGGAGATGGGGATACAGAGCCATCAGTTGCGTTTTCACCACTTCCATGGCGCGTTCTTGATTGCGTTCGGCCAAAGTCTCACCCACGCAGACAATCGGTTGCAAACCATCTCGAAACGCGGCTGCCATTTTGCGAGCGACCTGTTCATTATCCTCTCCGCACTCACTGCGGCGTTCGGAATGGCCTACGATGACATACCAACATCCGATATTGCGCAACATGATTCCGCAGATTTCCCCGGTATGGGGACCGCTTTCATATTCGGAGAGGTTCTGACCACCCAATTTCAAGGTGGCAGCACCCAATCGTTGATTGATCGCATAAATCGCGCTGACAGGGGGGCAAATCACCAGCTCGCAACGCACAGAACGTCCCGCACGCGCCGTCAGACCGTCACGAATTCCATCTGCAAGTTCCTGGGCTGTTTCAATCAGCCCATTCATTTTCCAGTTGCCAACAATCAGGGTTCGTCGTCGTATCATGCTTAAGTTTCCAGACCATTTTTTTTATTTTATGCAACAAGATATCCATTCAACGGGCAGGTTTGATTTTTCTGCTATCGTGAATCTGTGTAAGTATATTCAACAAATTTGTTGAAATCAACAACAATTCCTCAAACAGGGGGTTCATCCATGGTCCGGTGCCCCATTTTTCTCGCCAGTCAATACCTTGACTTGGCAAAAGTCGGTAGATGGTCTGTCACCACATCCACTGGACGACGGAGAGGTTGTGCGAGATGGTGGCGGATTTCTCTGAAACCGGCACGTTGACGTTCCCTGATGTCTGCGTCAAACAACAGACCTCGCAAATCATTGGCCAGAACCTCTGGTCGCGCATCATCTTGAATGCGTTCCTGGACCAAGGTGCGTCCGGCCAACAGATTGGGTAAGGCAATGTGTGGCACCTGAATCACCCGGCGTCCGATCTCATAGGTCAACCGGTTCACCCGATAGAACACGGTCATGGGTGTTCCCAGCAAAGCTGTCTCCAGTGTGACGGTTCCAGAGGCCACCAATGCCGCGTCTGCCGCAGCCAACAGCAATTCGGTTTGTCCCTGTCGTACTTCCATGCCATGAAAAAATTCACCGCGTGTCCGGTCTGGTTCCTGCCGGAGGACAGCATGCAGATCGGCATGGGTCAAGGTATCGGCCAAAGCCAGGACAAACCGAATGCCTCCCTGTTGTGTCAGTTCCTGACAGGTCGCCATCATGACCCCAAGATGACGTTTGATTTCTGTCAATCGACTGCCAGGCAGCACGGCCACCAAGCGTTCTCCGGGAGCTACCCCCAAATCGCGTCGGGCATTCCGCCGTTCCAGCTCTCCAGGCACCTCTTTTTGGGCCAGGGGGTGCCCCACAAACGTCACCGGCAAGCCGGAACCGGCAAAAAACACCTCTTCAAACGGAAACAATACCATGAGGTGATCCAACAGTTTGGCCAGGGTTTTGACACGTCCAGACCTCCAGGCCCACACCTGCGGCCCAACATAATGGATGCGGGGAATGCCCAAAGCCTTGGCTCGGCGCGCCAACAAAAAATTGAAATCAGGCAGGTCAATGGTAATGAGCAAATCAGGACGCTGTTGTTCCATCAATGTCACCAGTTGTTGATAAATGCGCCATAATCTGGGTAAGCGTCGTACCACTTCGACCAGTCCAATGATCGAAAGATCATTCAGGTTGCAATGGCTGCGAAATCCTTGCTCCCCCATCCGGGCACCCCCCACGCCAAAGGCCTCCAGCTTGGGAAAACAAGCCCGCAAGTCAGCCAGCAAACCGCCGCCCAAGAGATCGCCCGATGCTTCTCCAGCTACCATCATGATTCTGGGTGCTTCGCAGTTTGGTTTCATGGTTTTCCATTTCCAATGTGGGACCGTTTGAGCCGTTTATAGTCGACGCGGTCATCAAGGAGATTTTTTCAGATTGATGTTTTTTTGTGTCAGTGTGTGGTTGTTTGTTTTTTTGTGCCAAACCATTCATCCAAGATGCGGGCAACTCAAGATTTCATCTGCCCAGGTGTCCAAGGCAGGGCTATTTCCTGAAATGAACATACCAGAAAAGTCAAAAGCCATCCACAGAGGATACAAAAGGAGGCAGAGAAAAAATAAACGCATTCTTCTTGGCTTTTCCTCTGTGTTCCTCACGCTCCTTTTGTGGATCACATTCCTGGTTTTGGATCCTCGCTCCCTGGAAGATCTGTTTGGGTTTGAATTGCCAGATAGACATAAATCGGATAGGCTATGTGCAGCCATGATTGATTCATTTTTTTGAACCACGGAAAACAGGGAAGAAAAAAACTGCATTGACCATCCATTGCTTCTTTTTTTTCGTGCTTTTCGTGGTTGAAGATTTTTCTTGTGCGGGTTGGGTTGAAAAATAGCCTCATAATGCCATTTTAAAATGTTTTGCAAGCCAGCAGGAAGAATGGCAAAAAGCATTCAAAAACATGCAATGTTATGACAGATCAAAAATATCCATCAAGTTTGAATGGATCATCTCTGGTATCAGGAGGGTACGCATGAAAGGTGCATCGGACAATTGGGCACCAGCAGGAATGACGCCTGAGTACGTGATGGACCTGGGACGCAGGGCATGGTTCGAAGCGATCATGAATTCTTTGCCCAAGGAGGAACTTTTCAAGATTCGCAGAGCGACGGATATTAAACAGGAAGGACGACAGGAAGGCGAGGTCAAAATGCTGGTACGCTTATTGATGCGTCGTTTTGGAGAGCTGCCTGCTGCCATTTATGAGAAGATTGTCATGGCTGACTTGCCTGACCTGGAAGCATGGGGTGACTTGGTTTTGGATGCTCGCTCTTTGGAAGATGTGTTTGGGCCTGATTGATCAAACACACATTAAACATTGACCAGCTTGGGAGGGTTGTTTTGTGGAAAGCCTGGGGCAAAATGCTGTTCAAACTGCGCCATTTTTTGTTGAATGGCTGTCAAGACCGCCAATGCCCGGCGTCCGTCATGGCCACTTACCACAGGCGGTCGATGTTCCCGGACTGCCTGACAAAACGACCGGATTTCCGCTTCCAGGGCGTCATGACGTGTCAAGGGCCATGAGATCTCCTCAATGGCTTGTACCGGGACACCATCCCATATTTGTTCACCGACGCCGCGTTGACTCATTTGGAGCGTTTGTTGGATAAAATCCAGGTCGAAAAAGGCATCGGCTTGAAAAATTCTCATGCGCCGCGTGGCTGTACGGGCCACGCGGGAGGCACTGAGATTGGCCATCGCCCCATTTTTAAACCGGAGTCGCGCATGGGCGATATCCACATGGTTGGTCACGACCTTGGCCCCGACTGCCTCGACATCAACCACAGGCGATCCCATGAAGTGTAAAATCAAGTCCACATCGTGGATCATCAGATCCAACACCACATCGACATCCAATGCCCGGTTTTTGAATGGGGCCAATCGTTGAGCCTCAATGAAACCTGGATGGGAGAGCCGTCCACTTGCAGAAAGAGCCTGCACGGCTGGATGAAAGCGTTTGATATGACCTACTTGCAGTTTGCATTGCCTCTGTTCTGCCAAGGTCAGCAAGGCATCGGCCTCTGCCAGCGTGGTGGTGATGGGTTTTTCCACCAGCACATGCACCCCGGCAGACAAACAGGTCTCGACCACTTGAAAATGGGTCGGAGTTGGTGTGACCACAGAGACCAGATCCACATGATCAAGCAGATCAACATAATTCTGTACTGCCTTCACCCCCAATTCCTGGCCAATTCGCATGGCCCGTTCCGGGAGCAGGTCAGCCACACCAACCAGTTCCACACCTTGAATCGCGACCCATTTTTGGGCATGAAATCGCCCCAGATAGCCAACTCCGATCACTGCCGCCTTGAGCAGACGGGAAGATGCACTGGGGGGATGATCAGGCAGAACCATGATGTTGTTTGATCTTTGTCACAAAGTTGTTTCCATATCGCTGGCATCAACTCCCAGCACCACCAGATTGAATCGATTGGCAGCCTGACAGGTGGCGGCCAGATCCACGATCATCGCACCACCAGCTTCCACAACGGCCACAGGTATACCGGCTTGGGCCAGGGTATCCATGGTGGTGGGGCCAATGGTGGGCAGATCCAACCGGCGATCCTGCATGGGCTTGACGACCTTCACAAAAACGGCGTTTCTTTGGCTGGACCATCCGGTCGTACTGCCAGCAATCAATGTCCCGGCGCGTCTGAGCATGGCATCGGTTCCTTCCATGGCTTCCACCGCCACCACGATGTTGTGACGTACCACCACACCTTGGCCAATGTCCATGGCTCCCAGGGCTTTGGCTGCCCGCCATCCAAAACGGATGTCTTCCCACTCGGTTGGTGTGGGCTGACGTTGGCTCAAACATCCTCGCGGGGCAAGTAATTGCGGCAGATAATCCGTCACCGAACGCAAGGTAAATCCTCTGGATTCCAATTCCGCCCCTGCTGCGCGCAACAATTGGTCGTCGTGCAATCCCCACAACTTCATGACCATTTTCATGGCCAAGGCATCTGGACGAACACGCCAAATGTTCGCCTTGGAGATGCCTCCGACCAGTACCACGGATTGAACCTGTTTGCGTTTTAAATGATCCAAAATGCGTTTAAATTGCCCCAGTTTGACCCAATGGATCTCATCCACCCATTCGGACAAGGTTGGATCGGTTTCTCCTTCGTGGGCCACCACTGCCGCCAATCCGGGACTGGCTTGCTGACGCATGGCTTGCGCAAATATCAAGGGAAGTTGTCCAGATCCCGCAATCAGTCCGACAGGCGCGTCCAAGGAAGGTGTCATGCTTGTTTGCATCATGCCAGAGGTCAGCGGCAGATTCCCCTTTGACCGGTCTGGAGAAATTCCAGCATGCACTGCAATTCAACACAATTGGACAAATGGCGTTCCAATTCTTCCACGGCCTGTTCCATGCGCAGATTGGAGCGGAAAACAATCCGATAGGCTTGTCGAATCGATTTGATGACCTCTTCGGAAAAACCATGACGCCGCAATCCCACCACATTCACGCCTGTGATTTTGGCCCGGTTGCCGGCTGCCGAAACAAATGGTACGACATCCATGGAGACTGCCGAGGCCCCGCCGATAAAGGCGTTGCGACCAATACGGGCAAATTGATGAATCGCAGTCAAGCCACCAATGACGGCATAATCCTGCAATTCCACATGACCGGCCAAAGTGGCACCATTGGCCATGATGACATGGTCACCCACACGGCAATCGTGCGCAACATGGGCATAGGCCATGATCATGCAGTCGTTGCCTACCCGTGTCAAACCGCCTGCTCCTTCGGTTCCACGATGAATGCTGACATACTCGCGAATGGCGCACCGTTTGCCAATTTCGACCCGGGTCGGTTCGCCGCCATAATGTGAATCCTGCGGAGGCAGACCAATGGAGGCAAAGCTGAAAATTCGGGAAGAATGGCCAATCTCCGAGTGTCCGTCAATCACCGCATGGGCACCAACTTCAACCTGGTCATGCAGGATGACATGGGGACCGATCACGGCGTAGGGACCGACCTGGACTTGGGTTCCGAGTTCGGCATGCGGATCCACAACTGCGGTGGGATGGATCAAAGAAGTGGCAGACATAATTATGGTTATGTGTCCATGGCGTTGGTGGAATCTGCTTCATCTGCGTCACGGGTCATGGCCATGAGTTCGGCTTCCGCGACCACGGATCCTTTGACCCTGGCTGTGCCTTTGAAACGCCAAATATCCCGACGTCTTTTGATCAAGGTCAGTTCCAAGAGCAGTTGATCTCCAGGGATCACGGGTTTGCGAAAGCGGGCCTTGTCAATGGCCATGAAATAGACCAGCCTGCCTTGTACCGAAGCCGGATCTGTGCGACCGGCCAGCAAGGCTCCTGCCTGGGCCATGGCTTCCAGGATCAAAACTCCCGGCATGACTGGATGACCAGGAAAATGGCCAACGAAAAAGGGTTCGTTGAAAGTTACATTTTTGAGTGCCACCAGGCGTTCGCCTGGCAGTTCTTCTTCCACCCGATCCACCAACAAAAAGGGATAGCGGTGGGGCAGTGTTTTGAGTATGTCACGCACTGAACTCAGTTGGTCGTTCACCGGGTTTCCCGCTGGATCTGTCACCTGAAATCTCCTTGCCTAGAACCACTTTTTGGTATATTCGTTGAGTTGTTGCAATACCTGATCCGAAATATCGATAGAGGCGTTGGCAAACAGAACCTGTCCTTTGCCAAAGACGGCAGTATAATTTTTTTCACGTCCGATCTCTTCGATAACTTCTCGTAAAGCTTCGGTGATTTTTTTGGTCCAGATGCCGTTTTCACGATCAATGGCGGCTTGATTGTCTTCGACCAGGCGTTGATATTCACGGAATTTATTGCGTGTTGTATTTTCCAATTCTGTCCGTGCTTCCTGATTCATCATTTTTCCGCCTTGTTCGATTTTGGCTTTCAATCCTTTGATTTCAGCCTCCATGGAGTCCACTTCTTTTTGTTTGACCGCCAGTTTCTTTTTGAGCTGGTCACGGGCATGCTGGGCTGCGGCGGATGCGGCCATCACGCGGGGGATGTCCACATAGGCAAAGACGGTTGCTCCTCCTGCCTGCACTGGACCAGAAAAAAACAATCCCGTTCCTGCCATCAACAGGGCCATCAGGCAGGGCAATGAAAACCGGGGCACCAAGGAATTCCTTGGGCCAACATGTTTAAAAGAGAATATGTTCACAGAGATGTCCCCATGCTAAAGTCAAATGTTCTGGTTTGGTCGAAGTCCTCTTTCATCAGAGGTGTACTCAGTGAGAAACGCAACGGTCCAAAAGGTGAATTCCAATGCACACCAATGCCTGTGGCAACCCGTACTCTGCCAGATTCCCGGACATCTGAGGGCAAACGCCAGTCGCCCAGATAGCCAACATCCATGAACGTAACGCCACGCAGTCCTTTATCGGCCAAGCCCAGAATCGGGAAAAAGAGTTCGGCGTTGAATTGTTCGAAATGGAGTCCACCATAAGCGTCATCTTCAATCAAGGTGCGAGGTCCGATACCACCTGGTTTGAAGCCGCGAACCGATTGACCCCCTCCCAGATAGAAGCGTTCAAAAATGGGGACATCTTTGTCCAGACCATCCATGATGCCGAATCGACCGCGCAAATGGCCCACCCAGTTTTCGTCATCGGAAAATGGGTGAAAATATTGATTATCCACCAGCATGCGGGCAAATTTGACATCGCCGCCCAGGCCAGCCAAATCCGTGGTCAAGCGGTGGGAACGCCCCTGGGTGGGGAACATCGGGTTGTTGAGGTCGTTCCAGACCAGTGAGTCGCTGATCATGGAACGCCAATAGGGACTTGCATTCGCCTGGGCCTGTACGGTCCGCGATGTCACAGCCCCAATGGTTGTGATATCCACCTGGGAGAGATTATAGCTGATATTATTGCGTAAATTTTTGGAAATGGGAAAGCCCAATCGCAATGCACCCCCAAAGGTTTGTTCGGTATAGGAGGCGATACGTGTTTGATTCGCATTGCGGGCAAAGAGATCAAACCCGGCAGAGAGATTTTTGTCCAAAAAATAGGGCTCTGTAAAGGAGAAGTCGAAATTGGTGCTGTGTCCGGTCAGAGCCGAGGAGAGTACCAAACGTTGACCCCGCCCCAGAAAGTTGTTCTGGCTGACACTGGCTGTACCGATGAAGGAATCGGTACTGGAGTAGCCTGCTCCCACGGTAAAGGTTCCAGTTGGTTTTTCCGTCACTTTGATGCGCACGTCCACCAGATCGGGATTTCCTGCTGCCGGGGTGGTGATTTCAATGTTTTCAAAGAAATTCAGGTCTGTGATATTTCTTTTGGAAGTGCGCATATTGGAGGAGGAGAAGCGATCTCCTTCGCTCAACAGCACTTCACGGCGTACCACGTTGTCGCGGGTACGGGTGTTGCCGACCACTTCGATGCGATTCACATAGACCCGACGACCTTTGGCGACCTCATAGGTGATGGCCACGGTTTTGGCATCGTCGTCGAAGGTGATGTTGGGGCGAATATCCAGAAAGGCATAGCCGAAGTCGCCGATCAGGTCGGTCAGTCGTTCGATGGATTGGCGCAGCAGATCACGGGAGTACCATTCCCCTTGCCTGGTGCGTAATTCATCGAGCAATTTGCTTTTGGGCAGTTCGTTGAAATCGCCTTTGACGTCGATGGGGCCGAAGTGATAACGCTCTCCTTCGTGGACGGAATGGGTGACGATAAACGCCCGACGATCTGGGGTCATTTCGGCCACCGAGGAGTCCACCTGCACGCGGGCATAGCCTTCATCCAGGTAGTAATTGCGCAGCAGGGACTGATCGAACAGCATTTTGTCCCGATCATAGGCGTCGTCTTCGGTAAACCAGGAGAACCATCCCGAAGGTTGGATCATCATTTTTTTGGTCAGTTTGGATTCTGGCAAGGCTCTATTGCCGATGATGCGGACTTTTTGGACTCTGGATTTTTCTCCTTCCACAATTTGGAAAACCACATCCACCAGGTTTTGTTCCTGAGGTTTGACCACCATGTCGATTTTGGCCAGGAAAAAACCTTTCATGCGGAATGCCTGACGTAAGGCAGCCAAGTCGCGTTCGGTTGTGGAGCGATTGTAAAGAGATTGGGTTTTGATGTGAACGAGTTTTTCCAATTCTTCCGTGCTGTAGGCGTCATTGCCTTCGAAGGAGACTTTGCTGACAGTAGGATTTTCCACAACACGGACCAGCAGCATGGAGCCTTGTTTTTCAATGGCGACGTCTTTGAAAAAGCCGGTGTCATAAAGGGCTTTGATGCTGGTGCGGATGGCCGCAGGGTCCATGGGGCGACCAGGGGTCAGGGTCAAGTGGCTTTTGACGGTTTCAGCTTCGATACGTTTGGCACCTTCAACGCGAATGGCGTCAATCACCTCTGAGGACCAACCGGATGTCGTTGACAGTGTGATCAGGAAGGAGAGGGCAATCAAGAAACGGTTGGCAACCATGCTGAAGCAAAACCTCATAACAAAGTCGTGGCTGATAAATTACAGAACATACACCAGAAGCAAAGAGCAGAGCAAGAGGAAACCTGACGTGCTTGCAATTGATGCAATATCACTGTTTCTGGATTGGATCATCAATGGATGCTATGGGGATTTTGTTAATGGGTCATGCGGATGAATTGAATCAACAGCAGTTTGAACAAGAGACCAACACCCAGTCCAATGAGCAGGGCACGCCGGAGCTGGATGAAAAAACCGGGTGATTTTTTTCCTGGATTCGGGTCATTTGTGAGTTTGATGTTTCGTCTCATGGCTTTTTGGGTTGGTTTGCTGAAGGCCATCTGGGCCATTTTGCAGTGATCAATTGTAACGGTTATGGGGCGTTTTGCCAAATCTTCTTTTAAGGGCTGGGATATGTTTTTTTGGGGGGAGGGGGTGATATTGGAGTTGGTATCAGGGAGTTTGTAAAAAAAAATGTCGCGACATGGTTTTTGTAAAATAATGTGACATATCGAGTAAATAGT
>JAMOBH010000361.1:0-5651 GCA_039908085.1 Magnetococcus sp. YQC-5
TAACTTCCGTAAAAATTTACCCTTGCAAGGGTGTTGAGGGGCGGTTCATCGCATCTCAAGATATTGATTTTTTTTGAAAATATTAAAAACCTACCCTTGTAAGGGGGATAATCCCCCTGGACCCCTGATAGTAGAAAACTTCACATCCCGACATGGTTTCGATTTAGTGAGTAAAAGCGGATCTGCCTGACCCAGCCATCGCTACGGAGACCCGTCCACTCGCGGATGTGGAAAATCGTGGGGGTCACGAACTTCCACTTTCCACCAGTAGTGGGCAAAAGCGGATATGCGTGACCCAGCCCATCGCTGAGGAGACCCACCCACTCACGGACCTGCAAAATCGTGTGGGTCACGAACTTCCACTTTCAACCACTACTCGACCTTGATTCCTCCGAGGAAGAGGATTTCGTCAAAGGTGCGATTCAAGCTTTTGCTAGAAAAGTTTTTCATCAGAGTGCCTTTTTCCCAAACCACGGTATCGCCTTCTTTGACTGAAGATGTTGGGACCGCCAGCCACAGACCTGTTTCGTTGTTGATCTGGAGATACGTATATCCTCCGGCTTGTTCGACTGCATGAACTTTTCCTTTGCTGGGTGTGTCAGCCTGGGTTGCGGCTTGGGCTGGCGGTGTTCCCGGAGCCGGAACTGGACCTGGCAGAACCGCGCCAACAAACAGCACCATGGGGAAAGTTTCCTGCAAAGTTTTGCTGTAAAAATTCTTCATCACCGAATATTGGTTCCAATGAACGATTTCCCCGACCTTTGGTTCAAATTGATTGGTGGCCACCCAGTATTGAGTACCTTCTGCTTCAACCTGGACATAGGTATAAGCTCCTGCCTGTTTGCTGCCGATCACCTTGCCGGATTGGGGTATGTTCAAGGGAGGCTCAGGAGCCGATGAGGCTTGTGGCGGAGAAGCGGGGGCAGCTTTGTCAGCCGGGGATGGGGCGGCGATGGGTGGATGAGGGGGGGCTGTTGGTGTGGATGGAGCCTGTGCCGCAGTTGGGGCAGCTGTCGTGGATGGAGTCGGAGTCTGGGCAGCAGCTACGGTTGTTGGTGTTTTGGTGGCGGCTGGTTTGGTCTCTTCCTTTTTGGAACAACCAAGGGTAAGAGATAGAATCAAGGCCAAGGGGATGAGACCCACAGAGCCTTTCCATGTTTCTGCTGGTGTTCGAAGAGAGAGTGTCGAAGGGGTGTCACAGTGATTTTTTGCATTGTCCTGGATAGGCTGGATGGCCTTTGAAGAAGGCATGTTTTTTTTCCTTGAATATTGATTTGTTGATAATGTTTGACCCATTTTTGCCTTGCGCCAAAATGACGAATCAGACATTTTGCAAGGCGGTTTCATTTCAAGTCAATGGCCTGTGATTGCAGGCTTTCCACTTTTAAGCTGAGACAGCTTAGTGAAGTTATTAATTGGGGCTTCGTACCTGGACCCTCCAACCGTTTGTCCCGCTTTGCGTGAAAAACAGGCTTTCACAGTCAAACGGAATTCATTGATTGCTTTTGATATCCAGATCGGCAATACCAATCGTTGTACACAAATCAGTCAAGGTGGCCAGAGCATTTTTGAAGTCGAGTTGATCAATATACCCATCCAAACGATGCAGTTGTTCAAGAACATGACTTTCTGCGCCATCCAGAAGCGTCATGATGAGTTCAAAGCTTTCAATTGCCTGAAGATTATGTTCTTTTAAGTGTTTTAAAAATTCTTGTAAAATTGGAGCAAGTATTTGTATATCTGTGATTTGGGGTGCTAGCTTCCGGTTGTTTTCCTCCACAGGGGCGTGCTGTGCTTTCAAACTGTTTTCCAACTGTGCAATGGAATCCACGACTTGATTCAGGCAATCGATAAAATCATCCAGCAAGGCAGGCCATTGTGCCCGTTGATTTGCCCTGATGCCTGTTTCCAGTTTGGACGCCGCCTCAAACAGCCTCATGGCGGAAAGATTGCCTGCCATACCTTTGATTGAATGGGCCAGATGATGCGCAGTGGTGATATCGTCTTTGCGCTTGCCGTTCAACAATTGACGGATTTTCTCGCCTGCGGAAGCATGGTTTTGATTGAATTCATGCAAAAGTGATAACAATAATGAGCGATTGTTATTGATGCGTTGCAGGGTGGCGTGCAGATCCATACCTGGCCATTCCTGCTGCAAAACCGGGATGGCATGGGCTGTGAATGGGGGGGGGAGGCAAACCTGGATGATGGGTGTTTTGTCTGTCCGTGGTTCGATCCAACGCATCAGAATAGAAAAAAGTTGTTTTTTGTCGATGGGCTTGCTGATGTGATCATTCATGCCGGCGGCCAAAGATTTTTCCCGATCTCCTGTCATGGCATGGGCGGTCATGGCAATGATGGGCAGATGCTCCCGTTGCGGCAAGCTGCGAATCTGCCGCGTTGCTGTATATCCATCCATCCTTGGCATCTGAATATCCAGAAATATCATGTCAAATTCGGATGCTTCGACTTTGCGTACCGCTTCCAAACCATCTTCAGCCGTCTCCACAATCAGCCCAAGCCCCTGAAAAATTTCAGTCGCCACTTGTCGATTGATGGCATTGTCATCAACCAGCAACACTTTGGCTCCGTTGACCCATGCAATCACATCGGTTGGGTCGATGGCTCTCAAACCAGGCCGATAAATTTTTTCCACATTTTGACCAAACACTTCCATGATGGTGTCGAACAAATGAGAACAGTTGATCGGTTTGACAAGCAATCCATCCACGTTCACGCCTGCTTGTTGGCTCTGCCTTCTGACGGTTTGTTCCTGTCCTTCATTGATCATCAAAATGATTTTTGGAGGTTCGAAGGCAGTGGACAGCTTCGATGTTGCCAGGATTTTTTGCGTGGTTGCAATTCCATCCATTTCCGGCATGACCCAGTCCACCAGTACCAGCGTATAGGGAGTCCCTGCCTTGATGGCCCTTGCAATTTCATTCAAGGCGGCCTTTCCACAGCTTACATCATTTACATCCCATGAAAAAATCTCCAATGTTTTTCTTAATGCCTTTCTGGCCAACTGATGATCCTCTACAATCAAAACCCGAAGCTCTTGCAATGGATTGGCTGGGATCATCTCGTCGATTTCCCGACTTTTTTGTCGTGGTACTGCTATCGTAAAGAAAAAGGTACTGCCTTTGCCGGGTTCGCTTGCCACCCAAATGGTTCCATTCATCATGCTGACCAGATGTTTACTGATGGCCAAACCAAGACCCGTGCCACCATATTTGCGTGCGGTGGATTGATCGGCCTGCTGGAATGAACGAAACAATTTGACAGCCTGCTCCTGTGATAGGCCAATTCCTGAATCTTTCACGAAAAATTCCAGGTGCGTCCGTTCTCCATCCAGGTTGGTGGCTGCTTCAAGTGTACGCACGCCAACTTCGATATACCCTTCTTCCGTGAACTTGATGGCATTACTGATGAGATTCATCAGGATTTGTTCGAGTCGCAACGGGTCTCCGGTCAAGACATGGCGACACTCATCCGAGAGATTGATGATCAATTCAATATTTTTTTCGCTGATTTTACTGCGGAACAGGTCGGTCAAATGGTCAAATACATCCCGCAATAAAAAGTCAACAGACTCCATTTCCAATTTGCCCGCCTCAATTTTGGAAAAGTCCAGGATGTCGTTGATGATCCGCAGCAAGGAGTGGGCTGCGTTGGAAACCTTGAACAGATAATCCCGCGTCTTGGGGGCCAGTTGGGTCTGAAGAGCCAAGTCGGTCAGTCCCATGATCGCATTCATGGGCGTGCGGATTTCATGGCTCATGGTGGCGAGAAAGGCAGACTTGGCGCGATTGGCGTTCTCGGCGGTTTCCATGGCTTGTTCAGCCGCCTCTTTGGCCTGTTGCAATTCTTGCGTCATCCGCTGCATCGCATCGCGGTGTCGCTTCAAGTCCAATTGATTCTTGACTCTGGTTTTGACAACCTGGGGATGGAACGGCTTGGTGATATAATCAATGGCACCAATCGACAAGCCTTTGGCCTCATCATGCACTTCGCTTCGGGAGGTCAGAAACAGGATCGGGATCTCCATGGTGGATGGGTTGGCTTTCAATTGGATGCAAACCTCATAGCCATCCATTCCAGGCATCTCGATATCCAAAAGTATCAAGTCTGGTTTGTGAATGTCAGTCAACTGTAACGCCAGTGTTCCATGGGTGGCGCAGATGATTTTATAATCGGACTCCAGTACGGTGACCAGCATTTTCAAATTCAATGGGCTGTCATCGACCAGAAGAATTTTTTGTTTTTCAAGTATCTCTGTCATGCCGGATCCTGGATCGGAATGTTCAATGCTTGCAAGACATCCATCAAAATGATGCGAGCTGCTAAAAAATCATAATTATTGATCAAGGCTTCCATTTGTTCTGTCTCATGGCCAAATCCAGAGGCCTGCAAACGGGTTTTCACCTGGTTGAAAGAATGCACCGCATCCTGTTCAAACAAGGACAATTGACGGGCCAACCGTTGCAAAACAGGCTTTGGAATACTGTTGTCACGGACCTGTGACGCAACCGGAGTGCTGTCTGGTGCGGCAGCAGGCAGGGGAGGTGGTTGCATGCTGCCGATGACGGTCAGGGTCTCCTCCAGAGCTGTGGCAAAGGCTGTTGTCAGAGCTGCCCATTCGTTGGTCTGGGCCTGTTTGATGGCCTTTTCCAAAGCACTCGCCGCATCATGCAGTTGACGCGCACCGATGTTTCCAGAGATCCCTTTGATCTGATGGGCGATTCTCCTGGCTCCTTCCGGGTCGTCTTTGGATAACGCACTGCGGATCTCCTCACTGGCTGTGGCATGTGCATGAGCAAATTCCAACCAAAGTTGCTTGAGCAACGTCTGGTTGCCCAGTACCCGATCCATGGCGGATTGACTGTCAAAGCCCGGCATCTCTGGAAGGGGCGTCACATTGGGGGTTGCAATGGGTGTTGTTTTGGGTGCGTCTTTACCAACCATTCCCTGGGCACCTGGTTTTATCAGGGTGGTCAAAAGATTAAATAAACGTTTTGGATCAATGGGTTTGCTGATATGATCATTCATGCCGACGGCTGAACATTTGGCCCGATCGCTGGCCATGGCATGAGCGGTCATGGCAATGATGGGCAGATGTTCAAAACGGGGGTTTCCTCGAATGGCCTGCGTGGCCTCATAACCATCCATGACCGGCATTTGGATATCCATCAATACCACGTCATAATCGTTTTGTTCAACCATTCGCACCGCCGCAGCCCCATTATGGGCGATTGTGACCTTCAAGCCAACCCCTTCCAGCAATTCTTTGGCCACCTGTTGATTGATGGGCATATCTTCGACCAGCAGCACGCGCGCTCCACCGATTTGTTGCATGATGGTGCTACGGTTGTCTTCCACCCCTTTGGCATGAGAACGCCGTGGACTCTGTTGCGCAAACAATTCCATGATCGTGTCGAACAACATCGAATGACTGACTGGTTTGCCAAGAAAGGCATCTATTCCCGCTTGCCTGGCCAGAGAGGCCAGGGTCTCCTCCTGGTCGAATGCGGTCAATAGAATCATTGTAACTGCCCAGGTAGGTCATCTGCAAACAAAGCCTTGACAGAGAAATCCAAATCGTGGTTCAAGGTTCCCTATGGACCAGAATTTATTAATTGCTCGGCTTCTTG
>JAMOBH010000362.1:0-5621 GCA_039908085.1 Magnetococcus sp. YQC-5
GAATTTTATTCTCTTTGCAAACCATATTAAAAAAAAGAGGAGGTTTGGGGGATTCATCCCCCAAGGTTTTGCTTTTGACTTTTGACTTCGCGTTTGCAACCCTTCCTGGGGAGGCGGTGAACCGCCTCCCCAGACCCCTCCACCCTATTTTTTTAATAATTGGACAAAGCTTGCCATCTGCTATTATGAGACAGCCAACATGCGATCCAACGCCCTTTTGGCTCCAACCGCCTCCCTCTCTGGCACGGAAATGACATTGAGGACTTCCCCAGCCACCAGATTCTCCAAAGTCCAACACAAATGCTGCGGATCAATACGAAACATGGTGGAACACATACAAACCGTAGTACATAAAAAATGAATCCCCTTGTCAGGCATTTCATTTTTAAGCCGGTTGACCAAATTCAATTCCGTGCCAATGGCCCATTGCGTCCCGGAAGGCGCATCCCGGACAGTCTGCTGAATCAATTCGGTGGAACCTCGATAATCAGCCATGCGACACACCTCGAAACTGCATTCGGGATGAACAATGACCTGAATCCCTGGATATTTGGCGCGAAACAGTTCCACATGCGCGGGTTGAAACATCTGATGAACCGAACAATAACCATCCCACAGGATCACCTTGGCCTGCCGCAACACATCTGGATGAATCCCCCCATTTTTCTGAGCTGGATTCCATACCACCATCTGTTCCAACGGCACACCCAAGGTATAGGCACTGATGCGCCCCAGATGCTGATCCGGGAAGAACAACACCTTTTCCCGTTGAGCAAAAGCCCATTGCAAGATCCTGGTCGCATTGGACGAAGTGCAGACCACGCCACCATGCTCCCCGCAAAACGCCTTGAGATCCGCCATTGAATTGATGTAGGTTATGGGAGTGACCTCATGCTCCACATCCATGACCGCCCCCATGGCCTGCCAGGCAGCCATGACACGGGAGAGATCCGCCATGTCGGCCATGGAACACCCTGCCGCCATGTCGGGCAGAATCACGGTCTGATGGGGTGCGGAAAGGATATCCGCCACCTCGGCCATGAAATGCACCCCGCAAAAAATGATATATTCTGCATCTGCACGAGCAGATGCCAGGCGGGAGAGCTTCAGCGAGTCACCCGTCAGATCAGCGAACTTGTAGACCTCCTCACGCTGATAATGATGACCCAAAATCACACAACGCGGTCCCAAGACCTCCTTGGCAGCACGAATACGCGTTTCCAGATCAGCATCAGAGAGTTCATAATAAGGTTCCAGGGGAATCATCAACCAATTTCCTTCAAGACAGTCCTTTAAATGGAAGCAACCTGACCAACAACATGAAAAAGTTTACCAATCCTTGGGAAGAACTGAAAGAGGCGTTGCGACAATACGCCCTGAACTCCGGCTTTGACGCTGTCGGTTTCGCGCCCCCTGCCCCGCCCCCTCACGCGGAACAGCTCCAACCATGGCTGGATCAGGGATGCCATGGTGAGATGTCCTGGATGGAACGGCATCCCGAACGTCGCATGGACCCAAGAGAATTATTGAACCATGTTGGGGTCATCCTGGTTGCAGGTGTCAACTACCGACCGGCATTCCCTTCTGACGGAATCGCCGCCTATGCCCTCCATCAGGATTATCATGAACTTTTGAAAAATCGGGTGCAAGAACTCAAACGCTGGCTGGAAGAAAAATGGGGACAACCCGTGGTCAGTCGAATCTGTGTGGATACGGCCCCGGTACTGGAAAAACCCCTGGCCGTTGCTGCTGGTCTGGGTTGGCAGGGAAAAAACACCCTGCTGGTATCGCGTGATTTCGGATGTTGGATGATGCTGGCGGAACTCTTTCTGGTGCTGCCCCTGCCACCAGACCAACCTGAATCAGATCATTGCGCCAGCTGTGATCGGTGTCTGCGCGCCTGTCCGACCGATGCCCTGACCACGCCTTATCAGGTGAATGCCTCGCGTTGTCTGGCTTTTTTCACTGTGGAGGCGCGAGGCATGATCCCGCGTGTCTACCGGGAGGCCATGGGGATGCGAGTCTTCGGGTGTGATGCCTGTATCACGGCCTGTCCCTGGAACCGTTTCGCACCCGTGAACCAAGAGGTGACCCATTTGTCTGAAATCGGGTTGGTATCATTGCATTTGGCGGACTGGGCCACTCTGAACAAAGAACGTTTTGACAAAACATTCCATGCCACCCCCATTTTGCGACTGGGGGTGACCCGTTTCCTGCGCAATGTGGCCACGGCCTTGGGCAATTGGCGAACTCCAGAGGCCGTGCCTCCTCTGGAGCGATTGCTCAATCATGATGCCCCTCTGGTTCGGAGTCATGCGGCCTGGGGCCTGGGTAATCTGGCCACCCATGGCTTGACGGATGCCTATTCACCCGCACAAAACGACAATGCTGTCGCCCTGGCACGCTCCCTGTTAAGGAGACACCAATTACATGAACAAAACCAAACCGTGCTGGAAGAGATCAACCATGCCTATGCACGCCAAACAGGTGCGATGTGAATGGCAGGATCTCCCAAATCATACCCCTGCACGGTCATCAAATAGCGCGCCACGACCTGATGGGCGGTACGTGCGAGACGCGCCTCTTTTGCCAGTGTTTGGTCCAGAGGTTGATCCGAGTCGAAAGTGTTGGACTTGGTACGACTCCCCTCTTGCTCCTGGGCACTCTCCTCGGCTGCGATTCGTGCGGCCTCGATCCGACGGGCAATGGATTCGTAAGAGAGATCCTCGCTTCCCAATGCCTGAGCCTGACCTCCAAGGGAGGCAGACGGCATGTAACCAGAACCATCGTTGGCAGATACCTGCTGGATGTGGTAAGCTTCCAACTCTTGTCCGTTTGCTGTTCGGATGTCATGCACAGCACTTTGCAGTGCCGCACGATCTTGCAGATGGTTGGAAATTCCAAAAATCGTTGTATTCTGTAGAGAGTTGATCATGGCCACCCCTCCTCACAACCTGTCAAAAATCTTCCAATGCTGATATATTTATCGGCCAGGCGAGACGAAACTTGAACGATTTTTTCAGGATTGCAAAAAAAATCATGCAGGAGCGACAAGCCGTCAAGAAGAAAGCTGATTAAAACTTTTATTATTTTATAGGTTGCCATACTTTGAATAAAAACAAACCACATACAACACATTGACACTACAATTCATCTGTTACATTCTGTTTATAATTTTATCATAATCATTATGAGATCCTATCCAGAACCAAACATAGCATCATCATGTTTCAATCCTATCGCCCGCCATCCTATGCCAATCCGAACAGAATAAATTGGCTTCACTGAATGAATTTTTTTGAATTCGAGACTTGAATGATTTTTATCATATTTCTACAATCTATAACTCTTTCTGACTTGATTTTTAACCCTTTCTGGAAGTTCCGCATAACATCTAACAAATCCATCGGACAAATAAGATATCATAATTCATCAAAACCCATTTTTCTCACACGACCGGATCGAAAATCATCAAAGGCTTGATCCGCCATATTGGCAAGTTGCGACTGGGTATCAGTAAAAGTTTTATCCCATTTCAATTCAGCTTCAATTTCTTCAAGCAACTGAACAGCAATCTGCTCTTGACATAGAATCAGGCAACTTGACTACTTTTTCAAAAACTTCAAAGACTATATCAATCATTTCACACCTCCAAAGCCACCCCGATCAGGCCGGGGGAGTGAACACCAATAAGGCTACTAACAAACACCACTCTTTCAACCATGGAGATTGTTTATCTGCTGGTTCTATCCACATCTTCCAGCATCTGCCCCAAGGCAACACCCGGATTCACTTCTTTCATGAAAGATTCCCCAATCAATACAGCAAACACTCCCTGACTCATTAATCTATACAAGTCAGCCCCACTCCGAATGCCGCTTTCAGAGACCACGATTCGATCAGGCTCCACCCGTCTGGCCAAACGGAATGTGGTCTCCAGATCGGTCACAAAAGTCGCCAGGTTGCGGTTATTGATCCCCAACAACGGGGTTTTCAACTCGTGGGCGGTCTCCAGTTCTGCCTCGTCATGCACCTCCACCAGGACATCCATGCCCAACTCGACCGCTGCGGCTTCCAGTTCAACCGCCTGTGATCGTTCCAGTACCGCCATGATCAGCAGAATCGCATCTGCCCCCAAAAATCGCGACTCCACCACTTGATACGGATCATACAAAAAATCCTTGCGCAACACCGGCAAGGAGACACGATGACGAATCCGTTCCAGATAAGAGCCATCCCCCTGAAAAAAATCCCGGTCTGTCAGACACGAAATACAGGTCGCGTCATGCTCCGCATACCCCTGGGCAATGCCAACCGGATCAAAAACCAGATCCACCGGCACAATCCGTCCCTTCGACGGAGACCCCTGTTTGACCTCGGCAATCACCGCCGGTTGTGCGGCTTGGACTTTTTTGATCAAGGCCGATGCAAAACCTCGCGGCGTTTCGTTATCGGCACAGGCTTGCAACATACGAGCCTCGGAAACACGACGGCGAGACCAGGCCACCTCTTCACGCTTGCGCGCCATGATGCGATCCAGAATGGTGTTTGACATCCAACAAATTCCGCCTTTTAAAAGTTCAACGGCTGATTGGTAATCCGAATCAACCTTTCCAGGCGATCCAGTGCCCTCCCCTCATCCAGTGCCCTGGTCGCCATCACCAGACCCGTACCGATATCTTCTGCCACCCCAGCCACCCTCAAAGCCGCAGCAGCATTCAGTACCACAATATCACGACACGGGCCAGACTCCCCTTCCAGAATCCGCCGAGTGATCCCGGCGTTCAATTGCGCATCTCCGCCTTGCAGATCATCAAGGCGTGCCAGAGACAGCCCAAACTGTTCAGGATGAATAATATAACTTTTTACATGACCATCCGGGGTCAATTCCGATACATGGGTTGGTCCGGTGATGGAAATCTCGTCCATGCCGTCAACACCGTGGACCACCATGGCATGCTGCGACCCCAATCGACCCAAGGTGCGTGCCATGGGTTCCACCCATTTGGCATCAAACACCCCGATCAATTGCCTGGTGGCCCCAGCCGGATTGGTCAACGGCCCCAGGAGATTGAACAACGTATAATAGGCCAACTCCTTGCGAGGTCCCATGGCATGACGCATGGCACCGTGATGACGAGGGGCAAACAAAAAACCCACCCCAGCCTCATAAAGAGCACGTTCCACCACCTCTGGTTCAATGTCAATCTTGACACCCAAGGCCAACAGCACATCTGCAGAACCGCTTTTGGAGGTAATGGACCGATTGCCATGCTTGGCGACTGTCACCCCGCAAGCCGCTACAACAAAAGCCGCCGTGGTGGAAATATTAAAACTCCCTATTCCATCACCACCTGTGCCACACGTATCCACCACAATACCCGATGCCCGCACATGCAACGCCTTTTCACGCATGGCTTGGGCTGAACCGGCAATTTCTGAAACTTTTTCCCCTTTCATGCGCAACGCCGTCAGATAGGCCCCGATCTGAGCATCTGTGACCTCCCCGGACATGATCCGATTCATCATCAGACGTGCTTCTTCCTGAGATAAATCTCCACCATTGACAACTTTAGCGAGAATTTCCTGTGTTTTCATAAATATTGTATCAACCTCCCACG
>JAMOBH010000363.1:0-5557 GCA_039908085.1 Magnetococcus sp. YQC-5
CGCCCCCCCCCCCCCCCCCCCCCCCCCCCCCCCCCCCCCCCCCCCCCCCCCCCCCAAGGTTTTTCCCGAATCATGGAGAGATGCTGTTACCTTTATACAACCGATCCAGTGCCAAGAACAATCTCTGTCGATCCACATGAAAGAACTCGATCAGATCCCGTGCCAAACGAATTTTTTCATCGACAAATGCCTGTTCCGTGACATCCAACATATCAATCGCATTTTTTCTTTTTTTCGCGACCTCTCTGGCCATTTCCATGAGAGTTTCCATCTTGGCTTGCATGGCGCGATAAATCTCCTCGACCTCGGTAAAACTATGGCTGCCGCCAAACATGGGACGGCCTTCATGCTCGATCCAGATCCCAAAGGCATTCATACGCTCCTGCAAGGCATTTTGAATGTCATCCATTCCGGAATCCAATTCAAAATGGATGATTTCATCTTCCATGAGCCGGATCCATCCCAACAGCAATTCCTTCAAGCGTTTGATATTGAACATCCCGTCAGTTGGAATGGTCAACGAATTGCGCACGGTTTCCAAAGCGTCTGCAGAATTGAGCGTGATGTCTGTAACGTGTCCGAATGCCATCGTGGCCCCTGTGGTGCCACGGGCCAAGGCATAGACACTCATAGCCAGTTCCAAGACCTTTCTGGCCCCAACTTCGCTGTCGAGAGCAGCGCGCAACGTTTGATTGGCCATCATACTGGTCTCATGTGCCTGCTGTTGGGCGACCTGAGCTGCTGAGGCCCCCTCATTGGCTGCCACCACGATCTTGTCAGCATTCACCCGCGACACTTCGGCGGAACGGGCCACTTCATTGGCGGCAAGCCCCAGTTCCTGGGCATTGTTAAGCACCACTTCAGTGGAGTCGGAGACCTCATCCATGGCACCCGAAATCCGTCGAATGGAATTATTCTGAATATCCACGGAATCGGTGATTTCCCCATTGGCCTGTTCAATTTGTTCCACGATGGTTGATACTGTCCGAATGGCCCCCCCGACATCGCTGGTATTGAGTTGAATGCTCGCAATTTTAGCGGAAATCATCCTGGTGGCATCTGCGGTCTGACGGGCGAGTTCTTTCACCTCATTGGCCACCACTGCAAACCCCTTGCCGGCATCTCCGGCCCCGGCAGCCTCGATGGCGGCATTCAAGGCCAGCATATTGGTCTGTTCAGCAATATTCTTGATGACATCCACGCTGTTGCCAATTTCGCCCGTGGCATTGGCCAGCACTTGCATGACTTCGTGGGCATGGTTGGCATGGGTGGAGGCTTCGCGGGATTTTTCGCCGGCCTGCTCACACAAAGTCTGAATGCCACCCAGGGAAGTCACCATTTCCTTGATTTCCACCCGGACCTGATCCACTGCCGCATCAACCCCGGTGAGATGCTGATTCACATGATCAATGCTTGCGGTCATTTCTTCAGCGGCACTGGCCACAGTGAAGGCATTTTGTGACCCCTCCTGGGCTGCGACCACGATCACATCAATACCGGATGTCAACTCCTGAGAAGCCAGAGAAATCTGTGCCATCCTGTCATTGACATTTTCCATCAGGTTTTTGATCTCTTGCACGTTGTCAGCCAGTTGCCGATTGGCATCTCCCATGACGCCCGCCTTGCCTGAAATATCCTTGGCCCCCTGCTGCACATCGGTACGAATCGCGTTCAAGCCATAAGCGCAGGCCGCCACGGTTTCCGATTGCAAGGCCAAGTCCCGGACAATGGCCACCAGATTGCCCGCCATGTTGTCCACCGCCCGCCCCAAATCCAACAACTCACCGGCAGGCAAAACGTCGAGCGTGACCCGTCGGGTCAAATCTCCGGTAGCCATCACCTGAACGGTCTTGGTCAAGCCGACCAAAGGCCGGGAAATTTTCCGCGCCGTAAAGACAATCATCGCAATGGCAAAGGCCATGGCCAACAAAACGATCAAAAGAGTCGCCATGGTCATACGAAACAGGGAAGCTTCGCTCAAACGAAGCAGTTCGTCATAGGAGTTGATCTGGGCAATACTCCAACCGAACATCGGCATAGGCTCATAGACTATATAATACAAAACGCCATGATCCACAAAACTTGCTTCCCCTGTTTCCTTATTTTTCATTTTTTCGACAATAGCCAGAAACTCCTTATCATTAGATATGCTCTCTGCGGGGGGCAAATAGTCCGACAGTTTATGCTCTGCTTCAGGATCCTTGCCATCGGGCAGCTTGATATCGAACTGCTTGTGACTGTCCGCAATCAAAAAACCTTTGGGATCAAAAATGAAAGTACGTTTTGCCGATTCCCCTTTGCGGACGTGAGAAACCAAATTTTCCTGCGGGGCGTTCTCAGGAACGGTTTTTAAATTCCGAATGGTCTCTTGGAACAAGGAAATGGGGATTTCAAAGTGATAAAAGCCCGGCTTGGAGCCATCCGACAAGACGATGGGCGAAGTATAGGAAAAAACCCATTGTTTTGCGTCTGGCGACATGTAAGGGTATTGGGTATGGACTTGATCCTTCTCCAGTTTAAAAGTCGGTTCAAAAAATTCCGCTTGATTTTCTTCGCTTGAAAAATCATCATCCGGGGCGATCACGCCCATGGTCAAACGGGTATGTTCCTGACCGGTCTGGTCAATCAAACAGGTCTCCACAATGGGAAACATGTGTTGCAAACGTTGGATCCACAAATCCAATTTGTTTTTCAATTCCCGTTGGGCCGGGGTGAACTGAATGACCTTTTTGTCATCTTTGACCGTATAATGATTGCCGGCGCGGGTGTCGGGGAGGGCAAAATACTCCTCGAAGGTCGGGAATTGCAGTGACATGCGCAACATGTCCTGGGATTTGCCTTGGAGCATCATGGCGCGATTGGATGTTTCCGACAACTCGTTTTTCATACCCTTGACTGCGGATTCAATGACTGCTGTCTTGGTAAGATAAAAAGAAAAACCGCTGCTGATCCCAAGAACCAACAGCAAAATACTGGAAAATATTAGAATCAAGCGTTTTTGAATACTCATCCCATCCTCTCCTATGAAGCCATCATGATGCTGTGTTGCATTCTACATGGCTTGTGGCTTCCATGCCAGCAGATACGAACCTGTTTGGACCTTCAAGGCGCGGGAAACGGTTGGTGGGGTTCAGATGGAACCATTCCGACAGTGGAGTTTGGGACGAGAGCCACAAGAAGAATCCTCAACAAGAAGAATCTAAATATCTCAAACTGTCCTGATCAAGTGGAAAGCCAATCTTCAATATTCAAGCCATCCACTCTGGAAAACTCTCGAACATTATGAGTCACGAGCGTAACATCATGGGCAAGTGCCACAGCGGCAATCAGCATGTCGTTTGGACCTATGGGAACACCACGCTGGTTCAGATCGGCGCGCAATCGGCCATAAATTTCGGCTGCCTGATCATCGAATGGCAAAGATGGCAGAAAAGCAAAAAACTCTAAAAGTGATTCAAGATTCCTCTGCCGATGAACACTCTTGTAAACACCATACCAAAGTTCCGCTTTGACCGGACTGCACAGCCATGGCGGTTCCAACTGGCATTCCTGTATACGAACCATAACTGATGCATGACCGTTCAAGATGGCAATGCATGCGTTGGTGTCCAACAAATAGCTCACTCCATCCACTCCCGTTCCTGCGCAGCTCCCTCATCCTCAATATCGGGAAAATCCGGGATAACCCCGGCGCAACGATCCAAAAAAGTCTGGACATCCCATCTCATGGACGGCGATTCCATACTGGGCGGATGACCAGGAGCAGTGCGGATGCACTGTCGCGCCAACTTCAAATGGATAAACTCGATAAAATCAAGAACCTCAACCACCGCATCATCTGGCAGGTCACGGACCCGTTCATGAATTTGCTCAATCAATGTCATGGAATATCTCCATACCAGTGTCCTATGAACAGTCAAATTATTTGAACGACTGCACGAGCGAACCCACGACCAGGGACCAGCCATCCACCAGGACAAACAGGATCAACTTGACCGGCATGGAAATGACCAATGGTGGCAACATCATCATACCCATGGACATGACCACGCTGGCCACGACCATGTCAATAATCAAAAACGGAAGATAGATCATAAAGCCAATCTGGAAAGCGGTTTTGAGTTCAGAAATCATGAATGCGGGAATAATCAAGCGCAACGGGGTGTCGGCAGGACTGGGGGCTTGTTTGATGCCCGCCAATCGCATGAAGAGTTCCAGATCCTTGGCCCGTGTCTGTCGCAACATGAAACCACGCAACGGAGCCACAGCCCGTTCCAAGGCATCGGCCTCGCCAATGGATTTGGCCAGATAGGGTTGCAGGGCATCCTGGTTGATCCGGTCGAAGACCGGACCCATGACAAAAAAAGTAATAAACAACGACAGCGAGATGAGTACCTGATTGGGAGGTTGACCCTGCAACCCCATGGCTTGCCGGACAAACGACATCACCACGATCACGCGGGTAAACGATGTGACCATGATCAACAGAGCAGGAGCCAGCGAAAAAAGGGTCATGAACCCCAGAATCTGGAGACCAACGCCCACCTGTTCGGGATCTGCCCTTCCTGCGGCCTCTCCGGTAGAGAGTTTCACCCCTGGCAAAGCAACCGTCCCCGCATCGGTCCATTGAGGCCAAAACCAGCACGCAACGGAAACCAGCACCAGGAGTGCCATCCAACTCAAGCCATGACGGGATGCTCTCACAGTCACAAGGAAGTATCCTGTTCCATGTTCTTGGGGCCTGGGAGAAGGTCTTCCGGTCCCAGTTCAGCCAACAACGCGATGTGATCCTTGGAAACCCCCAGCAGCCAAGCGCGGGAACCAACCCGAATCAAGCGCACCCCCACTCCAGGAGCGAAATTACGCCCGTCTTCAATCCGAATGGGGCCATTTCCCCCCAATTGCGGGGCATACTTGCGTCCCATACGTATGGCCACGGCACCCACGACCATCAACAGGAGAAGATATCCAACCACCCGCACCCCTTCACCTATGAGATCAACAGGAGCAGATGGGGGATTCTCCGGTGTCGCCCAGGCAGCGGTTGCAGTCACCAGGAGAATGATGACACCTGGCCACAGGAGATGAAGCGGATGCGTGATATCCCATGACCTCATCGGCGCAAATTCTCCAGACGCTCCGACAAAGAGACAATGTCGGTGATCCGAACCCCCAGTTTGTCTTTGATCATCACCACTTCTCCATACGCCAGCAGGCGATTGTTGACGTGAATCTCCAAGGGGTCATCAGCCTCTTTTTCCAATTCAATCAAAGCACCCTTGTTCAATTTCAACAAGTCACGAATCTGCATCCGCACCTGCCCCAGTCGCACAGAGACCTCCAAAGGCACGTCCATCAGAAGTTCCATGTTTTTGGGCATGCCTTCTGATCCGGTCGACACTGTGGGTCGCTCCGACAGGTCAAAATCCGCCATCAGATTGGGATCCAACAACGCACCCATGCCATCTGCCATCTTAGTCATCCTCCATCTTCATCGGCCTGCAACATCAGCCGGAATCATGATGCCCTGCGGGCAAAAAATCAAAACCCGGGGGGG
>JAMOBH010000364.1:0-5547 GCA_039908085.1 Magnetococcus sp. YQC-5
ACCCTGGGGGATGAATCCCCCAGACCCCCTCTTTTTTTTTAATAATTGATCATCCAGACGGGGAGCATGTTTCACGTGAAACCACCTTCATGATCGGCATACACTCATTTGATGTCATCGTCGTTGGCGCAGGCCATGCCGGATGCGAAGCAGCTCACGCAGCAGCACACATGGGAGCTGTCACCCTTTTGCTGACCCAAAATTTGGATACCATCGGCCAAATGTCCTGCAATCCCGCTATCGGTGGATTGGGAAAAGGCCATCTGGTACGAGAAATCGATGCCTTGGGTGGATTGATGGGAAGTCTGGCAGACCAGGCTGGAATTCACTTCCGCTTGCTGAATCGCAGCAAAGGCCCGGCAGTTCGTGGTCCACGCGCACAAATGGATAAGGTCGATTACCGCCGAGAAGTCCGCACCGCTCTGGAAATGACCCCCAATCTGATATTGCGCCAAGGCGAGGCATTGAGATTGATTATTGAAGGCGGTTCAGTGCGCGGCATCATGACAGATTGGGGCCATGCCTGTTATGCCTCAGCAGTCATATTGACTACCGGAACCTTTTTACGCGGATTGGCCCATATTGGAGAACGAACCTTTCCAGCCGGACGCCTTGGAGATCAACCCAGTCAATCCTTGAGCGATGACTTGCGCCAAACGTTGGGGTTGGACCTGATCCGATTGAAAACCGGTACACCCCCACGCCTCGAAGGCCGCACAATCGATTGGTCACGCTTTGAACCTCAACCTGGCGAAAATCCACCACTGCCGTTTTCGTTCATGACCGAAAAAATAGATCGTCCTCAGGTTGCATGCCATATCGGTTATACAAATCACAAGACACATGAGTTGATTCTGAATAACTTGCACCGGGCACCCCTGTATTCTGGACAAATCAAAGGCATCGGTCCACGCTACTGCCCCTCTATTGAAGACAAGGTGGTCCGTTTCGGAGATCGTGATCGACATCAAATCTTTCTGGAACCTGAAGGATGGAGAACGACCGAAATCTATCCCAATGGAATTTCCACCAGCTTGCCTATCGATATTCAATTGGAACTGATCCATTCCATGGATGGATTGGAACGAACAGAAATACTCCGACCAGGTTATGCCATTGAATACGACATGGTGGATCCTATTCAGTTGCATGATACCCTTGCGGTCAAAGGGGTGGATGGTCTATATTTGGCAGGACAAATTAATGGATCTACTGGATATGAAGAGGCTGCGGCTCAAGGATTGGCCGCCGGAATACAGGCTGCCCGCTTTCATGCCAATTTGGAACCCGTCAGGTTTGATCGCTCACAAAGCTATATGGGCGTGATGATTGATGATCTGATCACCAAAGGTGTGGATGAACCCTATCGGATGTTCACCTCACGTGCTGAGTTTCGATTATTGCTACGTATCGATAATGCTGATACCCGCTTGACACCGTTAGGCCGAGAAATTGGCTTGGTGGATGACAGCAGATGGGCAAAATTTCAAAACAAAATGGAAGCGATCTGCAATGCGAGAAGCGAGTTACACTCCACCAAAATTGTCTTAGGTCACTCTGACAGCGCAAATGCGCGAGAAAAGAAAAGTGCCTGGGATTGGTTGCGTGGTGAAGTGATTTCGTCAGCCGATCTGTTTGAACAGGTTGGATTGAATCATTTGGATGCCGAACTCTTGAACGTGTTGGAAGTGGAAGCACGTTATGAAGGATACTTGCAACGTCAGCAAGAAGAGGTGTTGCGTTATCGCAAAGCTGAATTGGTTGAATTGCCTCAGGATCTCGACTGGTTAAATATTTCGGGTTTATCCAAGGAATTACAACAAAAATGGCACAAGGTCCGCCCTCGTACCCTTGGTCAAGCCTATCGTGTCCCTGGAGCTACTCCAGCCGCTATATCCGTTTTAATCATTCATTTGAAATCCCGTATTGGCAAGGCAACGCCCAATCCATAAAACAGGCTTTCCATTTAAGTTGGAATATGGGGCGTTGCCCCTGGATCCCACTTGGCGGGATGGTTCCCTCTGCACCCCCAAATAATTTGTCTTGATAATGAACGAATATACTACTTCAGACTGGGATGAGTGCTTTCATGGAATTCATGACATGCTTGGGCATACACCAGTCGCTTTGGAAAAAATTCAGTTACAACAATTTGCTTCTCACTTGCTTTCCTGGAATCAACAGTATAATCTCATAGGACCAGCAGCTGTCACATCACTTCTGGACCGTCACATACTTGACTCACTCACCCTCCTCCCCTTCCTCACAACACCGGCCAAAATCGCCGATATGGGGTCCGGGGCTGGCTTTCCAGGAATGATTCTGGCTATCATGTCCGACAGCTCCAGACAATTTCATCTCTATGAATCATCCCAAAAGAAAGCCCGTTTTTTAAACTTTATTGTTACGGAACTGCAATTGAAAGATCGAGTCACCATTCAATGTCAACGCATCGAATCCCCCAGTCAACAGACAGGTTCCTATGATTTCGTGACCTCACGCGCCCTGGGAGATTTGCAACTTATTGCAAAACTCTCTCGACATCTTCTGCACCCAAATGGCATCTCACTGGCACTCAAAGGCCGTAGCGTCCATGAGGAACTCAGCCGCTTGATGGCATCCTCGGAAGCACGCCATTTTCATGCCCCAAAACTTTTTCCCTCGCCAGGAAATGGAGACGGCGTGATCATCCAGATGCAAAAGGTTTCACGTGAAACATCAGGATCCAAGAGATGAGTCGGATTATCGCTATTGTCAATCGCAAGGGAGGCGTAGGCAAAACCACCACTGCGGTCAATCTGGCAGCGGCAGCCGCAGCAGCCGGGAAAAAAATTCTTTTGGTGGACTTCGACCCACAAGGCAATACCACCACATCATTTGGCATTCAGAAAGAAGACAACCAACCCACCATCTATGAAGTCATCACCGGCCAATGCAGCATCGCCGAAGCCACCCGCATGATTGTCGGACCCAGCCAACTTGGCTTGATCCCCTCCACTGCCAACCTGAGCGGTGCCGAAGTGGAATTGGTCAATACCAGAAATCGTGAATACCGCTTGCGTGACTGTTTGAGAGATGAATCCCTGGATTTCGATTGGATTCTGATTGACTGCCCACCCTCGTTGGGACTCTTGACACTCAATAGTCTGGCTGCTGCTCAAGGTGCTTTGATCCCTTTGCAATGCGAGTTTTACGCCATGGAAGGGCTGAGTCAAGTCCTGAAAACGATTGAAATTATCAAAAAAAATATCAATAAAATCCTGGAAGTGGATGGAATTCTCCTCACACTCAAAGATGCCAACAACCCACAAAACATCCAAATCGAACAAGAGGTGCGCCATCACCTTGGGCCAATGACCTTTCAAACTACCATTCCAAGAGATGTCCATCTGAGTATTGCCCCACGATTTGGACGCCCCGGTGTGTGGTATCATCCCTGGTCACCAGGTTCCAAAGCCTATCAAAATCTCACTCTGGAAATGCTTCGCAAGGAGACTTAACCATGAAAACAACCCAATCCGGCATGGGTCAGGGCTTGGCCGCTTTGCTGGGCGATGCGGCGATCAACACCATCCAGCATGAAAAAGTCCTCATGATTTCAGTGGACAACATTCACCCAAATCCCCACCAGCCACGACAGAATTTCCCAGAAGAGTCCATGCAAGAGTTGGCAAACTCCATTCGTGAACAAGGTGTTTTGTTGCCCATTCTGGTTCGGCCCATGCCAGGACAAAATGATCACTATCAACTGGTGGCTGGAGAACGTCGCTGGCGCGCTGCCAAATTGGCAGAGCTGACTGAAATACCCGCTTTGATTCGCCATTGGAATGACCGTCAGGCACTGGAAGCCTCCATTCTTGAAAACGTTCAACGCGATGATCTGAACCCCGTTGAAGTCGCCAGGGGTTGCATGGAACTGATCGAAAAATTTGGCTACAGCCATAAAAAGGCCGCACAACGTTTGGGCAAAAGTCGTGAGGCAATCACCAATCTGCTACGTTTGCTGCGGTTGCCAGAATCGACCCTCGCCATGGTGGAATCCGGTACTCTTTCGTCTGGTCATGCACGTGCCTTGTTGCGTTTGGAGGAACGTCCAGAAGCCATGGAACTGCTGGCCAAAGAGGTGATCGAGAAGGAACTTTCAGTCAGACAAACCGAAATTCTGGCGCGCAACCTGAGTTTGGCCAAGGAACCTCCTCCACCCCCACCAGAACCGGAAATCATTTCTCCTCCCCTCCCACCCCCTGCCCCATCCATACGCGGACGACACCGTGATCCCATCATTGTTTCGATTGAAAGCAAACTCGCAGAAACATTGCATACTCATGTCGCGGTTACCCAGCTTCGAGGCAAAGGCAGGGTGATCCTGGAATACGCCAATTTGGATCAATTGGAAGCCCTGGCGGAAAGACTTATGAAAGAATAGTGACAAGGCAACTTCCAAAAAAAATACCGTCGTTAAAGACTAAGAACCACGAAAAACACGGAAGAAAAAGCAGAACCGATAATCCATTTTTCTTCTTTTTTTCCGTGCTTTTTGTGCTTTTCGTGGTTAAAATTTTTTGACCTTTGGGTATGTTCATTTTTGGGAGTTGCCTGAATGAAGTTCCTTGGTGGGAGGCTCTTGCTTTGAAACGCTCCTCTGCATCTTCCAAAATGGGACACGCTGCAACCATGCTCAATCTGCTCATCATTGCTCTGATGGCCCATGAGTTGGCAGATCTGACATGGAAATGGATCCTTGGTGAGAACTTACGCGAACCTGCTCAAATGATCCGTCGTGACGCCCTCTCGCCAGAAGTCAGACCTGCATCCCAGTCCCATGACGTCAGATTTCAGGGTCTGTTTGGTCAAGCCGCCTCCACGGCAGGTGTAGAGCCAGTCAACTTACTCCCTCCTCCGCCCAAGGATATTCCTATCACGCAATTGAAAATGAGCCTGCTTGGCATTCTCTTTGCTGACCAGGGACCGGCCAAGGCTCGCGCCATTATCAGCACACCCGATATCCCTGAACGACCTTATGCCATCGGTGACACTCTGGGTCCGGTGGTCATTCAAAGCATTCATCTGGATCAGGTCATTCTGAACTATAATGGTCAACACGAGACTCTACGCCTGCCCAAATTGGAACCTGTTCAGGAACAGGCAGCTCTCCTGACAAACAACAAATTGGCACCGGAAAACCGTGCATTGATGGGCAAACTATGGAATAATTTCCAAGAAAAACCAGAAAGTATTCTGGAAAATGTACGCATCGAACCCTCTTTTGTGAATGGTCAATTTACTGGCGTACAGCTTTTTCCAGGAAAGGATCCTGAATTTTTGCAAAAATTCGGAGTGCAGCCAGGTGACAGAGTTACCTGGATCAACGGTATTGAACTCACCGATCCCTTGAAAGGTATGACTGTGCTTGGCACTTTGGGAAACGCCAAAGCCGTCCAATTCCGCATTGTACGTGGTCAGGAAACCCTCTCTTTCGAGTTCCAACGTCCTTGATGAAAAATCAAAACCTTGGGGGGGGGGGGGGGGGGGGGGGGGGGGGGGGGG
>JAMOBH010000365.1:0-5537 GCA_039908085.1 Magnetococcus sp. YQC-5
GGTGATCAAGAAATTCCGGCACCCAGTAAGTTTGGCAAAATCAACGCATAACAGCAACGCATTTCAAACGATTTTTTTGCTGTCTGTTGGGTTAGGGCGATTGACATGGAACATCAATTGGCTGGTCTGCTTCGGTTGGTCAGGGAAAAGCGTCTGGAAGAGGCGTGTGACGGGTTGCAGCAGATCATCCAAGCTGCTCCGGACGTGGCGGCCCAGTGGTTGGTGCTGGCGCGACTCTGCTTTCTGGACCCGGCACGCTGGGAGCAGGTTTTGCAAAGTGCCCTGGGTCAGTTGGGTGGGGCACCTTTGGCGGCGTATCGTCAGGCGGTCAAGGTGTTGGCCAGCCAGATTCCTGACCCTGTGACCCCCATGGGGCCGGATCCAGTGGCTGTGGCACCAGATGTTTTGTCCAGTCAGGAGAGTACTCCTGTGACCCCCATGGAGCCGGAACCGACGCTCCCGTTTGATATGATTGAACTGGAGGCTTTATGGATCGGGTTGGAGCATTATCGTCGTCAGGTTGAAGGTGGAGAAGTGGTCCGTCTGGAGTCGTGGCTCGATACAGTGCGGGCCAGTCGGGCAGAACAGATGCTGTCAGCCCGGTTCCATGGAGCATCTCGCGCAGAACAACGGCTTGGGGCTTTGGCAGCGCGCATGGATGCTTCAGGTCGCAAGGAGTGGTTGGCGGTTGATCGGGTTGTCAAGCGGTTGGATGGATTGCGACAGGCGGTGGCATAATGAACAAGAGTGTGTCATCCTGGAGGTTTCTGGTGTTGAATGGTCCCAATCTGAATTTGTTGGGGCGTCGGGAGACCGGGATTTATGGTGCGCAAACTTTGGCCGACATCGAGGCTGCGTGTCGGGTGCGGGCTTTTGCTTTGGGGGTGCAATTGGAATTTTTTCAATCCAATCATGAAGGTGTGCTGGTAGAGAGGATTCAGGCCGCTGCCGGGGTAACCGATTGGATCATCATCAATCCCGCAGCGTATACCCATACTTCGGTGGCCATTCGCGACGCCTTGCTGGCGGTGCAGATACCGGTCATCGAGGTGCATTTGAGCAACATTCACCGACGGGAGGTGTTTCGGCATCACTCCTATGTGAGTGACATTGCCGAAGGAGTCATTGCGGGTTTGGGTGCAGAAGGGTATCTTTATGCAATGGAGGCTGGGGTGCGTCGTTTGGGTGCCACCAGTGGGGCTTTGAAATAGGGCAGTCATAATATGGACCTGAAATTACAAGAGATTGAACAGTTTATCCGGTTTCTGGCTGACACGGACATCGCCGAAGTGGAGATCAAGAACAAAAAGAAGAAGCAATCTTTGCGCATTGTACGTGCAAGGCCTCCGGCTCCGGCTCCGGTTCCAGTATCGGCTCCCATCGCTTTCGCACCTCCACCGTCGGTGTCAGAGGGCCATGCCTTGATGTTGCGTCCAGGATCACAAGTGTCGGTGGTGACACCATCTGTCACCGCTTCACCGCCCGGTGATCCGGTTCGGGTGACCAAAGAGACCACAGTGGCCATTACCGCACCCATGGTGGGGACTTTTTACAAGGCGGCTTCACGGGATGCGGCCCCTTTTGTACGTCTGGGCGATATGGTCAAAAAGGGTCAAGTGGTCTGTATCATTGAGGCAATGAAACTGATGAATGAAATCGAGTCGGAAGTCAGTGGGCGTGTGGTGAGTATCGTCAAGGAAAACGCCACTCCCGTGGAATATGGAGAAGAGATGTTTCTGGTTGAGCCTGTTTGAGATGCCTATGTTCAATAAAATTCTGATCGCCAATCGGGGAGAGATTGCCTTGCGGGTTCATCGGGCCTGCAAGGAGTTGGGCATTCAGACCGTGGCGGTTCATTCATCGGCGGATGTCGAAGCCATGCATGTCAAGCTGGCGGATGAATCGGTTTGCATCGGTCCTCCTGCTTCCATGGATTCTTATCTCAACATGGCGGCCATCATGGCCGCAGCCGAGATCACCGATACCCAGGCGATTCATCCTGGTTATGGTTTTCTGTCGGAAAACGCTGCCTTTGCCGAGATCATCCAGGCTTCGGGATTGACGTTCATCGGTCCAGAGCCAGAGGTGATTCGTCTGCTTGGGGACAAGGTGCGCGCCCGTCAGGCCATGATGGAGGCCGGAGTCCCGGTGGTGGAAGGATCCCCAGGGGTGATCCCCAACGAGGAAATGGCCCTGAAAATTGCCCGTGAGATCGGTTTTCCGGTGATCATCAAGGCAGTCGGGGGCGGAGGAGGGCGCGGGATGAAGGTGGTTCATACCGATGCCGCCCTCATCAATGGTTTTACCGTGGCCCGCAACGAGGCCCAGCAATATTTCAAAAACGAGGATGTCTATATCGAGAAATATCTCAAGAATCCTCGACATGTGGAAATTCAGATCCTGGCGGACTGTCATGGGCATGCCATTCATCTGGGAGAGCGGGATTGTTCCTTGCAGCGTCGTCATCAAAAGATCCTGGAGGAGTCCCCTTCCCCCATGGTCACTCCTGAGGAGCGTGACCATCTCGGAAGTCTGGCCACCAAGGCGGCCTTGGCTGTGGGCTATACAGGAGTCGGCACGTTTGAGTTTTTACAATCAGAAGGAAAGTTTTATTTCATCGAGGTCAACACCCGTATTCAGGTGGAGCATCCCGTGACCGAAATGGTGACCGGGTTGGATCTGGTCAAGGAGCAGATTCGGGTGGCTGCCGGGTTGCCCCTTGCGATGACTCAGGAGCAGGTGCGATTTACCGGGCATGCCATCGAGTGTCGGATCAACGCCGAAGATCCAGAGCGTTTCATTCCTTCGCCGGGTCAGATCACCGAGTATCATCCTCCTGGTGGAGGCGGGGTGCGGGTGGATTCCGCAGCCTATGCAGGGTATTCGATCCCGCCTTATTATGATTCGTTGATCAGCAAGTTGATTGTGCATGGCGCAGATCGCGCTGAGGCTGTGGCACGCATGCGGCGGGCGTTGGATGAGTATGTGATCGGTGGCATCAAGACAACCTTGCCCTTGCATCAGCGGATCTTGCGGGATGGGGCTTTTTTGCGTGGCAGTTATGACTTGAATTTCTTGAATCGTTTTTTGAAGCAGAACGGTTGAGTGCAAGGGAGTGGGGACATGGAGCCATTGGATCATATGACGCTCATGTTGGATCCAGAGCGGATTCGGGAGGTTGTATTGGACATGGCCCGGCGTATCGAGCAGGAAGTCATTGATCCCTTGCCCAAAGAAGAAGAACCCGTGTTGGTGGTGGTGATGAAAGGGGGATTTATGTTTGGCAGTGACTTGTTGCGTGCATTGTCCAGACCGATTCCTGTGGTGTTTGCACATGCTCGTTCCACAGCATCGCAGGTGGTGATGACGTTGGAGGATCAGGCACTGATTCGAGATCGTCGTTTGATCGTGGCGGATATTCTCATGGACAGTGGGGGCAGTCTCAAGCGGTTATGTCGCTGGTTGATGGCAGAATGTCGTCCTCGTTCCATTCAGGTGGCGGTGTTGTTGCATAAGACCGTGCTGGATCCCGATCCGTTGCACCTGGATTTTTTGGGGTATGAAGTCCCGGATGTGCGTCTGGTGGGTTATGGCATGGATGAGAATCAGCGTTATCGAGGGTTGCCGGCGATTTATACCTGGTGGACTCCGGCCCTCCACAGGGGGGCGTGAACTGCTTTTTAACATTTCCCGTCATGATGCACCAACTATTTGACTGGCACCCTCCAAAAGCTGATGCCAATTGGCGCAACCATGGGGTGACGTTTGAACAGGGAGCCAAAGCTGTCGGCGACATGTTTGCGGTTGATTGGATTGATGACCGTGAGGATTATGGAGAGGAGCGCATTAATTTACTTGGCATGAGTGATGGCGTTCTTCTGCATGTGACATATACAGAACGCGGTGAACGTATATGGATTATTTCAGTGAGAAAGGCAGAGCGACATGAGCAAGACTATTACTTCCGCGAGAATACAGTCTGACGGTACGGTTGTTGAGATATTGACCGATGGAAGCGAAAGACCGTTCCCAGAAAGGCCCATGCGCCCTATGACCGAGGAGGAAATGGCATCAGCCGCAGCCGCTGATCCTGATGCGAGGCCGATGACACCTGAACAGTTGAGTTCCGCGAAGCGTGTCCCTCGAACCAAGACCTTGCGCCGTGCGCTTGGATTAACGCTGGAGGAATTCGCTGCGCGTTATCATATTCCAATTGGTACACTGATGGATTGGGAGCAAGGCCGTTCTGAACCTGACCAGCCGGCTCGCGCTTATCTCTCCGTGATTGCAGGCGACCCGGAAGGTGTGTCCCGCACACTTGCTGTTGGTCCAAGATACCGGTTGTCTGCTCAGACATCGCACTTGGATAGGGTGCAAGGCAATCATGGGATTTGATCACATGGTTGATCAGTCAGTTATAGACGCTGTCCAGAGCTATCTTCAGGTTTTGCGTCACAATGGCATGCTGGTGGATTTTGCTGTGCTTTATGGATCCCATGCGCGGGGAAATGCAACTGAGGTGAGCGATATTGATGTCATGGTCGTTTCCCCTTTGTTTGATAACGATACCAACTGGAACAATGTACGGCGTCTTTGGCATGCAACCCTGAATGCAGATGTGCGTATCGAACCGGTAGGGGTTGGAACCAGGCAATGGGAAGAGGACGACAGCATGGCATTGATCAATATCGCCCGTCGCGAAGGCCAGATCATCCATCCAGCGCATGGTGCTGTTGGTTTTGCTTGATTTTTGTGGTGAATTTTTTGAATGATGCATCCCACTTGCTTACAGAATATTTGATGCTGTATCTTTTTTTTGAGATGCTTCAGTATGGTCGGTACAGCCAAACCACAAGAGCAGAAACAAAAATACCGTGACAAACTCACAAAAAGTTTTGCTGATGGCGTGCGAGTAAAACAATTTCATTCTTTCAAAGATCAAGCCGAAAGACGCTTGGATATTCTCGAAACCGCCTTGAACCTGGATGACTTGAAGAAGATGCCAAGCAATCGTTTTGAGGCCTTGGGAGGAGATCGCAAAGGACAATACAGCATCCGTATTAACCAACAATGGCGGGTTTGTTTTGAGTGGCCACCAGACCAGGACAGACCATTCAATATCGAGATTGTGGATTACCACTAGGAGAAAACAAGCATGGCACGCGATCCTATCCACCCTGGCCAATTTTTGGCTGATGAACTGGAGGCACTCAACATGTCACCAGCACAATTGGCAGCAGCATTGAACGTTCCACAACACCGTATTGACCAAATACTTGCTGGAACGGGGGCATTAACTGCGGATACGGCTTTGCGGCTTGCTCAATGGCTCGGAACATCTGCGGAAATATGGCTCAATTTGCAAAAACTCTATGAATTGCGGCTTGCGGAAAGAAAAAACGGACAAGAAATTCAGCGAACTGTCCATCGGCGCATTGATTCTTGTAACGCGCATTCGACGGTCAGTCACGCCTGAAAGAAACTTGATGTCATTCAGGAAAAAAAACAAAGGCAAAACCCTGGGGGATGAATCCCCC
>JAMOBH010000366.1:0-5513 GCA_039908085.1 Magnetococcus sp. YQC-5
AAAAATAAAAAAAAAGGGTGGGGGGTTTGGGGGGCGGTTCACCGCCCCCCAAGGTTTTGCTTTTTTGTTTTTCCGAAACATGAACATTATGTTTTAATAATTTTTTTTATGGCACTCTCACCAGCCGGAAGCCCAAGTCACCGAAGCGGGCGCGTGGGTCATTGGCGTTGCGCAGGGTGGGACGCATGTAATCCTGACTGCTTTTGACGCTCCCGCCACGAAAAATACGTTTGTGTTGTTGATCGGTCTGGGTCGGTCCTTGGGGATTGTTTTTGGGGGAGTTGGCATAAAATTTTTCATCATATCGATCAAACACCCATTCCCAGACATTGCCGCTCATGTCGTACAGGCCATAGCCATTGGGGGCTTTGCGCCCAACCGGATGGATATTGGGTTTACTGTTGCCAGAGTGCCAGGCGAGCTGATCCAGATCATCCCCGCCGCAATAGCTTTGTTGTTCTCCTCCCCGGCAGGCATATTCCCATTCGGCCTCCGTGGGCAGGCGATACTTGTTGGATCCCATTTCATTCAGACGATTGATGAAATCCTGCACACTGTTCCAGGAGACACTGTTCACAGGACACTGTTCCCCGCAGGAATTCCAGGAAGAGGGGTTGGTCCCCATCACAGCCTTCCATTGTGCTTGAGTGACTTCATGTTTGCTCAAGTAAAATCGTTCCAGACAGACTTCATGCACAGGACTTTCTTGTGGGGTTGCGCCAGATCCCATCTGGAAACACCCGCTGGGGATGATCACGAACTTCATGTTTAATGCATTATCCCGACTGGAAAAATACCAGTTCAGCATCACCCCCGCCCATGCCACGCCTGCGACCAGCAGCAGCCAGAGCAGAAGCGTTCGTACCCGGCGTTTTTTGGGGCGCGTGTCAAGGACAGAGGTGGAGAGTGTGAGCAGCGTGTGACCGCATTGCGTACAATATCGGGCCCTTTTGTTTGGATTCGGCTGCGGTACAGAGAGCATGCTTCCGCATTGGACGCAGAATTGTGCGTTTTGCGGATTCTCTTGATTACATTGGGGACATGGTGTCACCGCCCCATTGTTGTCAACTTGCGTCAACAGTGTCATGCTTCAACCTCAAAATTTTAGATTTCCATGTCGCGACGTGATTGAAACAATCATCGTGGATCATGTCTCATTGGTTCACCAGCTTCATCCGGTTCCCATTACTTAAGAATGGGATTCAGGGGGGGGCAGGTGATTCTGATTTCGTTTCCGGTTTCGTCTCTGGTTTGGTCTCCGGCTTCGGTTTCGGCTCCGGCTGACGCCACAATCCATCCTTGATGAAACAGGACCAACCCCAACGTATCCAGGTCAGCATGGCCGATGCCAACCACAACGACCACACCAACATCAACACTCGATAGGCCAAAATGGGCAAGGAAACGACCTGACCCTCCAGATACAGGGGAGCGGTCTGATCCTGGAACCATTGCAATGCACTCTGGTTGGAGTGATTCCCGGCGATCTGCATGTCTGGATAGCCGAGCAATCCGTGTTGAAAAATTTCTTCCAAGGCTTGGATCGCAGCCAGAGTCCACAGGAGCAGGATCACCTGTCGCAAATTGAATCCCCATCGGGTATAAGGTCCGGATTCCTTGCCACGCCATCCCAGGAGCAGAAACCACATCACCAGCGTCACTGCCGACACCGTATGTACCGTACTCAGTCCCAAACCCAGAACCACCCAATGGTGGGTACGCATCGGCACCCAGGTGATGCGTCCAAGACCCACAGCCAGCATCAGAATCAACAGCAGGCTTCCCCAATACAGGACAGCCGGTCCCATGGTCGGTCCATGAGTCCATAAAATCCAACGTTGCAATGGCATGGTGATCCGTAGCGTGCCATTCACCCCGCTCAATCCCAAATCCGGTTGCGGCGTGACATAATTCACGTGCATGCCCCCGGATTGCCGCCAATTCAACTGGATCTCCTGCTTCCCTGGCGTGATGGGCAGCATCACTTGACGACCATCCTGACTCAGCGATGTCTTTTGTCCCTTGATGAGCGTATTCAACAACACGGCACTCTCCGGCAAACGAATCGGATGTTGACCTCCGCGACTGCTGCTCAGATGCAGGGTCAGCTTGACTTCCGCAATACGCTCTCCAGGAGTGACCACCAGCTCGGATTTTTCCAACGTCAATGTCGCTCCTTCGACACCCTGGGGCCGCGTGACATGAATGCCCACCCGTTCTCCAGGCCATGGACGCCATTCCGGTTGATGGTGACCCTGGTCATCGATGTGGCGTGTGACGGGAATCCCATCCAAAGCAATGTGCCAGATCGGTGATACCTGCAAACGCCAGACTTCGCTCCATGGTGTGACTTCCGGGGCCAACAGGTGGATGGCCTCTTGCACTTCCAGGGAAGAACGCCAGTGCCGTTCCATTTGATCCGGCTCCAGGCGTGTCTGAACCTTGCCATCGGAGACGCGCACATCCGAGGTTGTGATCGATTCGCCAGCAAGCAGGGGCAGTTCCAGCACTACGGACTGGCCTGGTTGAGTGATCCGACGTACACGGGTTTCGATCTCCCAGGTCAGCCCCAGGATCAACCGTCTCTCCACCTCCAGAAAAGGCGGCAGAATCACGGATGTCGATTCCAGTTCTTCATTAACAGTGGTTTCGGTGGAGGCCTGGATGCGACGCAGTTGCAAAGTGGCATCCGTGACACCATTGTCATGAATGCCTTCCACTTTCCAGGTCGTGGATTCTGCCACGGCCCAACGGGGCAGCATGGGCAGGGTGATCTGGAGACTCTCCTGACGAGGCAGTTCCCCTTCCAGGATCACGGCATGAATGCCCGATGGCACCAGCAGCCAGACCGTTCCTTGACCACCGGAGGGGTTGTGTCGTGTCAGATTCGGCGCAGGTTTGCCGTCCAGAATGACCTCCCTGGGCTGCCAGTGACCAGCCTGGCCAGGCAAAGGAATGGCGGTTTCCTGAAGCGCGTGAATTTCCAGATGCAATCGCAACCGTTCCGCGTCTGCCTCCAGTCGCAGTCGGGCCAGATCAGCACAAGCGGGCATGCAGGTGGGTGGCTCCAGAAGTCGATTTTTCAGGGTTTCCAGGAGGTGCGGCTCTGGCATTTCGGCGTTGGCATCCCTGCTCACACCAAAGGTTCCCAATCCGGCCAGCAGAATCAACAGAGCCATTGTCCTGCCGGTCCGGGTGATCGCCTGCAACGCCGGTCGTCCGATATCCGCCACGCGCACCAGCAAAAACAGCAGCAGGAGGACACGCAACACAATCACGATCCGGTTGCCCCATGGAGGAAGCAAATAGAGGCGCAATTCCTGATTCCGTTCCACCGGGCCGTTCCAGTTGATCGATATGTCGCGCCATTTCCACTGGGGAATGCCCGGTCCTGTCTGGACCATGGCGCGAGGATCGGTCTGGGTCAGGTTGGCCTTGCGGTTGGAAGCGTCGCCATCATAGGGGGTGGCCTCTTGGCGCAAATAGGATTTGGCCGTTTTCTTGATGGATCGGGCCTTCGAGGAGGATCGTTGAAGTGCCTGGTTCTCATTGTCTGCCGCCGCCGCTGCCGCAGGGGGGGGAGCCTGGGGCATATCTCTGAATTGGCTTTCGGCTGTGAAGTGGGGAGGATACTTGATTTCCAATTGGGGAAAGAGTCCTTGTCGTATCTGATCCACCAGAAAGGGCAGTGCGGTCAAGACCAACATCAGCAAGGCCATGCCTCGCCAAAAGCGGATGATTTTGGCCAGGGTTCCGGTTGAGCTGATGACACGTCCCACGGCACTGGCTGCCATCAGGGCAAGCAAGGTCCATGCGAGTGATTTTTCTTCAGGATAGGCCAAAGCCAGGGTCAACAGGGACAATCCTCCCCACAACCGGCCCCAGAGTTGGGAGACGGTCAGGGCAGTCACCAGAACCAGAAACAGATCCAGCAAGGTCCACCGACTGATCCAGGTTCGATTCACCTCATTGGCCCCAGTGGCATGGAGCAGATGCCATCCTGGTGGCAAATGGAGTTTGGCAGATACCTTTTGCATGTCCAGATTCCAGCCTGTTGCCGGAATGACGCCATGGGACATGGGGAGTCGGCTGTCTGCGTGGAGTGCCAGGGTGCCCTGGCGGATTTCCACGCCACTGCGCGTGGAGTCGGGCAGGCGGGTGATGAATTGATTTTCATGATCAACAGTCACCCGTCCCAGTTCCATGGGGGGATTCATTTCCAGACGCCACGACCCCATGTTGGATCCCTGGAGCAGATCCTGGATCGTCCATCCCTGGCCGGTGAAATCCAGCCAGATTTCCCGTGAAAGAGTCAGGCGATCCGGGGCCTGATTGGTTTCTCCGCGCTGTTTTTCTGTAAAATGGATCTGATCGCCGGGTCGTACCCGAAAGGTGGGGTGATTGCGCCATTCCTGGGGAAGCAAGGTTTGTTGCGGGTCAATCGCATCCACGCCGGTGACGGTCACCATGCGGATCGGATGATTGGCAGCAAAGGCCCAGATTTCTTCATCGGGCCAGGGCCAGACCTGTTCTTTGGGTAATTCGATGGAGGTGACAACTCCTGAATTTCGTTGGCGCAGAGTCAAATTCCAGACACCAGGGCGGGCCTGAATGCGCAAACGGCCATCCGGGTCCATGCGGACGGGCAAAGGGCTGTCCAGACTCATGGGGATCCAATCGGTGCGTATGGGTTGGTCCAGGAGGATTTCCCGTTTTTTGCCAGCGATGCGCAGTTCCATACGGGTCTCCAGTACGATCGGGACTCCATCCTGGATCAGGCGATGCACGGTCATATCCAGTTGGTCTTCCACCCGTTTTTCTGTGGTTTTCGGGTGGAGCCATAACCGTCCCTGGGAATCTGGCAGGGCCAGCGGGATTCCGTGTCCTGTCACAGTCAGAGTGATCAGACCTGAATGGGGTGGCACAGGCAGATATTCGGGTATGGTTGGGTAGTGCCATCCACCGGTCAGGGTGTGAGTGCCTTCGGATAACCAGACACCTGGGATTTGGTCGCGAGCAATCACGGGAGCCGGTTTTTCATCCACCTTGACGTCAGTTGGCCAGCGTTCCGCAGAGCCGGGCAGGGGGATCCAGGCGGATTTGATCACCTGCACTTGTTGTGTGAAGCGTCCTGATGTCGATTCCAACGTCAGAGCCAGACGAGAGGGCCATATGCAGATGTGTTGGCTTGCGTCGTTATAGGTCATGGGGCATTGGTTTTCCTCATGACCATGCAACACCCAACTCACCCATGGTTTCAATGGTTCGGGCACCTGGTTGGGGGGCAGGGGGGCGGCGTGTGCTTGAGACAGCAGGCATAGTGCCAACACGATTTGTATGATAAAAAACATATCGCTATTCCTTGGGAAAGAAAAATCAAAAGAAAAACCCTGGGGGATGAATCCCCCAGACCCCCTCTTTTTTTTAAAAATTTAAAAAAATATAAAATAATAAAATAAAAAATAATAAAAAAAAAGGGTGGAGGGGTCTGGGGAGGCGGTTCACCGCCTCCC
>JAMOBH010000367.1:0-5480 GCA_039908085.1 Magnetococcus sp. YQC-5
GATTTTGATGAATGCGAATCGCACGCCCAACCTCACCCCGCGCCCGGAACAACTTTCCTAAAGACAAATGAATTTCAACGGTCTCGGAGTTGATCCGAACAAACTTGATAAACTCCTCAATGGCCTTGTCAGGTTCGTCCGTAAGCAGGAAATTCAACCCGCGAAAATAATAAGCAGACTCCTGGCCATCATCCTGAGAACGACTGCGTTTGGCCTCTTCCTCCCGTCCCAAACGACGACCAGAACCAAACAGAATCGCGCCCAAGGTGACAGCCAACGCCACCCAACCAATGAGGTGAGAAAAATCCATCGAGGCGTCCAAGTTGATCGCCAAGGTCAGAAATCGTTAGCCAAAGGGAGATTACGCAGATTGGTCAATTCTTGTTCCAATGCCAGTTTCTGGTCACGCAAACGTTCCACCCGCTGGCGATACTTCAGCCCCCCAGTCCAGCCAGAAAAGGCTCCCAATAAAAAACCAAGCATCAAAGGTACGAACACCAGCACAAACAAAGGGACATGTGTCAGCATCACCTCTCCTGGCAAACGCACCATCACTTCGCCCTGATTGCTGATGGCAAAGACAATGGCAAACATCCCGAAGATCGTCACTACAATCAAATAAATCCAACCGAACATGAACAAACCTTTACTCTGAATCATCAAGACAAAACTTACAAAAAAACACGGTAAACACAAAAAAAGAGCTGCAGAAACGGATTGATGAATCTGTACTCTTCCATGCATTCCGTGGTTCACAAAACAAGTCCATTATGGCTGCGCAGAGTCATGGAGCCATTCGACCAGGAATCCTCTTTCCTGCCATTTCTGGGGAGGCGACAAACCGCCTCCCCAGCATTGTTTTATTTTGGGCCGGAAAGAGGATCAAGGACGACTGACTGTGGCAAGCCGGATCAATCAGACATCAACCCGCTGACGCAATTCCTTGCCTGCCTTGAAAAACAATACTCGTTTGGCATCCACCTGGACAGGATCCCCGGTTTTGGGATTCCGGCCATCACGGGAGCGACGTTGTTTGAGTCCAAAACTGCCGAATCCCCTGAGTTCCACCCGATCTCCACGATCCAGAGAACCACTGATGGTGTCAAACACAGTGTTGACCGCCAACTCGGCTTCCTTGCGTGAAAGATCCAATTGCATCGCAATAGCACTGATCAGCGATGATTTGGTCATATAGTTGCCTCTCTGTTAAGAAAACGAGCCAAACCTTATTTCTTGCCTGTATCACCGGCCTGTTTTTCCAGTGCCTGACTGAGGACTTCACCCAGACTGCTGGTCGCGTTGCTGGGATCAACGGCATATTCCTTGATGCTCTGCCGTTCCTGAGTGACTTCCATCGACTTGATGGAAAGCATGACTTTGCGCTTCTGACGATCTACCTGAATCACTTGCGAAGTCACTTCACTCCCGACCTTGAAATCCATGCCCTCACGGTCATCCCTTGAGTATTCGGATTTGCGCAAAAAGCCCTCGATCTCGTTATCCACCTGGATCATGACTCCGGTTGCGCTGACTTCCTTGACGATACCGGTCACGGTATCGCCCTTGGCATGGGCATCAGCCCATTGGGTCCATCCATCGGGTGTGGCCTGTTTGAGTCCCAGGGAAATCCGCTCCTTTTCGGGATCCAGTGACAAAACCACGGCCTCGACTTCCTGGCCACGTTGGTAGGTTTTGAGCAGATCTTCTGGGGGATTGGGTTCCCAGGTCACATCGGAGAGATGCACCAAGCCATCGATGTCGCCATCCAGGCCGACAAACAGACCGAACTCTGTGATGTTCTTGATCTCGCCCCGCACGGTCGTGCCCACAGGATATTTTTCCGCAAAGGTCTGCCAGGGATTTTCCATGCACTGCTTGACCCCCAGCGAGATGCGACGACGATCTGCGTCCACATCCAACACCATGACTTCGACTTCCTGCCCCACATTCAACACCTTGGAGGGATGGAGATTCTTTTTGGTCCATGCCAGTTCCGAAACATGGGCCAACCCCTCCACACCCGCTTCCAGTTCCACGAAAGCACCATAATCGGTGATATTGGTCACAATACCCCTGAATCTGGCTCCAGCGGGATACTTGGCACCGATGCCTTCCCATGGATCGGTTTGCAACTGCTTGATACCCAAAGAGATGCGTTGGGTCTCGGAGTTGAACTTGATCACCTGCACCCCAACCGTATCGCCCACAGTCACGACACTGGAGGGATGTTTGACCCGTTTCCAGGACATGTCGGTGATATGCAGCAGACCGTCCAGGCCACCCAGATCCACGAACGCGCCGTAATCGGTGATGTTCTTGACCACGCCATCGAGGATCATGCCCTCATGCAAGGTTTCCAGCAGGGCGGTACGGGCACTTTCGCGTTGTTTCTCGATGACCGAACGACGTGAAACCACGATATTGCCCCGACGACGATCCATTTTCAGAATCTCGAAGGGTTGTTCCTCGTCCTGCAATCTGGAAATGTCATGCACAGGACGCACATCGACCTGTGAACCGGGCAGGAAAGCCGCCAGGGTATTGATATCAACGGTATAGCCTCCCTTGACCTTACCCATGATGCGACCACGCACCACCAGGCTTTCGTTGAAGGCCTTCTCCAGACTCATCCAGGCCTCTTCCCGTTTGGCCTTTTCACGCGAGAGGACGGCCTGACCATTCTGGTCCTCGCACCGTTCTACAAAAACATCGATCTTGTCGCCAACACCCAGGGACAAACTGCCATCTGCATTGAAAAATTCGCGGACATGGAGTCGTCCTTCGGACTTCAGCCCCACGTCAATGACAAACTCTTCCCCTTCGCGTTGGATGATGGTGCCGGTAATGACCTGCCCCTCCTTACCCACACCCTTGCCAAACGATTCTTCCAACAACGCACCAAAATCTTCATCTTCAAATTCAAAGTCACGATTCAATGATTCAGAAGCCACGGACCGGCACCTTCGGTTAAAGTTAACGGGGACCATTCCCCACGACATCAACATCCAGACAAAACATTTGCACCACTGCTTGTTTGAGTTCTTCAGGCAGGAGTGGAACGATTCAGCAATCCGGCGATCAATTGATTCACTGTTTCCTGGCTTTGCGCCAAGGTCAACTCTGTGGTATCCACGACGACAGAACCGGCAGCGGGTTCCATGGGGGCGTGGGTACGAGAGGCATCGCTGGTGTCACGTTCCAGCATACGGGTGATCAATTCACGCAAGTTAACAGCTTCTCCCCGCGCTTGCAACTCCAGAGCGCGTCTTTTGGCCCTTTCTTCCAAACTGGCGGTCAAAAAAATTTTCAGATCCGCATCCGGCCAGATCACGCTTCCCACATCCCGGCCATCGAGAATCAGATTGGCCCCTTCTCCATAGCGACGTTGAAAGCCATGCAACGCCTTGCGCACGCCTGGAAGGGCCGCAATACGCGAGGCAGCCTGTCCGACCTCCTCGGCACGCAAGGCCAAAGTGACCTCCTCTGCGCCCAAAAACGCCCCGTAACGTCCCTCCCCCATGTTGCGGAAGGCAAACGGCATGACTGCCGCGACTTCGGCCAGGGCTTCAGGGGTGACAATGCCCTGACGTATGGAAAAAAGTCCCACTGCCCGATACAAAGCACCTGTTTCCAGATAGGTCAGTCCAAAACGTGCGGCTGCGGCCCGACAGACTGCACCTTTGCCAGCCCCGGCAGGACCATCCACCGCCACCACCAGCCGATTGGCTTTGCAGACCATGGAATCGTTCATCATGATATAAGTTCCCTGGAGAGGGTCTCCCACTTCAAGTGGGACAAATTGTTGAGAGGTACAGAGGGAACCATTCCGCCAAGTAAAGGTTCAGGGACAACGCGCATAGTGGGATTTTGGGTGCGAGCCACTATAATCCATTTCACCTACATTTTCAAAATGTCCCAGCTTAAATGAAAGGCCCAGATCTGTCTTGGCATCAAGAGTGGACATGGCATCCACAAAAGCGATTATCATCGCACAGGTTCCCTGGATTGCAAACCAATTCTTGCACCGAGGCCAAACATGGCCTCCACAAAACCGGGAAACGAGGTGTCCACATTGGCTTGTCCAGTCACGGTCACGGGGTGTTGACTGACCAATCCGGCCACCAACAGGGTCATGGCCACGCGATGATCCTGAAAGGCATCTGCCGCCGCCCCGCCCACGAGTCCTTGCGGGCGACCTTGAATGCGCATCCCATCAGGCAACTCCTGAATACTGGCCCCCTGGCGTCCAAGTCCCAGGGCAATGGCGGTGATGCGATCACTCTCTTTGACCCGCAACTCCTCGGCTCCGGTCAGCAGGGTTTCCCCTTCGGCGCAGGCTGCTGCCAAGGCAAAAACCGGCAATTCATCAATTGCCCGTGGCACGACATCCGGGGGCACCCGAATCCCCTTGAGTTGGGAATGCCGGACCCACAAATCCGCCACAGGTTCGCCCCCTTCTTCGCGTTCATTCTGGAGTTCGATCCGCGCCCCCATGGCAAGCAGCAGGTCCAGCAGGCCGGTACGGGTGGGATTGACTCCCACGCCGGTCAACAGCACATCCGAATCAGGAACAAGCAGAGCAGCCACCAGAGGAAACGCAGCACTGGAAATATCCCCAGGGACATGCATCTCAATGCCCCGCAAGTGGGGTCGTCCTGTCACAGCCACCGTCAAGCCATCCTGGATAACATCCACCCCGAAAGCGGTCAACATTCGCTCTGTGTGATCTCTGGAGCGGGCCGGTTCAGTCACCGAGGTCTCGCCACATGCCAACAAACCCGCCAAAAGCAGAGAGGTTTTGATCTGGGCCGACGCCACCGGACTTACGTAAGGGCATCCCAGCAACTCCGTGCCATGAATGGCCAGCGGAGCATGACGATTGCCATCCCGTCCCAAAATCCGTGCCCCCATGCGGCCCAGAGGTGTGATCACACGTCCCATGGGGCGATTGCGCAGACTCCCATCCCCAGTCAACACGGAAAAAAAAGGTTGACCCGCCAGCAAGCCGGTCAGCAAACGCATGGCCGTACCAGAATTGCCCATATCCAACACATCCATGGGTTCGGAAAGACCATCCAGTCCCACCCCTGTGATCCGACAAACCTTTTGGGCATCCTGTCGCACAGTCACCCCCATGGCTTGAAAGGCAGCCACGGTCTTCAAGACATCCTCCCCTTCAAGCAAATGGTGAATGACGCTCTCGCCTGTGGCCAACGCCCCCAAAATCACAGCACGATGCGAGATGGATTTGTCACCAGGGGGTTGCAATCGTCCCCGCAACGCCCCTCCCGCTTGGGAGACCAAAACCGATTCACGATGCATACTTGTCCACCTTTTTAGAATAGAAAACTTGTTGCCCTGCGGGGAAAAAGTCAAAAGCAAAACCCTGGGGGATGAATCCCCCAGACCCACTCTTTTTTTTTATTAATTAAAAAAAATAAAAAATAAAAAATAAAAAATAAAAAATAAAAAAAAATATT